>NZ_JBEZGN010000019.1:0-167098 GCF_040650055.1 Spirillospora sp. NPDC048819 | reverse complement strand
GACCAACCACGCCGCAGCCTGCGACCACTACCGCGACCGCCCTGACCACGCCCTTCAGCTACTCGGTCTCGCAATATGAGAACGCATCAGCCCTGGGGTACAGGTGCGGGCACCAGAACTGGAGGAACAGCCAGACTCTAGCGCGCTGACGTACGTAGCCGATCTTGTCTCCCAGAGTTTGGACGCTTGTCTCCAGGCCGGAGATGGTGGAGCGGGGGCATGGAGGCGGTTGGCCAGGCCGCGTTGTGTCCAGCCGTGGGCGAGGCGGGCAAACCGTACGAGCAGACCGGGGCCGCGGGCTCATGGCGGCCCCCTGATCGACGAACTCGGGAGAGTCATGCCTGTCGAGGGACTCGTCCGCAGCCCTGGTGAGCTGGCCATGTCGGGTCGGTTACGAGGTCCGGCCGTCCTGGGTGGCTCGGTGTCATGAGCGTGTGGGCGGCGCGCGTGAACGGGGTTCGTGTTTGAACGCTGGCAGACGAGTCGGTTGTCTCTCACTCACGGACACCGTCCGCCCATCGCCACCAGTGAGGCAGCGTTCGCGGACGAATGTCGCACTAAAATTGAGGCCGGTCTCCTAACAAGAATTGGCCTCCAGCACGGCGTTATTTATCGGGGTCGCGGAATTTGAACCCACGACCTCTTCGTCCCGAACGCCAAAACATGGCCATTCGGGGGTCATGCAGGTAAAGCTGATTCGCGTTAAAATCCCAGGTGGACGGCGGGTTCCGGTGTCAATCGCTCACGGACAAGGATGGCCGGTTCGTCACCGTCCACGGACAAATCACGGACGGATGATCATGGGAGATCGCCTCGTGGGATACGCGAAGAAGCGCAAAGGCAACAACGGAAAGTACCGCTACACGGCCTGCTATGTCGACATCAAGGGTCGCCTGCGGTCAGCCGGGACATACTCCAACAAAAGGGAAGCCGACAAGGCATGGCAACGAGCCGAGGTGGAGGTCTCAAGAGGACGAACCGGCGACCCGGGCCGCGGAAAGCAGCGGTTCAAGGATTACGTCGAGCAGGTCTGGCTCCCGAACCACCAGGTCGAGGCCACCACCCGTGAGAGCTACACCTACGCGATCTACAGGAACATCATGCCGACGTTTGGCTCGATGCGGATGATCGACATCCTCCCCGAGCACGTCCGCGCATGGATCACGGCCCTCAAGAACCAGGGCATGAAGCCCGTGAACATCCGCTACAACAAGATCGTCCTCAGCGCCATCTTCACCACGGCGATGGACGACCAGGTCACCTTCATCCACCCCTGCCGCGGCGTCCGCACGCCCCCGGTCGTCCGCAAGCCCCTCGAGATCATCACGCCGGAGCAGTTCGACGACGTCTACAACGCCCTCCCCGAAGGCACCTTCCGCCTCCTCGCCGAAACCGAGATCGAGAGCGGCCTCCGCTGGGGCGAACTCAGCGAGTTGCGCGTGAAGGACGTCAACCTCAGAACCCGCATCCTCACGGTCAGCCGCACCGTCGTCGAGCTGAACCCGAAGTTTCACCCGGAAGGCCGCCACTTCCTCGTCAAGGACTACCCGAAGGACAAGGAGTTCCGCCGCTTCAAGCTCAGCACACAGATCATCGAGAAGCTCGAAGACCACATCCAGGCCGCCAACCTGACCCAGGACGACCTCCTCTTCCAGATGCCGCCCCAGGACAAGCCCCGGGCCCGCATCACCGAGATCCCAGACCCGGAGACACTCGGCCGCACCGAACCGAACGAGAAGGGCCGCACCTACAACCACGGCACCCTCAGTGGGTACACCGCCGGCCGCTGCCGCTGCGACTACTGCCGAGGCGCCTTCACCCTCTACCGAGCCGCCCGCCGCGCGAACGGCAAGGACAACCCTCGCCCTCGCCGCGTCCGCGAGACCGACGGCCACATCCCGAACGACTGGTTCCGCCGCAAGATCTGGTACCCCGCCCTGGCCGCTGCCGGTCTCAACTTCAAACCCACCATGCGCGACCTACGCCACGCCCACGCCTCCTGGCTCCTCAACGGCGGCGCCGACCTCCAGGTAGTCAAAGAACGCCTAGGCCACGCTTCCATCGCCACAACCGAGCGCTACCTACACACCCTCCCCGACGCCGACGAAACAGCCCTCGAAGCCCTCGCCAGGACGCGCAACCGCTCAACCGCCCGTTAGACGAAAGAGGTCGACGAGAAGGGCCGGACACCCCGGCCCTTCTCGCTTCGGAAGTCCTGACCGCGAGCTCGCGTGAGCCTGAACGATCCACTCAGTCTGCAACTCTGCAGCTATCGTGCGGCCGTGACCGGATCCAAGCAGCGTCCGCTCCTCTTCGTCGATGTCGACGGCCCTCTCATCCCCTTCGGAGCCGCGCCCGGGGAGTATCCGGCCTACCAGGCGCGCTCCTCACGCCATGCCGAAGAGAATCCGCTTGTGGCCCGAATCAATCCCGAGCATGGAAAACGGCTCTCGGCGCTCGACTGCGAGCTGATCTGGGCCACCAGCTGGATGGACGACGTGAACGACTGCATCGCGCCACGCCTCGGGCTGCCTCAGTTGGCGATCGTGGCCTGGCCAGACGCACCTGCGACCGAAGAGCCGGACGTACGCGACAGCAGTGGAAGACCCGGACCCTCGTCGCCGAGGCCGGAGGGGCGCCCCTTCGTCTGGCTCGATGACGAGATCACCAACAGCGATCGTGTCTGGGTATCCGCAAACTACCCTGGCCCAGCCCTCTTGCACCGAGTCAACCCAAACAGCGGCCTAACCCACGACTACTCCGCTGTGGAGGAGTGGCTACGCACGATCCACACCGCTCCGCCATTGGGTGTGCCGTGAAAGCCCCAACGAGGTCCGCCAACAGCAGAAGACATCGCCTCTATAGGACCGTCGCGAGTTTTCGAGGAAGCTCGCCCTTGTCTGGGCTTCTTTTATTTTGTGGGCATGGCTTACGAACCTCGTAGCCTAGGTGATTCTCCGCTGATTGCAGCAAGTCCAACGAACGCCTGAGGCCAGAGGTTGTTCACCGTCCCAAGGTTGCCGCCTGACCTGTCTGCGCCAGCCATCGACCTGGATAGGTTGCTCGACTGAAAGCAGGCGGAACAGGTATTAGGCTCTCGGTGGAGGACAAGGGGAGACGATGACTGACGACCGCACGGCAATCGTTCCGGTGTGGACGCTGGCGACTGGTGACGTTCAGGTGCCCTCTCTGACCGGGGACGAGTCGATGACGGCTGAGCGCCTGGCTGAACTTCGCAGCGTGCTGGCAGTGCTGGCCGACGAGCCAATCGCCACACTCGAGGTGCATCCGCTGCCCGAGAAGCTCGACCGCAGCCCGGGTCTCCCGTTAGATGCAGCGAGTCCCTTGGCGCAGCAGTTGTCGCAGCTCATCACGCAATCAGCACAGCGTTCCTCCGCGGCGGCCACGGCGACCTCCTCCGGCGAGGGCTTGTATCGCATGGTGGTCCCGGCGAAGTTCGCCGCCCAGTTCGGGCAGGGCATCGTTCGCCCGATGGCGTCGAAGACGGTGGCCGGTGGAGTCCGCGGTCCACTCGTGAACTCAACGGGCATCGTCGGCGGCGCGACGTTCGTGCCAGTCGGCAAAGTGGCAGCAGCGGGCGCGGCCGGTGGAGCCGGTACCACAGCCGGCGTCGCGGTCGGGGGTAGCGCGGCGCTCACCGTGGCCGCGCCGCTCGTACTCATGGCCGTAGCGGTGGGGGTTAGCGCGCACGCCGACTACAAACGCCAGCAGGCCATCGAGCACATCACAGTACTGCTGGAGCAACTGCACGAAGACAGGCTCGAGGACGAGCGCAACCAGCTCGACGGCTGCCGCGACGCCATTGACAAAGCCACCGCTATCCTGCTTGACCAGGGCAAGCTCGGTGTCTCGCTGGGACTGGACTCGGCGTCGTACGCCATCAGCACAGCGTTGGTCGCTGCCGAGCGGCGTCTTGCCAAGTGGCGAAGCGCGCTCGACACGCTGGCCGACGGCGCGCCCGTCGAGATCGGCACGCTGACCAAGTCGTTCCCCGGCCTCGCCGACGACCGTGGCGGCATGTTCCGCGCCCACCTCGAACTCGCCGCGCTGGCGATCGCGCTGGAGCGGCGGGTCATCGTCCTCCAAGCCGTCGAGCATGCGCAGAGCGACCCCGGAAACCCGTTCAAGAACTTCATCCGCAACCTCGAGGACCACCAGCAGCGCCTCGACAACCTGGAGTCGGGCATCGCCAGTGTCCTCGTGCGCCTGTCGGTGTTGGAACTGGCGCGCTCGTCCGGTTTGCGGCCCGTCTTCACGACCGGTGAAGTCGAGCGCCTGATGCGCGAGGCGCACAGGATTCGCAAGTTGGGCGACGGCGTCACATTCGACGGCCGCGCGAGGGACGTGGCGATCGAGATCGCCCGCGACAAGGACGGCTCGGTGGTCGTGTTCCCTGCGCTGCCCGCGTAGGTTGAGTGCTCACCCGCAGTTGGTGCGTCGTGCGAGAACGTGTTTGTGAGGTGGTCGTTTCGGCTACCGGAGGTTTCAAGGGACGGCGGCCGGGGCGCCAGGCAGGCCGGCCTGGGGTGACCTGGCGGGCCATCCGGGCGATGGCGGCCCAGTGGATCAACGCCTCCGACATCGCCGGATCACGCTCGTAATCGCGGACCAGATGGCGGTGCAGCATCAACCAGCCCAAGGTTGGCGTGCTCATCCCGACCGGCTCCGATCGGACCGCCACCTTCTACACCTTCGGTGTCCACGTCGACTCGCAGACCGCCGGGTTCTCTCGCGATGATCTCCGCTGCACTCTCCGGCAGTGGGAATACGGCGAGATCAGCACCTGCGACACAATGCGGTCGTTGCACGCCTGCCGCGTCTTCGCCGCATCCACGCCACTGGTCACATCTACAAGACGTCCCGTATCCGATGTGAACCGCACCGTCAGCGAAGGCCTGGCCGCCACCTACCTACGGATAAGGTTCTCGCCGAAGCCGGACCGCACGGACGCTCCTACATCGATACCGAATCAACATGCTCGACCGAGTCCTCAACTCCCTCGCCTCGCCGCCCTGCCGGACTATCCTGCCATCGTGACCACTGCATCGGGCCTCGACATCCAGCAGTTGCACACGGACGCCGACCGCGACGGAATAACCAAACTCGTGGTCGGCGCCATTGTCCATGCCGATGGCCAAGTGCTCATCCTGCGCCGCTCGGCCGAGGACGCGTTCATGGCCGGCATCGAGGAACTCCCCTCCGGCGGCGTCGAGCCAGGTGAAAACCTTCTCAGCGCACTGGAACGCGAACTCGCCGAAGAAATCGGCTGGACCGGACCACTCACTCTCGATCCGGGCTTTGTCGCCCATTTTGACTACATCTCCGGATCTGGTCGCAAAGCCCGCCAATACACTTTCGGGCTTGCCCATCACGGTCGGTCCATCGTCCTGAGCACCGAACACACCGCCTACCGATGGCTCCACCCCGCTGCCCTGACCCACTCCGACGTCACTGACGAGACCGCTAAAGCAATCCGAACATGGGCTGCCTTCTGACCTCGGCAGCGCAGTGAGGAAGCCGTCGATACGATCGGAGAGTTTGGTCTTTGGAGCGCTCGGCGTCCGGATGCGGCCGGGTTCTCTGACCCATCTACCGCGATGAGCCGTCGCGTTGATCTGGAGTTCTCATGGCGTCACAGCAGTTCGAGCCGCCCTCGGGCACCCGGGACTTCCTCGCCGGTGCGCTGCGCACTCGTGAGCATGTCTTCGCGCAGATCCGCGGGGTGTTCGAGCGGTACGGGTTCGAGCCTTTGCAGACGCCGGCGTTCGAGCGGCTGGAGACCCTGACCGGCAAGTACGGTGACGAGGGCGACAAGCTGATCTTCAAGATCCTCCGGCGCGGAGAGCACGAGGCCACCGGCGAAGCCGACCTGGCCCTGCGATACGACATGACCGTCCCGCTTGCGCGGGTTGTCGCCGGCTATGGGTCACAGCTTCCGACGCCTTACAAGCGATACGCGATGGGTCCGGTGTGGCGTGCCGACCGTCCTGGGAAGGGCCGGTTCCGCGAGTTCGCGCAATGCGACGTGGACGTGGTCGGGTCAGCATCCCCGCTCGCGGACGCCGAGGTGGTGTGCGCGCTGACCGATGCGCTGGATGCGGTCGGTCTACGTGACTACCGGGTGCTGGTGAACTCGCGCCAAGCGCTCTCTGGCCTGCTGGAGGGTTACGGCGTTCCCGTCGACCTCGGCGGCGGCGTGCTCATCACCCTGGACAAGCTCGACAAGCTGTCGCCGGAAAAGGTCGCGGCCGAGCTGGTGGACGCCCGGTCGCTGGCCCCCGGCATCGCCGAGGTCCTGGTCGGTGACCTGACGGCCGCCGATGCGGTGGAGCGGATGCAGACCGCCTTGAAGGACAGCGAGGCCGGACGCGCGGGCCTGGAGGAGATCGGCTGGCTGCTGGAGTTGGCGTCGCCGAAGGTGGGCGAAGACCGGATCGCGTTCACGCCGAGCCTGGTCAGGGGCCTGGACTACTACACCGGTGTGATCTTCGAGGTGGCCGCCGAGGGCATGCGGGGTTCGATAGCCAGCGGCGGACGTTACGACAGGTTGATCGCCGCGCTCGGCGCCCCGGACGTGCCGGCCTGCGGCGGCTCCCTGGGGGTCGAACGGATTATCGGCCTGCTCAGCGACGACCACGGTGACGCGCACAGAATTGATGTTGCCGTCACAGTGATCGCCGAAGACACCGCGTCCGAAGTCATGGGTTTCGCCGCGCGGCTGCGGGATGCGGGTCTGCGGACCGAGGTGTATCTGGCCGCCAGTCGCAAACTGGCCAAGCAGCTGAAGTGGGCTGCCGACCGCAGGGCCCGCTTCGCGCTGATCTACGGGGCGTCCGACCACGAAGCGGGGATGATCACGGTCCGAGACATGGATTCCGGGGAGCAGGCCCATATCCCAGCCGACGGGATTGCCGAGCATCTCGCCAAGAGATGCCCACGGTAGGTGGCTGTAGGGCGACCACCTGTTCGGCGGTGTATCAGCCACCACCCTGGTCATCAAGATTCCGGTCTTCCGGCTGAAACTTCGCCGGTTTGCTGCCGTAACGATTGTAGGTTCGAGGCCGGATCCTAAAGTCGTGTCTGCGGTACCCCATTGACTGTGAGTGCACCATCCAAGCTTCCTGCAGTGGGTGGAGAAACGGTTTTCGCGCTCGGCTGCTCGACGGGTCCAGTAGTCTCCGTTTTCTCAGCGCGGGGGGTCGGCTCGGACTGAGAAGTGTTAGGGAACGGGGTCTCGATGTAACTGAGGAGGCGCTCGAGTTCGCTATCCAAGCCCTGTTGGAGAGGAGTTCCGTCCTTGCCGAAGGAGTCGATCTCATTCTCTCTCAACACTTGACCAGTGCGTTCATGGGTGACTCTGACGTGCAAAATTCCGCTGATGTCGTAGCGAAAGTGAATGAGAACCGCGTTGTCGTCCGGAATGCGCTCGGGCTTGGGAAGCCTGACCTCAAGCCGCGAGAGTGGAAAGGCGCGGTCGCTGTCGGCTGGGTACCCTTCTTCTCCTTCGATGATTTCCACGTTGAGTGAGGATGCACCAGGCTTCGCAGGAATGAAGCGTTCCTCACCTTTCGCGATCAACGTGCTGTTGCGCTTGATGATCGGTTTGAAGCCCTTACGGGCTCCCGCGGCGAAGGCCGTTCCGAGGGCGTGGCTGCTGACGAGAGTGAACTGTTCGTACTTATCGGGATCGTCCAGGGCCGCTGAGTAGATGGCTGCGCCCCGGGCCACCGCCGTCATCGGATGGCACAGCCCTGGATCGACGATGCGGTCCTCACCTAGAAGTTGGCCGACGGCCTCGCGGGCTTCGGGTATCTGTGATGTGCCGCCGATCATCAGGACGGAGTCGATGTCGTCAGGGCCGTAGCGTAGGTCGTCTAGAGCCTGCTGGAGGGGCTCCATGGCGTGATGAATGAGCGGGGTGACTGCTGTCAGATACTCATCGCGAGAGATAGTGACCGTGGTTCCCAACTCGGGGATGTCGAAGGGGATCTCCTTCACCTCACGGCGGGACAGCGCAATCTTCGTAAGTTCGACATTGCGGCGCCACCGCTGGCGTTCTTGGCGGGTCAGACGCTCAGGGACCTGCCCCAACTTTCTCAGGATGACACGGGCCAGGGTCTCGTCAAATTCCAGGCCACCGAGCGCAGAGACACCACGGGAGGTCTGTTCCTCGAAGTACTTGCCGTCGTACTCGAGGATGGTGACGTCAATGGTGCCGCCGCCCCAGTCGAACACCAGCAAGTTTCCGGGGATGTCGACGTCGTTGACGTAGGAGATGGCCGCCGCGGTCGGCTCGTTGAGCAGGGCCTTGACCTTGATGCCCGCCAGTCTGGCCGCAGCGCGTGTCCGGTAACGGGCACCACCCGTCGCGTGTGCCGGGACGGTGACGACGGCTTCTGAAAGCTCGAGGAGATTACGTTCGCCGGCGGACTTCATCTGCGCGAACAAGGATGCTGCCACAGCGGTGCTGCGGAAGGGCTGGTCGGCGATCCATACGTGTTCCTCGCCCAAGTGCGGAGTTCCCGACTCGTCCAGGTCAGTACCCGTCGCGGCCCGGGTGCCCAGTAGCCGTTTGACGGCATCGACGGGCTCGCCTCGCGTCGTCTTGGCTGCCCAGCCGAAGCACAACGTGCGCTGCAGGTCTCGGACCGAGAGGACGGATGGGAACAGCGCTTCGAACTCGGGCTGGTACCACTGGGCCGGCACGCTCTCGCTGCCGACCGGCAGTACCTCCGTACCGGCGTCGTTGTATAGGGCGACGACCGAGTTGCTAGTGCCGAAGTCGATTCCGTAGGTCAAGGTCTCCTCCGAGGCTGCGGGTCGTCAGCCTTCGCGGTGCTGAGTTTCTGAGGAAGAATGCGCGCTACTGGAACGGAGCCAGAAGCCGTCGGATTCGCCGAAGCTGCCTTCGTGCCAGGATGAACGGGGATAGCTTCGCTATCCTTCCCGGCGGAAGGCTCCCCTGGTGGCGACGGTTCCTCCTCTGCTAGGCCGTCTCCCAGGGGCGAAACCCCATCGCTGCTTGTAGTCCGGTGCCCTCCAGGCCGCCCTTGCCCCTCGCCAGCATGTGTAGCAACAGCGGATTGCCGGCTGACCCCCTTCGCCTCTTCGTTTTCAGCCGTCGTTCCGCTGTCCTTTCCATGCCGCTTGGTGCCGTGTTCCCGCGACAGTCGGCCGTGAGCTTTGCCAGCGGGTAGGAGCGAGGCCTCAGCTACCTTGATCCACCCGCGTTCCACTATCCGGCCGGAGTCGGCTTCGACATAGGCGGGGGTGACCAGCTCGTAGTCCTCTGGGCTGTCGGTCAGCGCAGGAGACGAACCGGGGGCAACCGCCAGATTGAAGGGGGACAGATCAGCTAGGTCCGAAATTCGGCGCAGTCCGGCGTGCTCCATCTCAGCCGAGATTCGAGCTTGCAGGCTGGAGAGACTGTTCGCTTGTGCGGCGGCGCGGTCGATCACAGCCAGTTGCGCCAGGTGTCGTTCCCGTACGCGCATGCCCTCCACGATTCCAGCGCGCACTGCTTCGGTGATCTGCCGACCGACGGCCTGCACTGCGCGAGCTGTCTCGGTGTCGGCCTCGGGATCGCTCGTGTTAGGGACGGCGGCCTCGGTCAACGCCGCAAGCCTCTCGTCAATCTTTGGCTCGACAGCAGCGAGCACAGACTTCAACAGCGCGGCTGCATCGTAGGCTTCCGGTTCTACCCTCGGATGGCCATGTCCGACGGTGACCACAATCTGTGGGGAGGTAACATCCGTTGCTTTGTTGCCCTTGGTTCCCCCGCGGCGTGGCTGGGATTTCCTCCTCTGGACGGCCTCCTGCTTCTTTGGCTCCTTGGCCGATCGCTTCCGATGATTGCGTCGATGACCTTTGTCCTTGTCAACTTGCTTGACGCTGGCGCTCTTCTTGGGAGATTTGGCGGCTCCCTTACGATTCTTGTCCATCGCTGATCATCCTCTGGAAATTAGCTTCTGTTGCTCGCGTTTCCGAAACCAAACCAACGTATCCGCAGGCCGCCAAGACGATGCCCTGTGCCGCGCGACTGCGAGCAAACTCCTGTTCATGGGGGGCAGGTGGCGGGGTCCTGCGATGCATAGGCGTCCAATCGCCGCCAGTGTTGCGGCCATTGGTGCGCGGATTTGCCCACTTATCCGGCATCAAGGGCAGGGCGAAGGGTGCCACGGGAGCTCGTCCGCGTTCCCATCCTTGGATCGCGTCTTTGGCTTCATTGACTTTGGCTTCCCCGTCTGCGTCGAGAGACCTACGCAATTCTCGCCAGCGATCCTTCCAACCTGCAAAGCCGTCTGGTACACCGAGAGCGGCATAAGGGTTGAGTACGGGAGCACTTTGATGCTGGTCCTTCAGGGTGTGCAGAATCTCTCGGTTTGTTGCGAGGCGCAGTTGTGCCTCCTGTGGAAGCTTGTCCTCGCTCAGCGCCTGCCCTGGCGCCGGGGTGAGAACATCCAAGGCGTCATCGTACTTCGGTTCGCGTCCCGCGCGGATCACCTTGAGGTAGGCAAGGGCATTCCTGGCCTCCCAACCTACTGGGGCCCGGGAATCCTCCAGCGACGTGGCGTTGTCCCAGGCAGTCCGGAGCATGACCTGGTACTTCCGTTCGTCTCCGTGTAGTCGCGCCAGGTGGGCTACCCGAATGCCTTGAAGGATCCGGCGTACCAGCAGCCACCGCACATATGGCTTATGCTCACGCAGGCTGACCGCAGCGTTGGGCGCGAGCCGTTCCAGCGCTGGCCACAACCACCTCTGATCTGTGAGCTCCCTCGGGAGCTTGCCGGTGCGGCGTACGTTCTGCAACGCGATGGCCAGCTGGCGCTGACCACCCCTCAGCGCGTCTATATCCTGCAGCATCTCGACATCGCCGCGGGCGAGCCGGGCGCTGAATTCGCGACGAACCAGCTCCTCACGCCAATCGAGTGTTAGCAACTCTTCCCCCTTTATCCGCCGGGGGGCAAGCCGAGCCAGCAGGTAGAGGCGGTGTTCCCCGCCTTCAGGGATGGCCTTAGCACTGACTCGCCCGGCGTCGATGAGGTCGTCCACGACTGGTAGGGGAAGGTACTCGAATAGCTGATGTTGCCGTTCTATGGGGATCTGGACATACCTGCTGCGCTCATAGTCTGCGTACAGCTGCCACGCCGTCTCCACGTTGGGGTCTGCTTCGGGACCTTCCTGACTGGTGACCATGCCGGGCGATCGGTCGAGCAGTGCCTGGGCGCGTGCCATCTGGTGCATGGGAAGCACCGAGAGCCCGGCCTGATGGCCTTGCCATAGAAGCGAGACGGCCGAGACCGGTGGAAGCGGGAGGACTGCGCGGACCACGGCTGCCGCCAGCTCTGTCGCTGACATCGAAGCCATCGCTAGATCAAGTTGTGCTGCAGAATGCCCAGCCTCACGTACGGTCTGCGCCACCACAGAGGCGGCGTCGAGAGCCTGCTGCCACTGCCGTTGTGAGTTAAACCCTGGTGGGGGCCGCTGAGGGCTCGGCGTAGTCGCCACGCCGTTCGCCGGACGCCCTGTCTCGCGGCTTTCTGCAGGAGCGTTGGCTGCTGGCTGTCGGTGCTTCCGTTGCTCGATCCGTGCCATGCGCCGCTGCCGCTCAAGGCGCAACAGCTCATCCCGATCGGGCAGCGTTGGCCCAGAGTTGTCCTCCGGGTCAGCATGTGAAAACAAC
Organism: Spirillospora sp. NPDC048819; assembly: GCF_040650055.1. Lineage (NCBI taxonomy): Bacteria > Bacillati > Actinomycetota > Actinomycetes > Streptosporangiales > Thermomonosporaceae > Spirillospora > Spirillospora sp. NPDC048819. Next base: position 155,394 of record NZ_JBEZGN010000019.1, on the reverse strand, counting down.
GGTCTCGTGGTCACGGCTCCTCCTCGAACGCGTTCAGGTCGCTGGTGACCACGGCCGGGGTACGGTCAAGGCAATAGGCGTCCACAAAGGCCACACGCGTGGCGAGTTTCTCCTGGGCGACGTAGCGAGTCCACTCCCGCAGCCGTGATGCCATACAGTCCTGGAACGCGGCTTCCAATGGATGCTTGACGATCACAGCAGTGGCCTCCTCGGAGAACTCCGTCTCCACCAGGGCGAGGCTCCCGAGCGGTGTGCTCTGCACCTGGGCATCGAGTTCCGAACGGTCCTCCGCCCAGCGCTCCAGCAGGATCCCGTGCCGTTCGACGTTTACCTGGAGAGAGGCGCCGCGCAGGACGCCGATGAGGTCCCGCGCCAATCGCCAGTCCAACAGCGGGTGGAGCCGGGTGTTGGAGTAGTCGCGCAGGCACTGGTAGCAGGAGCTGCCACAGATGGCCGCGTGCTCCTCGCCAAGGGTCTCGCTGTAGTCGCCGACCGCGTCCAGGAACTCCTCGATCCGGGCGGGGGACCCCAGATAGGTACTGAAACCCGCCCCGTTCTCCAGGCTGTCGGAAAGGTACGCCATGACGGGAGAGGAGGCCGACGCCGAACCGTGGATTCCCGCCAGCAGTTCCTCTGGCTGCACGTCCAGTAGCGGTGCTGCCGCCCGCCGTAGCAAGGCGGCCAGCGAGTACCAGGCGGCGCGCCGCCCGTGGTAGGAGTCGGGGAAGCCATCCGACTGCACAGTGCGTGAGATGTCGAACCGCAGGCCCCGGCTGGTGTCGAGTGGGCCGCGGGCACCGATAAAGAGCATGTCGGTGTGCTCGGTGGCGCCCAGCGCGGTTTCGAGATCGAAGGAGGCCCGCGAACTGTCGAGGGCGTAGTACCCCTGCCATGCGGACTCCGACCGTTTGAACCGGAACAGCCGGCCATGGTTGCTGTTGATGGTGTAGCGGTCACCGGTCCCGCAGTGGACGACGAGCCAGTCATCCGCGCTGCGCACCACTCTGGGCGCGTCCTTTTCCAGGTCCGTCGCGGTGCGTGAGCTGGCACCGCCCTTGCCCCATTCACGTATGCCGTCGTAGTCACGGGACGTCCCGCCGCGAAACCCCGCCGGCTCGCGGACAGGGAAGGCGGAATAGTTGCCCTCACCCGCGCCACAGGCAGGGCAGAACTCGGGTTGTGCGTTGGCCTCGGCTGCCTGGATGTGTGCGCACACTCGGCACATGGCCAGTTGCCGCTCCGGCCCAAAAGCCTCTGCTGGCTTGGGCTTTCGCAGCCCGGGAGTGAACGAAACGACTCCCATGGATCGATACAGGCGGCCGTCCCGGGGGGTCTCCGCGCCTGGTGCGAACTTGCTAAGTGCCACGCTCAAGTTGCGATCGATGGCTTCGGGGGGCGGCCAGGGAAAGCTGCGTTTGGGCAGGTCGGTGAAGAGCAGCCGGACCCGGGTGGGGAACCCGAACATCGGGAGTAGGCCGGCCTCGGCGAGGCGCTGGCTCAGCTCAGCATGGCCAATGGCATTGACTACCTCGTCTACCTGGTCCAGGAGTTCCTTGACGCAGGCCACCGGATCCAGAGAGGCGACCGACTCGGGCGTCTCCGCCTGTAGCGCGTTCCCCACGGCTCGGATGGCTTCTTCGTTCTGCCCTATCCAATGGAGCACAGCGTCCTTATGCGCGGGCCAGTCCGCAGCAAGGCCGAACCGGCCGTGGATGTTGTGAGTCAGCTCCAAATCATTGAGGGCGGTGTCCGCAGCGATCGTGTCGAAGGCCTGGCGCAGGACCTCACCGAACAGAACGCGCTTAAAGATCACGGGCATGCCCAGCGCGAGGTACGGCGCGGGGGTGGCGGCGTTGGTGATCTCCTCCGGCCGAGTGAAGTAGTGCTGGTCGTGGCTGTCCCCGCGGCATACGGTCAGGGCGATGGCAGAGGGGCTGTCCCGGCGGCCGGCGCGGCCGACGCGCTGCTGGTAGTTGAAGCGGGTGGGTGGCATGTTCGCCATAAGCACCGCGTTGAGGGCGCCGACGTCGACACCAGCCTCCATGGTGGTGGTCACTGACAGCACCTCGATGCCGTCGGTCTTCGGTTCGTCCTGCTGGTCCAGGAAGATGTCCTGAAAGCGGGCCTGCCGCGCCTGCGCCTCCAGGCGGTCGGTTTGGCCGGTAAGTTCCGCCGTGCGCAGGGGGAAGTTGCCCGTCCGGTTCCTGGCCTTCCAGGCGTAGTAGTCCTCATTGAGGACGCCGGTGAATCGGCTGTGCTCGGTGGGCAGAGGAGTTTGACATTTGGTGCACAGCCCGGCCCCGCGGTGCAGATGGGGCCGCTGGCAGGTCGGACACGTCCAGAACCGGCCGTCTCCGGGGCGCAGCGCCACCTTGGCGGGGTCGATGGCGTACTGGATGACCGCAGGCCCCCACACGGAGAGAACTCGATCTTGGATTTCCTGCACCTCGACGCCCAGGCGCTGCGCAACGCGCTCCCAGTAGCGCCGCAGCGGGACCGGAGGCCTCGCACTTCCGGGACGCATCTCGGTGAATCGGCGCATCTGGCCGAGAATCCGCAGGCTGGCGCGGGCCATTGCCAGATCGGAATCCTGGGTAACGTCCAGAGGGCGGCGGTCGTCAGTAAGGCTCAACCAGCCCAGACCTAGCGACTCGAAGTCTCGGCCAGCGCCGGAGAACAGGGACAAAAGGAACTCCCGCCGCAGGTTGTCGTCGACCCGCTGTAGGAACTCCTCCTGTTGCGGGGTGAGTCCCGCCTTGATCTGCCGGTTTCCAGACCAGTCGAAGAGCGTTGTCCAGCGCACCCCGTCACGTTCCTGGAGGGAAGCGGCCGGTCCACCGGGATGAGTGCCATGTTCCAGGAGCATCCCGCGCAAATCTGCCTGGAGGTCATTGAGTGACGGCAGACGGCCGAGAATGGCTTCCAGCTCCGGCTGCCTATCCGGCTCGGCCATGACATCGTCCGTCAGGATGTCCCGCAGTGCGGAGAACTCTCGTGGGTAGCGAGCACGCAGTCGCTGCATTGCGGCCTTGAGTGCCTCTTGATCCGTGCCGCGTCGATCCGCGTAGTACTGCTTCACCAGTTGCAGGTCGGCGTGGGGATCTCCCTGCTCGGTCACGGCTTGGGCGGCCAGGAGGCGCAAGAGGTCCTGGTAGTGGCGCAATGTCAAGCCGCTGGCCAGCTCGGAGGCGGCATCCCTGCTGTCGGAGAAGGCGATGACCTTGCGTTCGTCCTTCGGTAGGTGCCCGAGCACCTCGCTGATCAGCACCTGGTTGAGCTTGTCGAAGCCAGTGCGCATCCGGCGGATGGGAGCGGCGAACAGGCGGTCTTCCAACTCCCGCCATGAGCCGTCGGGATCCCGGTTGATCTCACGGATATCTCCGCATGCTGGGCAGCGGGTCGGAAAAGGCGGAAGTTCCCGAAGGTCCAGGGCTGGCTTGCCGTCCTTCCCACGCTCAGGGACGAGGTGGAAGGACCATCCCGTGTAGTCCACCTTCTTGTTGGCCAGCCGCCCGGTGCCCGGCTGGTAGCTGCTCCGCCGGAACTCAAAGCTCACCGAGGGGCCCTCGCTGAGGCGGGAGGCGGTCCAATGCAAGGACTCGAGCACCGGCTGATCCGTACGAGGCCAGTAGACGATGTAGTTGCCTGCGTTGGGTACCCCGCTCGCCTCATCGGGAAGTAGATCGAATTCTGGGAAGTCGGTGTGCAGGAACCCTCTGAAGGACTCCTTGCCCAGGTGGGCAGGATTGGCAAATCCGCCAAGCATGAGATCACCGCAGTTCTGGCAGCACAACAGCTCCAACACACGGGCACCGCAATTGCACCGCGAGGTCGGCTCGCGGAAGAGTCGGCCGACGCGGCGCCGAGGATCCTTGTCGACTGGGACGTCCGGGCATTGCGTGTCCGAGCATGCCCAGATCCCTGGGACGTTACGGAAGAACAGGTGAGCTCGAAGCTTGGGCAGCGCTGGGTCAGATGCTTTCTGCAACGCAAGCAGCAGACCGTGCAGCGCCTTCTCTCGCACCCGCTCATCCGACACGCCCGTGAACAGTTCGTCCGCGACCTGGGAAATCGCAACTGCCCTTGGCTTGCCTCCAGGCGCCAGGACACGCTTCACTGCCGACCCTGCGTGGGTGTGCTCGAGCAGTGCATCGGCTTCCGATGTCGACGGGGTCCGGTCGGCGGCGGTGGACAGTTCACTTGCGTGCGCGCTGAGGTCCGTCTGGCCGGCCCTGGGCAGGACCATCGCCCCGGGGATGACCTTGTGTCGCCCTCTGGGCAGGGCGAAGAACGTTTCGAGAAACTCGTCGTCCCGACCGGCCTCCAGCGAGGCGGAGGCTGCCAGCACCCGGAACTTCTCCGGCGTCTGGTCCAAGCCAAGCCTGTGGCGCAGGTTTCGCAGCAGATAGGCGACCTCGGTGCCGGCGGTGCCCCGGTACATGTGCAGCTCGTCCATGACGAGGGTGAAACGGGCCTCGGGGGTGTTGTGCAGCCATCGGCGAGTCGCCTCGAAGATCGATGCCTCCTGTGGACGCAACAGCATGATGTTCAACATCGAGTAGTTGGTGATCAAGATGTCGGGCGCCGTGGCCTGCATGTCCCATCGCGCGTGCATCTCCGCGCCACCGACCCGAGGAATGAAGCTCAGAGCCTTTTGCGCGGCTTCTTTCTCGGCGTCCCCCGTGGCTTCCGCGACCTTCCCTTCGGCACGTCGCCGGCGGTTCTCGAGCTCCTCCAGGTAGTCCCGGAGCCGGGCCCGTCCCAGATAGGAGTCGGGCGGACCTGCGACCGGCGTGGCGCTGGTGTAACGGCCGAAGTAGAAGCGGTGGCCTGACCGGTGCTGGTCCAGCCAATCGTGGGCCTCGTCACTGTCGAGCGCACGGCGAAGACGAACCAACTGATCGTCGGCCAGTGCATTCGTCGGGTACAGGATGAGTGCACGCAATGCTGCGGGGTGTCCGCGTTCGCCGGAGCGGCTCGGCACGTGCTCTTTTCCTGAGCGCCACCAGGCGGGTTGGACAGCGCCGTGGCCTTTCCAGCGGGCCGACTCGGCGACCAGATCGGCGATAACGGGCAGCATGAACGCTTCGGTCTTGCCCGAGCCCGTTCCCGCCGTCACGACGAAGTCGCGGCCCTCGCCGCACGCGGTGACGAGCGCTTCGTGCTGGTGCCGGTAGAGGCTGTCGACTCCCTCCGGCAAGGCAAAGCGAGCGAACTCCGCGGCCTGCGGATGCGCGTCGGCAGCCAGGAAGGACTTTGCCAGAGACATGCCGCTGGAGACGTATTGCGGACGTAGTTCCAGTAGTGGCTCTCGCCAGGTGCCGCCGTCGGTGTCGAGCAGGGCTCGCCGCTCGGCCATGACCGATGAATCGTCGACCCCGAAGGGAGTGTCGTAGTAGCGCATCAGAGTTTCCCTGAGCGCCTGGAAAGTGCTGGCGATGTCGCTGGATGCCTGGGAGACGCTGCCTGCCATCACTTCGCCTTCCCGGGTGCAGACTTCGGCTGCAGGACCTCGAGTTCTTGTTGAAGGGATCGTGCCAATCGCTCAGCTGCCGCGAGGGGCACGTTGTCATAGCGTGCGGTCTGGGCCAGGTCACTGAAGCAGGGGTGCAGACCCGTGCACAACACGACGGCGCGCGCATGGAGCGGGGGAAGGGGAGCACCCCAGTCCACGAAGAAGGTTCCGACCCGCTCGCGGCCAGTCCCCGACTCGGGACGCCACCGCATGACACCTCTTCTGAGCCGGGCAAGCTCCAGGTACACGCCGTATTCGTGCTCGGTGCTCAGCCATCTTGTGCCGCGCCGGACCTGGACCAGCCTTGACCAATCGGAGCTGCGCCACCGATACAGCCCGTCCTCGTTGTAGGAGGCGGCAGACAGGTAGGAACGTTCTTCCAAGTCGTAACGCTGGATGGTGTGGATGTTGCCCGGCGCTGGCGGTGCCGCTTCGTCTCCCTGCACAAGATCCGGCAGGAGGTCGAACATCTGCAGGGCCGCACATGGGGTGAAGGAGAATCCTGCAGCGGTCGCGCTTTGTGCCAGTTCATCGGGGGAGTCGTACTGCACGAGCAGGGAATCTGGGACGGGGATGTCCCCCTCAGCCACCTCGTTCATCACCTGGTGGACGATCGCCCACTCTTTCCCCGCGGCTTCTACAGCACGTTCGTCTGCGACGGTCCGGCGGCCGATGATCAGCGCTAGCCCGTCCGAGTACGGCAACCGAGTCAGCGTGGGCGGGGCGATCGACCAGATGCCGCGCCGCCAGTCCACATCCAGGTGACCGAGCGCGGAGACATCACGTATCCACCGTCCCTCCGCGCCGTCGCGAATCTCCAGCCCGCGACCGCGGGCAGTGCGCAGGATGCGGGCCCGCAGATCCGTTACCTTGCCGCCGCCGAGCTCGCTGACCCAGCGCAGCAGCAGGTTGCTGATGCTGATCATTTCTCGACCTCCTCGGCAAGGCGGACGCAGGCCTTCCACAATGGGTCACGGCCACCCTTAGCAGCCTCCAGGACAGCAGCGGCCCAGGGAAGGTGCTGGGGACCGGGCTGGAAATTCGGCTCGACTGGGAAGGCCGGTTCCACCTGCCAAGTGCCTTTGCGCCACTGCACAATCCAGCCACCCGGACCGTGGAGTTCGAGTTCGAAGTAATAGCCGGAGGGTGCGTCGTTCAGCCGCGACCACCATGCGGGCGGCTCCGGCTCGGCCACCGTCCAGGCACGCCCGTCGCAGGAGACGAACAAGGTTTTCTCTGCGCCCCTACGGCAAAGGACAACGCGAGGCACGACATCCACGCCTGCCAGACCGACCTCAGCACCCCTTATCAGCGCCGCTGTTGACTGGTCAGTGGCTGTAGCGAACCCTTCGGCGGACGCTTCGGCGACGCGGAAGCCCACTACCTCCTTCGGCGCTACCAGGTCCGGGAGTCCTTCAGCAGTTATGAACGAGACCTCAGTGCCCTCGATCTCGACGGCGTGCCTGCCGGCTGCCAGTTGCCGTGTCCACAGCCGGATCGACTCACCCGGATGCGGGAACGCTGGGTCAGGCGGCTGCCCATCGAGCAGTACTTGGCCGGTTGCGCCGTCGGGCATCACGAGATCGGGCTCGCCCCCGGTCAAGTAGAGGCGTTTGTTGATCTGTGGAGCCAGCGGCAGCCCACCTTCCAGGTAGGGCTTGTACCGCGGCGCGGGTTGTGTCGCCAGCATGGCGCCTTGTACGTCGCGGATCGCCTGCTTCAATGTGACCGCGTCGTCGAAGAGAACACGGAAGCGCAGGGACCAACCTTCCGGTACCCACGAGAGCTTCCCGGCCTCGCGAGCCTTTCCGGTGGAGGCGGCGCGCTGCAGTACGGCTTCCAGGTCTCCCTCGGCTTCGGGAGCCGCGAGGATCATGTGCTCTTCGCCGGGGACGAACCGGTCGACGCTGGTGCGGCAGTCCAGCAGGGCGTTGTGGCACAGGACGACCAAAGACGATGGCGGACGGCTCACCGTGACATCCTCACCACGGAGCTGGACACCCTGCCGCAGCGTGTGCGCATCAGGCAGCTTGAGCCCATCTACGTTGTAGTACTCGGTGTCTCCAAGCCTGCGCAGCGTCACTCCGTCAGGTAGCGAGTACTCTGCCGCCCCCTTACGGGGAAGCCGCGCCAGCCAACCCAGCCTCCGGTTCTCGAACCGCACGAGCAACTCGGCCCGGGGAATCCCTAGCTTGACGTACTCCGGCGAGCCGTCCCACACGTTGGCGAGGTTGCCCAACAGGCGTTCCACAATGGGACGAAGCTCCGGGTCGTCCATGGCACGCTGAAACCCACGTGAGAATCTCTCTCGCTGGCCCCAGTACATCAGTAGGCGCAACAGCCTGCCGCCTGGTAGGGGCCACGCCGCGTCATCGCGCTGACGCATCGCGTAGAAGAACTGTGGCAGCAACTGCCGGTCCGTGCCCCGCAGTAGCGACTGCGAGATCGCGTAGCCGATCCGGCTTTGGTTGCTGGGGAGATCCTCCGGGGAGGGAATGGTGCATAGCCCGCGGTAGGCACCCCACTGGGTCTGCCAGGAGGCCAGCCGCTGCCACATGTGCGCGATCGGGAGATAGTTGTGCGAGGCCAGGACACCATCTCGCTCGGTGAGCAACTGCGAGAACTGGTCGTGGTAGTTGCTCGCTCGATGCCGCCCATCGTTGGCCATCCTGGTTGCCGCAATGACTGAGCAAGCGAGCAGCGGCAGCACGGCCGGCGCGTCGTCGCTGTTGCGCACGCGTAGCTCGTACTGCTCGATGGCGTCGTAAGGCTTCGGGCGCTCCGGCCGGACAACCTGCTTCACCGCCTGTACGAGAGGCAGGTCCATGTCGAAACGCTTCTGTAGAGCAGCCGCCTCCGCGTCATCGACGTACATGACGACAGGATGGCCGTCCCAGTCCGGGCTGAAGAAGGCCTCCTCCAGCGCGTGCTGCCACGCTGCGTACGCTCCGAAGCCCATGCCCCCACCGCTCCCGCCCTCGCCGACAGCCCGGCTGCAGATGCCCCCGGTCCGCCGTCGCGGTGGCTGCCATGATGAAACTTACGAGGCATCGCGGGCAAACCATACTTCGACGCGACAACTTTGTGAACAGCATCGTCCATCGATAAGTGTGAAGGCAGGCCACTGCATACCCCGGAGCTCGACCGGGCCCCAGGACGATGAGACGGGTCTGCGTGAGATGACGGAGTCGGCGCGCTGGTCCATCTGTCGCCTTCGACCGGTCATGGCTTTGGAGGCTCTGGTGGAGGCGGGGTTCGGGTCCGCTGTCGGGGACAGGTGACGCTCCGCACTGTTGCCTCCTGCGAAGATGAGGGGGTATGGATTCCGTCTGATGTGAAGAATGGGAGTCATCAGCCACGCTCCCGCCAGGACCGCCCTCCCACGTCGGCGTCAATTCTTTGATCAATTACGTTCATGTATGCGCTCATCGATCGACGGACTCTGCACGCAGCCTCGGACACCGCCGCGTTGAACCCGCTTGCGTCAGGGCGTCATCTGGGACGCGCACGAACGACTCGGAGTGACCACCGAGCATGATGACGAACCATGGGGCTGAACGGAAGACTGTTCCGGCGCTAGATGATAGACCTGTTGTGTGGCCGTAATTCAGCACCTCTCGATGAGGGTCCCCTGGCGAGACCGTCCGTGGGATCAGTTCATCTGTGACGACCCCTTGAGTAACTCGTCGTGCACGTTGCTCGCCGCGATCGGCAGGCGACGGGATGATGCGTTCGAGGTCACCCACTCGAGCGCTGGGATCGATAGCCTCGACCAGGACCGGCTACCCTGCCTTAGCGAGCGCGCGACATTTATGTCACCGTTGGGCTACTCGGTCGTCAAACAGCACCCGTACCGGCATAACAGTGCGCTAAAGGGCAAGCTGTACGACACCCCGGTCACTCTTCCTGGGTATGCGTTCGAGGCAGTTCCGTTCCGCTGGATGAACCGCGACTCCTTCGCGCAGGAGATCGGGCGTGATCGAGTCCCCTCCTTCAACCTGACCGCGGAAGAGGCTGCTGATGCCACACTGAGGTATACCCCGCCTTGGGTGATGGACGGAGAAAACCAACGTGCCATCATGGAGGCATTCTTCGAGCCCGTCACCACGGGCGATTCGTTGGTCTTCGCTTACCTGAAGCACTCGCCGCTTCAAGAACAGCGCACCGACCGACTACTGGTCGGTGCCGCACGAGTCACGCGCGTCACTCCGCCTGCAATGTGGAATCAATCGGAAGACGCGCCGTTCAGGTCCTCCATGTGGGAGACGATCGTCGAGCACTCGCTACGTGTCGACATGACCGACGGGATCTTGCTGCCCTACCAGCAGCTCATTCCTCTGATGGACGAGGGAACCGACGTCGACCCGGCGCTCGCATGGGCTCCTGAGGGGCGCACTGTCGAGTTCTCGTACGTGACCGAGCATCTCTCCGACGATGCCGCCCTTGAGGCGCTGGCCTCTCTCCAAGCAGCTGCCGAAGGCATGCGGGGACTGGGCATCGAGGTACCTGACGCTGGCTGTGAGTGGCTGCAGGGTCAGATCGAGCGACTCTGGCAGCTGCGTGGCCCCGTTCCAGGCCTACCGGGCGTGCTCAAGGTAATCGGCGTCCAGCAGCCGTACGTGGCAGCGCGAGCAGTGATCGGAGAGGCCGGAGACGAAACTGACCCGTGGGATCTCTTGCAGACGGTCTTCACCGACCCGTCTGGCGCGCCGAGCACCATAAAACCGCACATCGGTGCCCTCCAGGCCAGGATCTGGAAGAAGGTGACGTCCGAGCGTCAAGCTGTCCTGCGGTTGCTCTCCGGTTTCGACATCTCCCCAGCCCAGGTGCAGATGCTGCTCGAAGGTGAGACCGAGATCGAAATGGTGGCCGAGGACCTGCTGGAGAACCCGTACCTTGCATCGACATGCACTTACGGCATGATGGAGCACGTTCCGTTCACGACCGTCGATCGGGCCTTGTTTCCGTCGACACACGTCACCTGGAAACCGCCGATTCCCGATAAGCTCGAACTGGAGGGCCATCTCGACCGGCGCCGGATCGAAGCACTGCTGACCGATGTGCTCGAACGGCAAGGACGGCAGGGTGACACGGTCGTACCAGAACACGAAACCCTCACGCTGGCAAATGATGTTGCACTTGCCCAGCCGCCTGCCCTTACCACGACGATCTTGGCAGGTCTCGATCTGGACCATGATGGACTCAACGAGTGGAGCGAGTGGTCACCACTGAGAACCCTCTCGCTCGCTGAGGGCCAACCCGCGTACAAACTCACACGCTTCGAAGAAACCTCTTCCGTCATCCGGGACTGGGTCGGGGCTCAGGAGAGCCGGGTCCCCTTCGGGCCGGTCACGGATGCCAGGACAGCGCTGGACAATGCGCTGGACCAGAACCAGGATGTCACGGGAGAGATCGACGAATTGGAGGACCGCGCACGCACCGAGAAGGCTGCCGGTCTGTCTGCGCTCCATGTGGCGCCGCTTTCGGTACTCATTGGGCCGGCGGGAACCGGTAAGACCACGCTGCTACGTGCCTTGGTTGAGTATCCCGAAGTTGCCTCCGGAAACGTCCTCCTCCTTGCGCCGACAGGTAAGGCAAAGGTCCAACTGGAAACCAAGGTCAAGTTGCCCGCCAGGACACTTGCGTCTTATCTGAGCAGCACCAAGAGGTACGAAGGGGATACGGGCCGTTATCTCGTGTGGGGAGAGCAGCAGCCACGGCACAACTATGCGCTGGTCGTCATCGACGAAGCATCGATGCTTACAGAAGAGATGCTCGCCGCTACCCTTGATTCCCTTGCTGGGGTCAAGCGACTCATCCTTGTCGGCGACCCGCGCCAGCTACCACCGATCGGCGCTGGCCGTCCCTTCGTCGACCTCGTCAACAAGCTCCGGCCTGACAAGTTCAGCAGTTGGGTTCGGGTTGCACCCGGCTACGTCGAACTACAGGTGCCTCGGCGCCAACTTGCCGATGGTAGCCATGGTGTACGGCACGACCTCGAGCTGGCGGCCTGGTTCGGCGACAACACCCGAGGGGCGGGCGACGAAGCCATTTGGGCAGAGCTGGCCGCCAACCCCGACCTTCCCACCGTGCGATACGTGCCCTGGAGCGACCGGACTGCTGTTGAGGTGCTGACTGACGAGCTTGAACATAATCTCGATCTCGACGGCGACCCCGACCCGATACGAGCCTTCGCGCTCACCTACGGCGGCGTCATCAACGGCCCCTACCTGAATTGGCAGGTCGGCGCGGGTAAGGACGCCGAAAGGTGGCAGATCCTATCCCCGACCCGATCACGAGCGTTCGGCACGGTTGAGCTGAACCGCCACATCAAACGCACTTATCGGGGCAGCGACACCTCGTGGGCACAGAAGAACACCCCGAATGGCAACATCCCGAGACCTATTGGACCCGAGCTGATCGTTCGCGGTGACAAGGTCATGCAGACCACCAATAAGAAGCTGTCTGCGTGGCCCAAGCAGAATGCAATGAATTACGTTGCGAACGGCGAGATCGGCGTCGCCATCGGATATGTTATGCCAGCGAAGAAGGCGCCGAAGAATAGGCTTCGCCTCAACGTCGAGTTTTCCTCACAACCCGGATTCCAGTACTCGTACTGGCCGACGGATTCTGATGACGCGCTACTCGAACTCGCATGGGCGGTCACGGTCCATAAGTCGCAAGGATCAGAGTTCGACACGACGTTCCTCATTCTCCCTGCTCGGGCCAACGTCTCTCGCGAGCTCATGTACACCGCCCTCACCAGGCAGAAGGACAAGGTCGTCATCCTGCATGAGGGCACACTCTCCGACCTGCGGGAGTTCGCGCAGCCCTGGCGCTCGGAGACCGCTCGGCGGCTTACCGACCTGTTCGACGTTCCACACCCGGTAGAGCTGGAGATCCGGGGCGCGGGTCGCCGCTTCGACCGGAAGCTGATGCATGTTTCAGCAAGCGGTATCCCGATGGCGTCGAAGAACGAGGTCATCATCGCCGGGCTTCTCGACCGACTTGTTCCAGGTCATTGGCGATACGAAGAACCTCTGACCGGTTCCGACGGACGCGTCGTCCTCCCTGATTTCACGATCGCGGCTGCTGATGGGCGAACGGTGTACTGGGAGCATGCGGGCATGCTCGACCTACCCGACTATGCCCGGAAGTGGGAACTCAAGAAAGCCTGGTACGCCGACAACGGCATCCATCCGCACGACCAGGGTGGCGGATCGAACGGCTCACTCATGTGGACTGACGACCTCGACGGTGCCAATGCGAAGGCCTGGTTGATGCTCGCTTCCGAGGTTTTGGGGGTAACGCCGGCCACGATTCCGGGGTCATCGGGCGACGAACAGAGCCAAGCACGGCGAGTCAGGAGGCAGGCGCGACGGCGTCCAAGGCAGTAGGGAGCCGCGATCGGTGCAGGTTGCCAACGAGCCGAGTGCCAGGCTGGCACAGCGTGCGACTTCCTCCTTGGTGTTTAGCATCTGAGCACTGGCTTCCGGGTGGGCGGGGCCGGTGGAGTGGGCGTCGCCAAGAGACGCTGCACGCCCCTGGCGGACATCGCCGAACGACTTGCGCACCCGCGGCGAGCAGATGCGGCCACTGGAAGGCATTCCGGACACATCTCGCGCCTAACAGAGCGGTGCCATGACAGGCAGAATGAGGCGCACTCTCCTCACGGGTCTCGCGATCAGCGCGGGGCTCCTCATCGTGGTCCTCTGTGTCCTCGTCTCGATTCTTCTCCTGCTTCGGTTGGAGGATGACGAGTTGGCGCTGTTCGGACGTCGGTCAGGCGGTCAGTCCGGTCGCGGTCTTCTTCTCCGGTGCCGCCTTACTGGGCATCATCGCGGCGCTCATGATGCAGGGCCGTGAGCTGCGAAACCAGCGTGAAGAGTTGAGGATCGTCCAGGAGGAGCAGTTGCGTAACAGCGAACTCGCGATGCGCGAGCTGCACACCGACCTGATCAAGACGGCCATCGAGGACAGTGAGCGTCTCTCGGTCTGGTCGGCCCCCGCACCCGATGAGCAAACGACCCGCAGGACCACTACTGCAACCTGATCCTCAAGACGCGGCGTACACCGACACCATCGCTCCGTAGGGTTTGCCCGGCGGATACTCGCCCCGCCCCACAACGTGCCGAGCCGGCCTCCTGGATGACTATGCCGCCCGAGTTCCCCCCACTATGCAAAATGGGGCCTCCACCAACTCGCGCAACATCTCTTGCGATGCGCTCGTGCGGACTCAGATGGGCTCACCCGCCGCCTGGACCTCAGAGGTCGTAATCACCTCGGCGAATCTCATCGACCAGCAGCGTGAACGCCGAACGCGTCATCGTCACGTCGCGTCCGGCAGGGCGCTTGGAGTCGCGCACGGCGATCACGTCGGCCATGGCGACGAGCTCAACGCACTCGTTGCCCGTCGCGGTGCTCTTGGAGGCTTTGCGCCATACGACGGAGGAAGGGTCTGCGGAGGGGGTCATAAGGTCAGGGTATCTACAGCTCTGCGGCGATTGCGGTGATGAGAGCTGCACTCTGGTCCTCGCCAAGGGCAGCGTCCCAGATGGCATCGAAGGCGGCGTTGCATCGGGCCACGTGGTCTGCGCCTTCTATGTAGACGTTGCCGTAGATGCCTTCGGAGTAGCCGATGTCAGGGTCCAGCGGGTCGGAGTAGCCGAGGATGACGAAAGAACCCTCGACCCCGGCGCGGGCGCCGACCGTGTACGGCAGGGCGCGGAGGTCGACGTTGGGGCGCTGGGCGACTCGGGTGAGTTCGATGAGTTGGTCACGCATCACCTGTGGGCCGCCGATGAGTTGCCGGAGCGCCGATTCGGCGAGCACGGCCTGGAGTGAGGGTGCATCCGGACGGCTGAGCAACGTCTTGCGAGCCATGCGTGCGTGCAGTCGCTTGTTCACCTCGTCCGGGGCGTTGGGGACACCAGCGGAGATGATGGCCCGTGCGTAGTCCTCTGTCTGGAGCAGGCCAGGGATGAGCTGTACGTGGTAGGTGCGGATCTCTGATGCTTCATCCTCCAAGCTGACGTACCCACCGGTGAAGACGCCGGAGTAAGCGGTCCACCATCCGCGCTGGCCGGCGTCGCGCGCCAGTTGGACGAGGGCGGCATGCACGGAATCCTCGGTGCCGTAGAGGTCGAGGATGCGGCCCACGTCCGCTGCTGTGGCTCTGGTCTTCCCGGCCTCGATCCGGCCAAGCTTGAATCGGTTCCAGCCGAGTGCTGCGGCCGCCTGGTCGAGCGTCATCCCGGCGCGTTCGCGGTGGGCTCTGAGTTCGCGAGCCAGCCTGCGGCCGCGAGCGGTCAGGCTGTGGGGTACCGGTGCCATGGGCTCAGTCTGCCGGAAATCAGTAGCTCTGTGCACACTTTCAGCAACACAAAGCTAAAAAGATCATGCACAGTGCATTGACGCTTAGCTCGGTGCGTGGTCAGATGCTGCCGAGTACGCAGCGAAAGCATGAACTCGAGCGGACCACCGCACGCACAAGACAGCCGCGCGACCGGACAACGGATTGGAGCCCCTGGCCGGCCGCGCGGCCTCCATCCCCCGTGACGGGAGACCAGATGAGAATAGCCCCAAGGAGGCCCACGCCCTCCGGTCCCAACGACCCGACTGGCTCCTTGCACGTGGTCGAGACGCATCCCGACCAGGCGTCCACTGAGACGGAGGCGGACGCAGTCAGAGCCGTCCGCGATACCGCATCTCTCCGGAGCAACGTCCCTGTCCTGACTAGACGAAGGATGGCACCGAGCGGGACCGATCAGCCGTGGTGCATCGATGTGTCGGGCCGTGAAGAGGCGATTCCGCTGGTACGTCGCTGGGTTCGGCTGCTGCTCGCCGAAGAGCCCGAACTGGCCGAGGCGTTCGAGTTGATCGTCAGTGAGTACGGCACCAATGCGCTCTGGCACTCGGCCAGTGGCGCACCCGGTGGCCGCATCAGAGTCGAACTCCTCATCAGCAACCGGCAGGCGCTCCTCACGGTGCTGGACGACGGCCCTGTCCCCGTCCGCACTGATGAGGAAGCCGATCCCGCCGAGCACGGACGCGGATTGATTCTCGCCGACGCGTACGCCGACGAGACCGGTCAGGACGACCGCGCCGACGGCCACGCCGCCTGGGCCCTGATCAACCACTGAGACCAGGACGCGCGCTGCACCCCCTGGTGCGCGTCCTTCGCCGACCGTCCTGGTCGGCCAGTCGTGCGGTCGGTGGCCTGTTCCCCCGGAATCCACCGACCGCACGACGCCCATTCGGCCGTCCTGGCCATCCATCACCTGACGAGCGCGCCTGCCGCGTTCGCTCTGGAGGTGACGTTGTGACTTACCGTGAGTACGCTGCCCGGCCCAGCGGTCTCCCCGATGCTGCCGCCGTGTGGAACCCTTGCCTGGCAGGGGAGCTCGATCTTGACCAGGCTGTGGAAGCCCTGCGGCGACGGTACCCCGGCATGTGCATCTACTGGGGCGAGTACACCGGCTCCCTTTGGGCCTTGCTGCCCGATCAGCTGGTTGAGGCGAAGAACGCATCTGATCTCGCTCGACGCATCGACTCGATTTTCGAGTGCCCGGCTCTCCGGAGCGTTAGAAGCCTCCACGTCCAGCACGAGGTATCACCACCTCGGGCGCTCGACGGCACCTGGGACACGCCGAAAAGGAAGGCGCCTCCCGCAAGGGATCAGTTCTGGCCGGCCGACCCAGAGCCACGCCGCCGGCGTGGCCTCCTGGGCTGGCTCCTGGTCGGTTGCCGCCGGATCAAGCAGGGTCAATTGCGCCTGGCGCCTCCCGTCCGCTGAAGCGGCACCGGTGGCAGTGTCAACGGCGGCCTCTTGCTCGAGATGGTCTGCAGTCATGAGGCGCAGCGAGGTGCGCCCCCAGAGGAAGGGCCGTGGCCGTGAGGCGCGGTGCCGTCGCATTCGCCGACGAAGTACTCGACGCCATCCCGGCTGGGAGGCCCGAGCGAGCAGCCGAGTTCGGCTCAGGGCCGCCCTGATCAACGATCCGGGCTGCATGCTCTCTTCAGCAGTCGCATGGATGGAAGTCACAGGCAGATCTTCTCATTGCGGCTCTGCACCGAGAGTCGTTCTCCTTTCGGGTATTACGCAGGCTCCAGTGAGGCGTGGCGGCGAGTTGTAATGAGCTACTCGGTCGAGAGGAGTAACCTACTAATGGCCTTTCATAGCGATGGCCTAGCCGTAACTCTGCGGTCCGCCGCCGCCCGCCGCAGCAGCGTAAGAGCTTGAGAGGGATGCGCTGGCACAGTTTGGGCGCCGCGCTGTTTAGAGGCTGCAAGGTAGGGCCGTGTCGCGACACGTTGTGGATTCATGGAAATCCACCGCAATGTGGTGCGGGACCGGGCGCGGTCCTGGACGAGTTGATCGGAGGTGCAGTCACGAGCGAGGTACAGCTCAACCAGCAACGCAAGCTCCAGCGACGTTCGCAGCTCGGCGGAGGACGCCGACGGGACCGGGAGATGAGGTTCCGAGTCAGCGACCAGGAGTACGAGGAAATCTGCGCAGCAGCCCAGCGAGCAGGAGCCGCCTACGGCACCTTCATTACCCAGACCGTACAGGCAGCCATTCGTCAGCACGAATTAGGACTGCAACCAACCGCGGAACTCTGCGAAGAACTGCGCGGCATCGCGCGACAGCTGAACCGAATCGGCGTGAATCTCAATCAGCTGGCGCGCATAGCGAACACGACAGGACAGGTGCCCTGCGAACTGCCCGCCGCATTGCCGTATCTGGAGAACGTCCTCCGCAGAGTGGACACCTCGTCCGTTGAGATCGGCCGGCTTCTGCGTTGATCGGTAAAGTAACCCGAGGCGAGAACCTCGCAAGGCTGCTGTCCTATCTCTACGGCCCCGGCAGCCGAAACGAGCACGTCGATCCCCGCATCGTCGCCGGGTTCCGGCTCCCCATGGCCCTGGAACCTGGTCTCGACGCCAGAGGCCATCGGGACTTCCGCCACCTGGTCGGTGTCATGACCTCCCCGCTCGACACCCTCCGGCACACGCCACTGACCTCGCCGGTCTGGCAGTGCTCGGTCCGAGCGGCCCCCACAGACCGAACCCTGTCGGACGACGAATGGGCCGACATCGCCGAGGAGGTGTTGCACCAGACCGGATTCGCCCCACGAGGCGACGACCAGGCATGCCGCTGGATCGCCATACGGCACGCCGACGACCACATCCACTTGGCCGTCGTCCTGGCCCGCGAGGACGGACGCAACCCCAACGTCCACCGCGACTACTACAAGGTCGCCGACGCCTGCCATATCGCCGAGGAACGCTACGGCCTCACCCGAACCGCACCCGCCGACCGCACAGCAGCACCCCGACCGACCCGAGCCGAGACAGAACTCACCGACCGCAAGAACTGGCCGGAGCCACCCCGCATCACCCTCCGCCGACGGGTGGCCACCGCAGCTGCCGGAGCCGAGAACGAAGAAGCCTTCTTCGCCGCCCTCGAAGACGCTGGAGTGCTGGTCAAGACCCGAGAGAGCACCCGCAACCCCGAAGAGATCACCGGTTACGCCGTCGCACTTCCGCACCACATCAACCAAGAAGGCCAACCGGTCTGGTTCTCCGGAGGCAGACTCGCCGCCAACCTCACCCTCCCCAAACTCCGCCACCGGTGGTCAGCCCCACAAGGAAGGAACCTGTCCTACCAACACACGTTCTACAGAGGGGAGATGACCCACCAGGAACGATCCGCGGCCTACCAACAGGCCGCCCGAGCCGCCGCCACAGCCACCTGGCAGATGCGCCACATCCAAGACCCGAGAGTCCGCGCCGACGTGGCCGCCGCAGCTGCCGACGTCCTCAACGTCACCGCGGCCATCACCGGCAACCGAGAACTCGCGGAGGCCGCGGACTTCTACGACCGGGCAGCCCGCGAACCCTACGGATACCAGCCACCCCACACGCCCTACGGAACGAACCTCCGCACGGTTGCCCGCGCGCTGGCCCTATCCGAAATCCGAGGACGACGAGGTCATCGCCCGAGCCTCGCTGGAGTCCTGCTCCATCTCGTCGTGCAGGTGGCAGCCCTCATTGAGGCGATCGCGGAGGTCCGGCAGCTGCAGCAGCGTGACGCCCAGGCCGCTGCCGCCCGAAATGCCGCCGCCCAGCTCACCAGCCTCAGCCGGCACACTCCGAGACCGCCGTCCCCGACGTTTCCAAGGACGCCGCCGAACCTCACAGCCGAGCAGAACGCCGCGCGTCTCGCCGCCACCAGCTTCCCGATACCCCTCGGCCATCAGTTGAACGATAACCAGGGCCAACCCGTCAGACCCGCGTCCTCGCAACCTGGCTCGCACCGCCGCCGCGGTCCATTGCGGTAGCCCGACAGCAGGACCGGACGCCACGCCGGACGCAGTCGTGGCGTAATGATCAACGCAGGCGCATACTAACGGAGCGTAAACAGCTTCAACGATGCGCAAGCAGTACACGGGCGCGGCGTCCGAGACCGCGACCTGAGCCACTTCATCCCCACCGCATGAGAAAGGCGAGGCCATGACCGACCACAGCCCGAACATGGGACCCACATCCACAAGGACGCCACATGACCGACTACACGCCGGCCCCCGACGTCGCTGGTAACGACGACGAGACCGTCCAACTCGCAGCCAACCTGTACGAACACGTCCGCCAGCTCAACTACGCCACCGCCGGCCCGCCGAGCCTCACGCAGCCCGCCACCGCGTACGCCGTCCTCGGCAACCTCAGCGCAGCCACCTACGGTCTCGATCAGGCCCTCGACCAAATCAACCGCTTCTTACTGCGCGAACTCCAGGCTGGCCGTCTCGGCCACAACCACCGCGAGGACCTCACCGGCGTCCTGAGCCGCCGCAGCCAAGCTCTGGCCGAAGCCAGGCACTACACCCAAGCTCTCTGCACGGCCCTCAACGAAGCCCAATCCGCTATCAAGACCGTCCGCTCGCGCCCCACCAGAGGGCGCAAAGCGGACCTCACAACCCCGGGCGAAACGGACGAACAAGATGCCGGAGTAGCAGCGGCAGCCGACGACTTCCCGAGACCGATCAGCGATCCACCGCTCATCGAACCGCCTCCCACCAGCGCACGGCACGCCTCGATCCGCACCTGCCGCACAAACATTCCGGAGGTCTGAGCATGGAGTTGATGAGCCGCGAGGAACTCGCCACCCTCCCCACCACAACCACCATCGAAACCGCTGCCCGCGCCCTCGGCCTCGGCCGAACCCGCGCCTACCAACTCGCCCGCGAGAACCGCTTCCCCTGCAAGGTCATCCGCATAGGCACCACCTACCGAGTAGTCACCGCCGACCTCCGGCGCCTCATATCCAGTAACGACGGCCCTTGATCCGGAAAGCCGCCTTGCTCGGGCGCGTTCGTCGGCTCCAGTGCCAGCGTGTTTGCTTCAACGGGACGCTAACCCAGCAGCGCCCGAACCTGACTTCGGTCATTCGTTCCTGATTCGGCCGGGTGTAGCGCGTTGACCCGTGGCGATGCTCCGTCAGAGGGCTGATTTCAGGCACTAATTGGTGCCCTACGATCGGGGTGGCGTCGGTACAACGGGTGCGGACGGCCTCGGGCGCGACGGCGGTACAGATCGCGGAATACGTCGATGGGCGTCGTCGGATAGTGACGCACGTGGGCTCGGCACACACCGAGGCCGAATTGGGCCTCCTGCTTGAGCGTGCCCGCGGCCTACTCGCGATCCCGGGCAGGGCGAACTCGATCTGGGGATCGAGCCTGCGCCAAGGAAGGTCCGCTGGTCGCGCCCGCCCTGCAGGAGGCGGGGTTGTTCGCCGATCCGGCCCAGGGCGGCCGTCGTGAGCGGCAGCGTGAGCAGCGCCGTGAACGGCCACGGGTGTCGGCCCCCGAGGTGACCGGCACATCGTCACGGCTGTTGTTCGACGTGCTCGCCGCGGTCTACTCGAGCCTGGGGTTTGACGCGGTCGCCGATGAGACGTTCCGTGACCTGGTGATCGCCCGCATTGTGGAGCCCACCTCGATCCTGGACACCGGGCGCGTCCTGATCGACTTGGGGCGCAAGTCCGCCAGCGACAAGACGATGCGCCGCACCCTGAACCGGGCCCACAAACTCGGCTACCGCGACCAGATCGCGACCGCCTGCTTCAACCATGCGACCACGAGCGGTGATGTGTCGCTGCGCCTCTACGACGTCACGACCTTGTATTTCGAAGCCGAGAACCAGGACGCGCTACGCAAGGTCGGCTACTCCAAGAACGCCGCGTCGACCCCCAGATCGTGGTCGGGCTGCTGGTCGACCGGCACGGGTTCCGCTGGAGATCGGCTGCTTCGAAGGAGACCAGGCCGAGACTCACACCATCGTCCCGATCATCAACCGGTTCGCCGAACGTCACAACCTGGCCCACATGGTCGTCGTCGCCGACGCCGGGATGCTCTCGGCCAAGACGCTGACGGCCCTCGACCAAGCCGGCCTTGCCTTCGTCGTCGATTCCTGGGCCAACAAGGCGCCCATCGACCTGGCCTCCCATTTCCGCTGGCTCGGGGACTCCTTCACTGACCGGCAGATCATCGACACCATCACCCCAAAAAACACCCGGACCATCGAGAACGACCCGGCCAAACGCGCCGAGCCGGTCTGGGAGCTTTGCGACTCATCCCGGCTCCTGGCGGGCGGTGTGGGGCCTACTCCACCAAGCGCGCCGTCCGCGACAATAAGACCCTCACACTCCAGGAGAACCGTGCCCGCGAGGTCATCGCCGGGAAGAAGAAGGCCAAGGCCACCAGGTTCGTCAATACCAGCAACGGCAACCGGTCGCTGGAGGAGGCATCGCTGGCCCGTGCCCGCCGGCTGGTCGGGCTGAAGGGGTATATCACCAACATCCCCGCTACCGTCATGCCCGCCGCCGAGGTCATCGCCGGCTACCACGACCTCTAGCACGTCGAGCAGTCCTTCCGCATGTCCAAGACCGACCTACGAGCACGGCCGATGTTCCACCACACCCGCGACGCGATCGAGGCTCACCTCACCATCGTGTTCACCGCCCTGGCCGTCAGCCGCGAAGCCCAGAACCGGACCGGGCTCGCGATCCGCAACCTCGTCCGACAACTACGGCCGCTACGCAGCGCGACCATCGCCATCAACGGCACCCAGCAGACCCTCCCACCCGCCATCTCCGACGACCAACAAAAGATCCTCGACACAATCAAAACTGCCATGGCTCAGGGACTAACCCGAATGACCGAAGTCAGGCCGAAGGATCGAGGTTCAGCACTCTGCGATATCGCTCCCTCACATTGAAAAGCTCGACGACGGTCAATTCCACCCCACGGACGCGCGTCAGGTTCGCAAATGGTGCATCGCGGAGCAAAGCCGAACAGAATACCGGCGGAGTGTCAGATAACCGTACAGACCTCTGGCAGGTGACCGACGAACCAACGAGCCGGGCATCCGGTGGGCAGATCCCATATCAGGGTGATCGCGTCAGCGCAGAGCCCTCTGCAATGGCTCTATCGGACACAGCGGCCGCTGATAGCCCTCATTCAGCTGGGAAGACCCGGCGGCTCTCCTGATGGATCACCCTGAACTGCTCGCTGAGGAAGTCATCCACGCTACCGGTGCCGCACACGAGCGCTGGTGGAGCTGAAGCTCGGGTCCGCGTGTGACTGTAGAGTGTGACGACCGAGAAATCATCGAATCGGTATGCGCTGAACAGGAACTCGCCGGAGCGGAAGTAGACCTCTATCTGCGCTCCACCAGATACGCTGATTCTTTCGTAGAATTTGCAGGCGTCTCCGATTTTTCCCTTCAGACGATCTATCTCTGTGTCGAACCTCCAAGCCAGGGGACGGAGAGTGTCGGAATCCTCCATGTTCGGAAGATAGACTCTCATTCTGTTCTCTGGACGTGCGGCAAAGGAGATCAGATGCCGAGCATGAAAGTTCCGCCAAGTCTGCCCATATGCAACGAGAATATCAAGATTTCTGCTGCGTGAAAATGTCTCGCTCCAGTTATAGTCACTAAGATAGGAATCGCCTACCCATAGAATGCCCGAGTCTCCAGGGGGGCGAGGTGCAGAAGTGGTAGACCTTCCACTTCCAGACGCCAGCCCTGTCTGAAGGCGTTCCCATGCCACCACCCACGGGTCCACAGCACTACGGTCAACACCGCACGCCCTGACAAAGCCAGACACAAAATTCTTGCGAGGTGCACGCTTCTTCGCGAGTACGTCACTGATGGTGCTGCGCGCCAATGGGTATCCGTTCCGCTTTCCCCAGCGCTCGATACTCCGTATCGATTTGTCTGCTCGGCGCCTGAGAGCCTCCAGCATTTCGACCATGTCGCCGACAGACTCGATCCGCCGCGGGTCCAGTCCCGCCCCGTCCTGCCCCACCACAGCCCCCACATGTCCTGTCCAGGGATGTCCGGAATCGTCCGGTGAAGTGCACGTACGATAGCGGACGGTGACGGCTTCGGCGAGGACAGGGCCGCTTCAGGCCAGGAGACAGGTCCGATTATGTCCGATCACGTCCGATGCACTGGCGCAACGCGCCGACTTGGTGTCTCCTCGTACGGGTACGGTCGGCTCCCACCGTCCCACGAACGGCCTCCAGTACGACCCCCGCCTAAGCGCACTCACCGCTGGTCATCAGGTAGTGGGCACGAAGCCCTGCCCGCCCATCCACGCGGGTTGTCTCAGGATGAGAGGAAGGGAGCGGTTAATGGCGCGTCTAGCCGTTGGTGAACTCGTTGAGTACCGAAGTTCACCCGGTGTCGGGCGAGTTATCGAAGTTGACGGAGCAAAAATATGCGTTGAGTTCTTCGAGTCCGTCGCCACCCCGCGGGCAGCCACGCAGTGGGTACTGGCCGACCAGTGCCGCCGCACGTCCTTGGACCTGGAAACCAGGATTTTCTGGCGAAGGCCAGATACTGGAGACTGGCTGGCCGGGCGAATCAAGGGACATGTAGACGGCAAGTACTACGTGCAGTTCCCGAACTACACTTCCCACTTTCCCGTTTCCGAGCAAGAACTACGCGTGCGCTGGGACCGTCCCGTGGTCGATCCGGTCTCGGTCCTCACCTCCGGCGGCAACGAGTCTGCCTATTACTACAACGCACGCATGCCGTTCCTGCGGAATCTCGTCGAGCAGCGCGCCGCGAGTGCCAGCATTCCCGCCTTGCTTTCCGCCGGCAGCGAAATCTTTCCGCATCAGGTGAATACTGCCCTCACCGTGCTCTCCGACCCGGTGCAACGGTATCTGCTCGCCGACGAGGTCGGCCTGGGGAAGACAATCGAGACCGGACATATTATCCGGCAAACGCTGATCGATGACCCGCACGCCAAGATCTGCGTGCTGACCCCCGATGTGCTGAGGCGCCAGTGGGGCAGGGAACTCGTTGAAAAATTCTTCACCGACGACTTCCCCATGGCCGTGATCAAGATCCTCGCGCACGAGGCGCCGGAGCGGTGGGCGGACCACCATGGCAGCGATCTCGTCGTGGTGGACGAGGCTCACCAGTTGGCCGCCACTTCTGACCCCAACACCTCGCCCTACCGCGAACTTGCGGCTCTCGCGCACTCGTCGCCGCGGTTGCTGCTGCTGTCCGCAACGCCCGTGATGTCGCACCGCACCACCCAACTCGGAATGTTGCACCTGCTTGACCCCGTCCTCTACCAGTGGAGCGATCAGGAGGCCTTCGAGCACAAGCACCGGTTGCGTTCCCGTTTGGCGGACAGCGTCAACAACCTCGACGCCGAGTTCACCTATATGCTTCCCACCGCGATCGAAGAGATCCTCGAAATCGTCCCTGCGGAGGACACACGCTGCGCTGATCTCAGCAGGGCCGTTCTGGAGTTGCTAGACGAACAAGATGAACTCCGGCCCGACGCCGACCTTGCGGAATTGAAGGCCCGCACTGAAGGACTACGCGCCCACATCAGCGAGGCGTACCGGCTGCACCGGCGCGTCATCCGGCACCGCCGGTCGACGGTCCTGAAGGACGACCCCGAATCCGACTTCCTGCCTTACGAAGTTCGCGGCCGCCGAACCCCCCAGCCGCTGCCACCGCGCGGCGGCGTGGACGAGATGCTGCGGGCTGGCCTGGCTGGATGGCGCTCCGGTGTCTGGGACCACCTCGTGGACCACGAGCGTGAGGACGATAAGCCCAACTACGCCATGGCGCTCGCGGTCCTGACTTCTCGGGCCACCGGCCACCATCAGGACTTCCTGGACGCGCTTGCCTGGCGCCTGGAGGGCGAGGCCATCGCTGCAGGGCGAGCCGGGCTGACCGCTGAAGAACGTGCGCTGCTCAGCGGACCCGACATCCTCGATGTCGAGCGGGCGATTTTCGACGATCTCCACGCTGAGGCCGCTGGCCTCAAGAGCGAGCGGTCTCTCGATGAACTGATCTCGACGATTCTCCCTGGGCTCAAGGGCCGTAAGAGAGCAGTGGTGTTCTGCGGCCCGGGGCAGTTGGGCGGGCAGTTGGCCGACCGGCTCCGGCAACGTTTCCCGTCTGTCTCCGTCTTCGAGCACACTCAGCGTTCTGGCCCGGAGAAGTCCGAGCAGGCCGTGACCTGCTGGGCCGGCCGCGCCGAAACCGGCCAAGGCACTCCTCAGCCCGCTGTACTCGTCGTTGACGACTCAGCCGAAGACGGCCTGAACCTCCAGGTCGCCGACGCCGCTGTTCACATCCGGTTGCCATGGTCCCCGAACCGACTCGAACAGCGGCTCGGCCGAATCGACCGCTATCGCGACACCAGCTTTCCCGGTCAAATCATGGCCGTGGCCCAGTTCAGGGTGGGTGATCCGTTCGCCGAAGACTCCCTGCCTGAGTCCTGGACGACGCTGCTGACGGAGGGGTATGGCGTCTTCGATGACTCGGTGTCAACACTTCAGGACGCGATCGCGACAGGTCTCACGGCAACTTGGTCGGGCGCATTGGAATCCGGTGTGGAAGGCTTCACCAACAGAACCGAGGCTGTCAGCGCGGAACTGAAGAAGGTGCGCGAGGAAATCGACAAGATGGACATGCTCGAGGCGATCCATGACCACACCTTGGAGGAGCGGAACATCGCTGCCGATCTGCAGGTGTTCGAGTACGGGTGGAAGAGCGCACAGAGTGCCATGCTCGACTACACCGGGGGCGCGGGCGGAGTTAAACTCCGCACTGCCGTACGGACCATTGCCGGGAACAAGCAGCAGGTCTTCGATTTGGCGGGGTCTCAACCGTTGATCGATCCCCGGCACTGGCGTGACATGCGGGCCCAGATTCCTGCTGCTGCGACGCAGGGGGTTTTCAACCGTTCGGTGGCGGTGCGGTCACCCGCAACCCGCCCTTTCCGGTCCGGAAATCCGCTGGTGGACGCTCTCTCAACGGCGATCTACCACGATGACCGCGGGCAGGCTTCGGCCTTCCGCCGGATCGACCGGCGGCACCAGGACGCCCCGGTCCCTTACTTCGGCTTCGATTTCCTGGTTGAAGCCGACCTCTCTGCGGCTCAGGAGTTCGTCGGCGACCAGCCTCATGTCGCGGCGGCACTGCGGCGTCAGGGCGACCGGCTGCTCGCGCCCTTCACCTTGAAAGTGTGGATCGAAGCCGGTGTGGCCACGCCGCTGACGCACAAGGGCGCGATCGTCTGGCTCGACCAGCCCTATGACAAGCGGCGGGACAAGAACTACAACGCCGCCCGCCTCCCCGGGCTGATCGAGATCTTCGGCGGCTGGGACGGCTACCGCGAAACTGCGGAACGGGCGGAACAGGCTGCGCGCAAGCATCTCGCGGATGTCACCGACCTAGAGCAGCGCTGCGCCCAGGCCCAGAGCCAGGCTTTGCGGCATATCGCGGTCATCGAGGCGCAGGCGCAGACCCGCAAGGCCGCCGGGCATCTGCTCGGCGACACCGAGAGCCTGCTGACCGATGTGGCCGTCACCGAGGCGCTGACCAAGGGGTTGACCACCCCCGTGATCAAGGTCGTAGCGGTGACCTGCATCGTCCGCGCCGGGCTGGAAAGGATCGGCAGTGCCGTTCAGTGAGTGGGATGAGGCTCGACGGCTCTTTGCGGCATGGCCGGGCACCACGGCGCTCGACAACGCCGGCGGAACCGTCCGAAGACTGGCCGACTCCCTCGCCGATCTGCCGAACGGCGATTCGGGCTGGCGTGACATCGTGGCGTTGACCCGGCAGATCCTGCTGAGCGCGAGGGTCCGCGGTAATGAGACTCCATTGACCGTTCCCAGCGATTCGCTGCTGCCCACTGAGGCCCAGTGGTGGGAGGGCGGCTGCCAAGCTCAGTTGGTCTCGCCTGGGAGGCTAAACGTCACCGCGCAGTTCTGGTCTCCAAGGGTACCGGCCGGATGGGCCCCCACCGCCGCGGAACATGACATGAAGGAGGTTGCTCTAGGGCCGGAGTCATCGCTTCGGCGTCGGCTCGACGGCACACCAGGCGACCCTTTCTGGTCGGAAGCCCTGGGGTACGAGCGGTACTACTCCATCGGCCAACGGCAGGCCGCCCGTTCCGTGGTGCTGGCGCCCCCCGGCAGCACCACGATCGTGTGCCTGCCCACAGGGCACGGCAAGACCCCAGTGGCGCTCGCCCCCATCCTGCTTGGCCAGAAACTCGGCGGAGCGTCCATCGTCGTAGTGCCCACGGTGGTGCTAGCACTCGATATGGAACGCCGAACTCGCGAGTTGCTGCGGAGACGAGGGGTTGAAGCACCCAGCGGCCACTACGCCTATACCGGTTCTCTCGCCGAGGAGACCAAGCGGCAGATGAGGGACGATGTGGCCAACGGTCGGCAGACGGTGCTGTTCACCTCGCCCGAGGCGATCTCCACTGGGCTGCAGAAGGCGCTAGACATCGCAGCCGAGAACGGCTACCTGCGCTATTTCGTCATTGACGAGGCCCACCTGGTCGAACAGTGGGGGAACGACTTCCGGCCCACCTTTCAGACGATCGCCAATCAGCACCGTAACTGGTTGCGCCGCGCTCCGGCCGGCCGGGAACCGCGCACTGTCGCGATGAGCGCGACGCTCACGGCCCAGCAGGTTGAGACGCTGGAGAACCTCTTCGGGCAGCCCGGGGCCACACAGGTCGTCTGGGCTTCACAACTCCGCAGCGAGCCCAGCTACTACATCGACACGTTCCCCGACGAGAAGAGTCGCCGCTCCGCCATCGTGGAAGCGCTGACGCGTCTGCCTCGGCCCGCGATCCTCTATGTAACCCGTGTTGAGGACGCCCGCCTGTGGGCTGAGGAGTTCTACGATCGCGGTCTGCGGCGCGTTACCCATGTCACCGGCGAATCAACCCCTGAGCAGCGCGGCGCTGCCATGAAGGGCTGGGCAGGACGGACCGCTGGCGGCCCTGTTTCGACCCGCTTTGACATCATCGTAGGGACCTCGGCCTTCGGGCTGGGAATCGACCTTGCGGATGTCCGGACGGTTGTGCACGCGTGTGTGCCCGAGACAGTGGACCGCTACTACCAGGAGGTTGGGCGGGGTGGACGCGACGGGAACCCGTCGCTGGCCTACATGGCCAATGCCCCTGGCGACTTTTATCTCGCCGAGAAGTTGAATAAGAATGCGATCCTCAGGGCCGACACGGCGTGGGGCCGCTGGTCTGCGCTCTTCCAGAACCGCCTGGGTGAAGCGGATGGCACCTACCAACTGGACCTCGACATGGTTCCCCCGCGCATGGCGGTCGGCTACGGCAAGAACCGCGACTGGAACACCAAAACGCTCAACCTAATGTCCCGCGCCCACATGATCGAGGTGACGGCCCCCAAAGTTCCGGTCCAAGGGGAGGGCGAGCCCGACGCCGCATGGGAAGCACGCCTCGCTCTGTATTACGAGACCCTGCCGTCCCGCGTCGACGTACGGCTCATGGACGGCCAGACGAACGATCCGGCCTACTTCGAGCGGAAGATTGACGACACGAGGACGCGCATCATCGACAGTCAGCAGGATGCACTGAACCAACTGCGGAAGGCGATCCGCAGCGACCGCTGCATCGCCGACGTGCTGGCCCAGTACTACCTGCTCCCCGTGGAACGCGGGGTCCTGCGTACTTCGGCAGTGTGCCGGGGGTGTCCGCATTGCCGCCGGCAACTCGAACCACTAGAAGCGGGGCGTTTTTACCGCATGGCCGCACAGCCCCATCCGGCTCTGGCCTATTGGCCCCCGACCTCGTCGGCCCCGCTCAGCGGCTTCCTGGGGCCCAATACGTCGTTCCTGAGCATCTGGTGGAAGGCCGAGAGCCCAGAGCATCGTCTGCTCGGTCAACTGGTGGAGCAACTCGTCCGGCGCGGTGTGCACGTGCTCGGCGGTCCGGGCGCGGCTCCCCTGCTCACGGCAATCCAGCGCGACGTGTCACCCGAGCCGCTCATCCTGGATGCTGATGAGGAACTCCTCCACGATGACCGCCGGCCGCTCCTGTGGGTTCTTGAGGACTCGGATATATCGCTGAGCACCGCCGAGCGTGATCGGATCGACGGTGGAGGAATGACCTATCTCCTCCACCCGGACCATCTCATTCATCCAGACAAGCCGATGTCCCGTCTCATCGATATGCACAGCGCCAACATCTCCATCGAAACCGCACTGAGGTCCCTTTAATGTCCCTGCTCAACGTCAATGACTCCCTGCCAGCGTTCCTCTGGGCCACCGTGCGGCTGCTCGCCACCGAAGAACGGCCCTACAGCGCTGAGAAGGCAAAGGCGTTGCTTGTCCCCCCCTCCATCGGAGGGGAGAAGGGTGGGGCCTTCAACGATGCGGTGTCGACTCTTGAGGGCCTGAAACTTCTCACAAGCCACGAGAACGGCACGCTGGAACTCGTGGGTGCTGCGCGGAACCTGACCGGCAAGGACTACATCGAGTTCGTCAAAGTGCTGCGCGATGCGGTCCTCGATCGCCCCGTCAACACTGAGATTGGCGCCAATGCCAGCCAGGTCGGTCCCCGAGACCTTTGCCGCGCGCTCAGTTGGTTCCTCACCCAGGACCCCACTGGGCCTGCGTTCAACTGGGCCTCGGTTCAGCAGGTCCAGCAAGGTGCCTTGTCCGAGGAGGCCGGCACCCTTGCCGTCATCAACGACACCCGGTGGGCACGGTTCACCACTTGGGCGCCCGCGCTCGGGTTCGCCGCCGCCGCACTGGCGACGAGCAACTCAGCCAACTATCTGGTCCCGGACTGCACGCGTGCCGTACGGCAGACCATCTTCTCCCGGTGGAAACCGGACGCGACATTGACCAGTGCCGAATTGCTGCGCGGCTTGCGCGAGGAACTTCCAGTGCTGCCGGGAGGTGAGTATTCGCTGGCGGTTGGTCTTCCCGCCCCCGCAGACATGTCTGCGGGGCCTGCGCTCTCGCATGCTCTCCTCCGCGGCTCGGAAGAAGGCTGGCTGACGTTGGAGCGCGACGCGGACGCTCGAAACTTTCTGCTCGTTCACGACCCTGATCGGCCGGATTCGCCCCGCGCATACAGCACGATCAAGATCCTCAAGGACCTCCATGTCTGACCTCCACAACACACTGTGTTGGGATCCCGAGACCGCCTCCGCAACCATCAACACCGAAGCGGTCAACCCGTCTCCGGCCGTCTTCCTCGCGACACATGCGCCGCTCCGCATCCGGCAGGCTGCCGTACGGGGACGCGACCTGATTCGAGAGGACATCGAGGTCGGCGAAGAGGACGTCCTCAAGGACTTTCTGACGAGGAAGGCGGACACCGGCACCCTGCTCATGCCGATCGTCGGCGACTCCGGCTCCGGCAAGTCGCACCTGGTCCGGTGGGTGCGAGAGAATATCCGCGACAACGACAAGTACCAGGTCATCTACCTAGAGAAGTCGCGGACCAGCCTCAAGGCCGTCATCGAGGAGTTGCTGAGCGGTGTCCAGGACGAGTCTCTGGACAAACTACGCGCCGACATCAACTCCTTTAGTAGTGGGCTGGACGAGACCGCGCTAGCACGCCGACTCGTCAATGCCCTCAACGAAGCGCTTGCCGCCACGTCGCCGAGGGACATGCAAGGATCGGCGCGCAGCCTGGCAGGTCCCAAGGGCTTGGCGACGATTCTGCAAGACCCTTATATTCAGGACTACATCCTGGCCAAGGGCGGTTTCATCCCGACCCTGGCGTCACAGCTCCTCAACAACCGCACCGCAGGAGCCCCGGACAGGACACAGGGCTTCGATATCGATGACCTTCCGTTGGCGGTCGGTGACATCAGAGAAGCCGCCCGGATTCCCGCGACTCTCCTGGGCAAGATGATTTCATCGCCCGACCTACAGAGCGCGGCTGTCGACTTGATCAATCTGCATATGGATACGGCGGTCGGCAGCGTCGCCAACCTCGGAGGCGGCCGTCTCTTCGAGGCAATGCTCCAGGTCCGTGAAGCGTACGCGCGGCAGCGCAAAGAGATCATTCTGCTGGTCGAGGACTTCGCCCTCGTCCAGGGTGTGCAGCGCGAATTGCTGGAGGCACTCACTGAGGCTGCGACCCGCGAGGGCAAGCAGCGCTACGCGCCGATGCGAACGCTAATGGCGATCACCACCGGTTACTTCCGCGAACTGCCGGAGACGGTGTTGACTCGCGTTGCCGCGGCGACGGGCGGCCACATCTATGACCTGGACCGGGTCTTCAGCAAGGAGGACGACGGCGGCGCTCAGATCACCTCGTTTGTCGGCCGCTACCTCAACGCCGCTCGGATGGGTTATCAGAAACTGGAGCAGGCGGGCCTGCAGACCGTCCCCAACAAATGCACGATATGTCCGTTCCAGAAGTCGTGCCACGAAGCGTTCGGCAGCACTGAGGAAGGCTACGGCCTCTACCCCTTCAACGAATCGGCGCTTAAGCGTATGGTCCATTCGGTTGCTCCAAGCAACGAGCCATGGGCTTTCGTCCCTCGGACCGTTCTCAGTAATGTCGTCCGTCCCGTCCTCATCGAGCATGCCCGCGAGATTACCAGGGGCGAGTTCCCCAGCAAACGCGTCAAGGAGCGGTTCCGTACCGCTTCCATCGACTCGCCCCTGTCCACCGCGCTAGAAGGAGAGATCGATAACGTCGACAAGGTCAGTCCTGACCGGCGCAAGATCTTGCTCGAATTCTGGGGGGATGCGCCCAGTGATCCCAGCCAGATCGACAGTGCAGTACTGAAGGCGTTCGACCTCCAGCCTCTCCCCAACAACAACGGCATGCCGCGGCCTGTTACCAAGCCAAATCTCGAGAAAGAAATCCAGCCCCCGAGCACAGGGGGGTTGTCTCCCTCTCAGCAGCGAAGGATTCAGGCCCTCGAAGACTGGACCCAGCGCCAGGAAGTCCTTCCGCAGGACATAGCGGGTGCGATCCGAAGCATCGTCGCTGACACTGTCTTCCGGCGCTACGACTGGTCGGCGCCATTGATGCGAGAGCTTTCGCGCAGCGCACTTGGCAACGCCTGGTCGAACCAGGCCACGGTGGTCTCCATCGAAGGCAGCATCGAGCGCCTTCCCGGCACTGACCGTGCCCCGATCAAGTTCACGCGCACCCCAGTGAACAGCCAGTTCTTCCAGAGCCTCTATCTGGCCAAGGAAGGCAGCACCGAGGCACGCGGAGAGCACATCCGCCGCCTGGCCAAGATCGCCGACGACTCTCGGAGCAAACTCTCCGAAGCCATCGTACGGCACATGGAGATCTCCGATGAGGAACTCACGATCGGGTTGCGCGCCTCTCTCATCGGTGCGGCTTTGGCTGGCAAGGCCGCACCGAAGATGAGCGTTGAGGAACTCCTCGCGGTGGCCCTGGACGACGGCGCCACCTGGCGGCGCGGTGACATCGCGCTCCGGACCGACGGTTGGCGCAGTCTTCTCGAAATACATCTGGGAGGGCGTCGCCCGCTCGTTGAGCGGCTGCGTGCCGCACTCGGCGTGGCGCAGGGCACCGGCGCGGTGCAGATGATCGATGCTGCTCGCGTATTTCCGCTTCTGCGAGACGCACAGCGGACTTGGACATGGGAAACCCCGGAGAAGCTTCCCTCCTGGGTGAAGCCTGCGGTCGCCGGCTTCGGCAGCTGGAATTCCCACGTCATGGAGCAGTTCGACGCGCTCGCGCTCGGGATGAACGAGATCCGGAAGACCTTCGCCCAAGACGAAAGCGGACCAGAAGTCGTGAAGCAGGTCCGGTCGGCGTTGACCGAGGCGGAGAAGGTCGGCCTCGGACCAGGACAACACGATCAGTTGCGAGCACTTCTCGCTTCGGCGGAGTCCGCCGACTGGAGGGCCGTGGCAGCCCTTGAGAAGGACATCAACGCGGCCACCTCCAGCGATGACCCACGCGCACTGGATGCCGTGCTGCTGGCGGTAGCTCCCGACCGGGGTGCGGCGCTCATGACGATCAGCGAGTTCTTGAGGCAGGCGGACCAGTGGCTATCTTCGGCGCTTGCGGTCGCTGCTCGCCGCAGCGACACCTCCGGTGACGCGGCGGTCACGGCCATGACGAACGTGCTGGGCGACTGGACCTCGCTGATCGAAACGCAGGGGAACAATGTTTGAGAATACTTCCGTCCTTGAAAAGGCGACCCGCCTCCAGTTCGAAGCCAACCGCATCTACCTGAGCCAGGCAGGAGCGCACGAGGCGGAGCGGGTACAGAACCGCGTCCACTCGCTCAGTGCGGCAATCGGCAAGTTGCGGATGTTGACGAGGACCGCGCAGTTCCTCATCGAGCGAACGGAAGCCAGCATCGACCTCTCGATGCTCGGCCAGGGGTACAAGGAACTGGCCAAGCATGCTGACCGCGGTTTTCCGTCGAACCAGGCGTTCGGCCACGCCGAACGCCGCCTCAAGAGCACCGCGGACGCGTTGGCCACCGCGATCCAGGTGCAGTGGAAGGGCTGGGCGGAGGACCAACTTGCCGAACTCAAACTTAGCGGGATCGCGATGCTTGGCCAAAAGCAGCAGGAACAGGCAAGAATGCTGTTGAAGTCGCTCAAAGTGACTGCAGCCTCCCCGTCACCGGACATTCCCCAGATCACTGGATTCATCAACCAGCACGCCCTGCTTTCCGAGGAACTTCAGCAGGCCCCGGACGTTCCCGCCGAACTTCTTGCTCTGCTGAACAGGCTCAACAACGGAGGCGTCACTCTCGCCGACGTCGCCGACGAGGAGATCGCGCTGCTGCGCGCCCATGCGATGGACCCGCAGATTGAGTTGAAGAGGAAGTTGTCGTGACCGACGTGGAATGGCGGTTCGCCGGTCATCTGCTCGACCGACTCGAAGACTTGGAGTTCCCGGTACTTTCCTGGGGGGCGACGAATGGCGCGCTCTCTGAGGAGGAAGTCCTCGACATCATCGAGGACGCTTTGGCCACACATCCGGGTGCACCTGATGCAACTGCTCGTCAGGTCGTCGACTGGCTGCTGGGGCTGAGCCTGCTGCACCAGATACCTTTCACTTCACCTCCGCGCTACCGCACACGCTTTGCGGAAGCGCTGCGCCTGGCAAGCCAACTGCGCCAGCTTTTCCCCTACCAGCAGGGGAAGAACCAGCAGTACCCCGATCTCGGCTGGTGGCAGCGGGGTGCGCGGCTGGTCGCCGACTACCGGCTGCACGTCGCCAAACGTCGGTACCCCAAGCGGAACATCTCTCCGTCCGCCGCGCTCACTGAGTTCAGCGGGCTCTACGGATGGGGTCCGCTCCAGGACGGGATCGCCACTGCCTTGATGAGCGGATGGAACCTCTCCCGTTTCCAGGTGGACGCGACCAAAGCCATCTACACCGCGTTCTCCCTCAAAAGGTCGTCCGGCGTGATCGTCGGAGCCGGCACTGGTAGCGGCAAGACCCTCTCCTTCTACCTGCCCACGCTGACCGACATCGGCGCCACCGCTCGCCCCACCGCCGCCTACGTCCATACGCTGGCGCTCTACCCGCGTAAGGAACTTCTTCGGGACCAGTTGCGCGAGGCGTTGGCCAACGTTGATCGGATCGAGCAGACGCCAGGACAGCAGCATCGGCGGCCGTTGCGGATCGGTGTGCTCTATGGCGACGTCATCTGGTCCGTTGACGACCTGACCAGGAAGACCCCCGCCGCACGCGCTTGGAAGCGCCGGACGGACGGCTTCGTCTGCCCCTATCTCACCTGCCCCAGTTGCACGGTGGGTCTCCTGATCTGGCCTGCTGAGAAGCACGCTGCGAAGGTTGAGGGCCTTCGCTGTGTGGAGTGCGGTCACGAGATCAGGTCCGAGCAACTCGCACTGACGCGCAACTCGCTCAACGCCAGGCCGCCGGACCTCCTGTTCACTACCACCGAGATGCTGAACCGCAACAGCACCGACCCGAAGTTGGGCAAACTGCTCGGCTGGGTAGGCGGACGCACTCCGCGCGTAGTGTTGCTGGACGAGGTTCACACCTATACCGGCGTGCACGGCGCGCAGGTTGCTCTTCTCCTGCGACGGTGGCGGAACGCCGTTCACAAGCCGGTGTCGTTCGTCGGCCTGAGCGCAACGCTGCGGGAAGCGCAGCGGTTCTTCGCACAGTTGACTGGGCTTCCCGAGACCGATGTCACGCACATCGAACCGGACTCGAAGGACATGGAGGAGGAAGGGCGCGAATACGCGCTGGCCCTCCGCGGCGACCCGCTCTCCGGCGCAAGCCTGCTCTCCACGTCGATTCAGGCCGCCATGCTCTTCGGCCGGGTCCTTGATCCCCGGGGCAGGGAAGGGCTCTACGGCTCTACCGGTTTTCTCTTCACTGACGATCTCGATGTGACGAACCGGTACTACCGTAACCTCCGCGACGCAGAAGGCCAGGGCACAGGTCCTCGGCACCAGCGCAAGGTGCTCGCGGGGCTGCGTTCACCTGGCGCCGGCCACCGTGCGGAGCGCTATCAAGACGGTCAGTCCTGGGATCTTGTCGAAAAGATCGGTTCCGTTCTCGATCCCGAACTGAGAATGGGCGAACTCAAGATCGGACGTACCTCGTCCCAGGACGCCGGGGTGAGCCTCGACGCCCGGCTCATCGTCGCCACCGCGTCGCTGGAGGTCGGATTCAACGATCCTCGCGTCGGCCTGATCATGCAGCACAAGGCTCCCCACGACGCGTCGTCGTTCATCCAGCGGCGCGGTCGCGCCGGACGACAGCGCAGGACGAGGCCGCTAACTGTCGTCACCTTGTCCGACTACGGGCGTGACCGCCTCACCTACCAGGCGTACGAGACCTTGTTCGCTCCACAGGTCACGGCTAGCAGCCTGCCGATCCACAACCGGTACGTCCTCAAAGTCCAGGCGGCGCAGGTTGTCCTGGACTGGCTGCAGTGGAAACTCATGCCTTCGCTCGGCCACCGGCTCAATGTCCGGAGTCTGTTGGCAGCCCCCGCCGGCTCGTACCCGGAGTATCCAGCCCACAACTCCGTCGTGCAGGAACTGAAGGACCTGCTCGACGAGGACCCGGAGAACAGCCCACGCCAGGACAGTCTCGCCCAGTACCTGCAGAAGGCTCTGAAGATCAGCGCCGACGAGGCGCAGGCCCTCATGTGGGAACAACCCCGGTCACTCATGCTTGCTGTGGTTCCCACCGCCCTGCGCCGCCTGGCAACACGTTGGCGTCCCGTGCGCTCTGATCCCGGGGCCGCGCCGTACACGCTGCTGCCCGAGTTCGTGACCCAGTCGCTGTTCGCTCCGCTCAACCTTCCGGAAGTGGAGTTCGAATTGCCCTTCGGCTCCGGCAAGTCCGGTGAGGAGGAGCGGATGCCGGTCGCCCGGGCGCTGCGCGAGGCTGTGCCGGGGCGGGTCAGTATGCGGTACGGCTACCGCGGCGACCGTGATCGGTCGTGGCTCCCAGTGCCACTGGACTCCGACACCGAGATCGAACTCGAATCGGGTTTCCTCAGCGAGTTTCAGGTCGAGGGTCAGTGGCGGGGATACAACGGCCCCGGTGAAACCCTCACCGTCCTCAGGCCGTACCGCATCAAGTTGGAAGTCCCTCCCAAGGAGATCGAGGATCGCTCCCAGGGCACGCCTCTGTGGGCCACCGACATCGCGGAGTCTCCGAACGCGCAGGGCAACAACCTTGAAGCCGCGGCGTCCTCGTCTTGGCTGAAGGACGTGCAGATCGGCTTTCGGACGCATGCTGGCGGAAATCCCGTCTCCGTCCGGCGTATGGCGTTCGGCGCGGACGCCACCGTCGCCATTGGCCGCGGCAACGAGCACCGGAGCCGGGTGCGGTACACCTACCAGGGCTCCCCCGCCGCTCTGGGCTTCGAACTGCTTGTCGACGCCTTCAAGGCCACCCTCCCGCAGATCGACCTGGATCTGCCTCAGGTTCAAAAATACCTGCGCTCGCCCCAGTGGCGATCACAGGCCTTCTACCGCGCTGTGGAGGAAGATCCAGTTCTCGTCGAGCTCACGAACGTCTTCAAACGAGGTTGGCTCGCTCTGATCTACTTCACCGCGTTCTCCCTAAAGGGACTGGAGAGTTCGCGGACCGCTCAGGAGATCTGGACGGCCATGTCCGACGGGTCCTGGCGCGATGAGATAGAACGCATCCTTCAAGTGCTGTACCGCTCCGAGGACACCACGACCGACGCTCTCACCGAAACCCGGCTGGTGAAGGGGCTTCGGGAGTTGAGCCAGGAGCAGCCCGTGGTGGACGCACTCAACCGTGCTGGGGAGTTGCTCTTTGCCAAGGACATCGCCGAGCGGACCCAGCAGTTCGCGCGGCGGGGCTACCAGGACACTATGGCAGCCGCGATGCTCGCGGCGACGCTGCGACTGTGCCCCGACGCCCAGGAGAACGACGTGATCGTGGACGTGATCCCGGGTCAGGACCCGGACGGTCCCGCAACGATCTGGCTCAGTGAGACCTCCGTCGGGGGGCTCAGCGTGATTGAGCAACTCGTGCACGTCTACTCCGTCGCGCCACAGCGCTTCTGGTCCACCGTCATCGCGGCGCTCAAGCCCAACGAGTACGAGTACACCGACGCGGCCGTCACCCGGCTGCTGCGCAACATTGTCGATGAAGAACCCGACGGCATCGCGGCGGTGGCCGTCCAGGCGATGCGCGATGCCATCTCCATCGTTGAGACCGAGACGGCACTCCGGGAGATCCGGGTCGCTTGGACCAAACTCGACGGCCCGCCCCGGCACAGCGCTGTCGCGACCCTGTCAACCCGCGTGCTCCGGCCGGGCAGCGGTCCCGGCACCGATGCGGAGACGCTGCGACTGCTCGACGCGTGGACCGACGCCGAACACCGGCTCGGGTTTGAGGTCGATGCGCGGGTCATCGCCTACGCGGTGGGCACCGGAACCATCCGGACCGGAGAGCGCCGACTCCGTGCAGACCAGGCGTTCAGCATGCTGTGGCCGCGAGGTTCGCAGGCCCGCAGTTACCACCTCCGGCATTACCAGCCGTTTACCCCGCTGGAGCAGCCGGTCGTCCTTGACCGGCTGCTCGTGGAGGCGGCGCTTGACGAACGACTGCCCCGCATTGACATCACTCAGCCAGGCTGGGAGGGACAGTACGAACAGGGGATGGCCGAAGCCGGCGCGGTCGATCTGGTCTGCCCGGTGCATGAGCGCGGAGCACTAGGCGATGCGCTGACGCTGGTTCCCTTGATCACGGTCGACCGTGATGTGCTCCGCCTGCACGGCGAGGTCGATGCGGTGAGCCGGGCAGGAGAACGGTTCCTGGTGCGCGTGGTGCTTCGAGAGGTGGATCAGTGATCGAAACTGAACGCAACATCCGCCCCAGCCGGGCGACCGGCATCACGGTGGACTCGGTCATGCGGGCCGCGCTGCTCTCGGAACTGGTGCGTCCCGTGTCGGAAGGCCGCACATTGTGGCTTGTGTCGGGATGGGTCACCGAAGTCCCGGTCATCGACAACTCCTACGGAGCGTATGACGCGTTGCTCGGCGACGACTTCCCGGCCGTAGCCAACCTCTCCCATGTTCTGGGCGCCATCCACCGCCGTGGCACGTTTGTCAATCTGGTCACGATGCGCCTGCCCCGGAACGAGGTATTCGCCAACCAACTTCGCCGGGCGGCCGGTGATACCCCTGAGCCGCATATCACCGATGGCGAGGTGGCTCACGAAAAGACTCTGTGCACCAATTCGTGGCTAATCGAAGGTTCCATGAACTTCACTCGGAACGGTCTCGGTGTCAATGACGAGTCTGTCAATTACACGACGAACTCGGCTAAGATAGCCAAGGCTCTCATGGATTTTGCAGACCGTTGGGAGGGGAAGTGACGACCACTGCTTCAGTAGACAAGTTCGACCCTTCTAGGCTGGCGAAGTTCCTCGAAGTATTCCTTTCCGAGCCCAACGACATCGCAAGATACGAGTCAGCCGTAGTGGCACTGCGCGAGCAAACCAGAGCAGACGATGACCTGATCGTCCTGCCGCGCGCCCACATGTCAGATGACCTGGCGTACGTATACGTCGTCGCCAGGCGCTCCATCAGCACACGCCAGGTGCAGGAACTCATCGCCGCCTTCGCTGGAGCGAGTTACGCCCGCACCGGGGACAGGGTTCCCTATGAACTCGACCTTTCCGATCCACTTGACAAGGCGGTTTCCGAGTTCATTGAAGGTGAAACTGCCACTGTTTTCCGAGTGAGCAGCATCAACAATGACCAAAAACGCAGAGAATTGCGCAACGCTCTGCAGAAGATGCGCGACCTCAGCAGGAAGGCACCGACCCGGTCCTGGGCCTTGGCACGTCCTTTGGGGCGTCTCATCTCTGACTTCGACGCTGCTTTGGCAGCGGGCGGCAGCATGACATCGGAAGCGATCTATCAGCAGATCGTCAACCGGGGCGGAATCAACGCGACGAACCTTGCTCATCTGCGCATCAAGCGGTTTGACCGCCTCGGCCTCAGCAGTGAACTGCTCAGCATGCCCCGGCTTTCCTACGTGCTCGCGCAGAACCCTCCGCGCCCGGTCAAGGAAGCAGTGCTCAACGCCGTCTACACGACGGCCCTCGCCGCACCGTTGGACGACGGCGACATCGACGCGGCCGTCGCCGCTCTCTCCAACATCAGAATCTCGCTCCCAGTCCGCGAAGGGGCGACCCACTGTGGCCCCGAGGCTGTGGCCGTTCTCCTCACCGCGGCCATCGGCCGGGGAGACGCCGAACACCTTGCGGTGATGCTCGCGGATCTGGTGGACAGCGAGTCGACCACGGCGGCCCTCCCTGAAGCCTTGCTGACAACGGCCCGTGCACTTGCTCCCTTCAAAGCCGTGCAGCCAGAACCTCCTCAATACACTTCTACATCTACAGAATCTTCGACTATCTCCCCTTGGCTTGACCTTTTCGAATCTGCTTCGATATCAGAAGTCGAGAACGTAAGAGAAAGCGAAGCATGGCGCGATTGGGAATCGCTGTCTGACGTCGATGGTCAGCTTTCCGATTATCTTAGCCGTCTTAGTGACAGTGAGTGGTCAAGAGCATGGATACGTGTAGGCATTATTCTTGAGGCGCTTGACTATCATTCGAGTGTCCCCCGGACAGCCCGCGTTTTCATCGACTACGCACTGCTCGCCGACAGGTTTTCGCCGGGGGACCTACTCACCCTCACCGCCCTCGCCGACGCGTTTTTCAGGACCGGACCGTCTCAGGCCGCGTACCACGGACTACTCCAAGAGTTGCTGGACACTGTTAGCCGGTGGTGCTCGGTAGAGCAAGCAGACATCGCCCTCGACCTTGTTGACCTGCTCGTACGCATGCCGTGCCCCGATGAAAACGCTCGGCTCACCCTTGCTCTCGGCATTCTTGACCCCATACATCGTCATCAGAACCGACTGTCAACCAGCACGCACGCCTTCGCCCGGCAACTCTCCAAGGAACTAGACCTCGGCCTAACCTGGCAGACTCCGGACGACCCAGAAGAGACGGTGCAGGACCTCTCGGGCCGCACCGTGCTGCTCTACTCCCTGGACGAGGGAGTACTAAAGCGGGTCGCGGAGGAAATAGGTCGGCAGTTCCCGGATCTGCGAGTGCACCTTTCGCACGACAAAGTCGGCAGTCCAGCCCTTAAGGAAAAGGCGCAGAACTCTGACGTCATCGCCCTCGCGGTCCGATGCGCCAAGCACGCCGCGACAGGCTTCATCCGGGAGCACGCAAAGAGTAAGCGCGCCGTCTTCTACGCTAACGGAAGCGGTTCGTCGTCGCTTCTCACCGCAGCCATGAAGGGCTTTGCCCAGCAATAGTCATGTGCCACCGGCACCCTGGCCGCATCTGGTCAGCCAAGCCTTGGCTGGGCATATGCGAGTAAGTGGGCACAAGGTGTGGTAATTTATTTGCCATCCAAAAGTAGGGAGAAGTGTATCTAAAACCTGCACTGACGTGCGACGTGAAGGGAGTGGTTCGAACACTCTATTAAGTTTGCCCGAAAATAGAATACGGTCTACTCGGCGACCAAAAGGCGAAGCATGCACAAAATCGCCAAGGCGAGCCGGTGGAAGGTGGCAGCCTTCCACCGGCTCTATGGACCCCTTTTTTGCAGCCACCGACACGCATGCCGGTGGGGGAAGGATCCGCATGCTGTACTACCCGGACGAGCCGTGGGAGTCAAATCCGGACGCGCTGCCGTGCCTCCACGTCTTCGAGGAGGCAGACGAGGACGGGGGGTCGGTCTGCGTCCTCTGCGGACTGCTGGAGCGGGAGTGGACAGACCTGGGCTGATGGCAGGGGTTTCGCGACCACGACGGACTGTGACTGGTCCAAAGCGGTAGTCGGGACGGGGATGGAGGCAAAGATTGCTGCCCTGCTCCCCGTAGGGGGCAGGGCAGCGAGCCGTCCTGTTGGCCATCGAGGGCGAGCGAAGGAGCTCAGAACAGCGGGTTCTGGTCGACCATGACGAGTAGGCCCTTGGTCAGCCACTTCACATCGTTAGGGGTGTTCTGCAGGCCGTTCCACCTGCGTTCCTCGTCCCTGCCGAAGTGCCAGCTTCCCTCGGTCCAGGCCGCTACGACCTCGATGTTCTTCAGCTTTTCAAGGATGTGTCCGCGGTCGAGCTCCTCGGCCGGCTCGTCTTCGGTGAGCTTGTCCATTACGTAACCCATGCCCTGGATGCCGACGCCGTGGGTCAGCCGGGAAGAACGGGGCGGCTTGCTCCAGGCGTTCGGGAAGACCTCCTTGACCAGGCCCCAGAACGTGTTGAGGTGGAGCAACATACGTTCGACGTCTCCACCACCCCGCTCATCGCGGTACTGGTAGAGCGCTCCCTCATACATGCTGTTCTCGATCATCTTCAGGACGCTGTTGTCCTTGATGTAGCCGTCCGGCGAGGTCGGGGTCGCGATCGCCTTGTAGAACGGGCCGGCTGCGGTCCCGTTGAGCCGGGTCATGAGCACCGCCGGCAACTGACGGCGGGCATACCCCGGCGGCAGGTGGCCCTTTGTGTTGGGCAGCAGTTCATGGATTAGGCCCTTGGGAAGCGGCTTGGTGTTGTTGACCAGGATGAACTGGGCACGCTGCTCCGCCTCGTCATCGGCGATGAAGCCCACAGCCGCAACTGGGAACGTGTCGACCTCCGCCTCCCGAATGGCAGCGCTCCGCTGCTGTCCGTCCACCAACCAAGCGGGCTTTTGATCTTCGGGAAGCTCCTCGTCCACAGGAATGATCAACTCGCCGGGCGCGGAGTAGCCCCCGCCGGCCTCTGGGGCCGTAGCCTCGAACTTCACCCGGCTGTCGAACGCCAGCACGATCGCGTTCGGCAACATCGCCGAGGGGGATTCCAAGTACCGTTTGATCGCCTTGATGTGGTTGGAGACCTCGGGACGCTGGTAGCCGTGCAACTCCTCTTGGTCGTCACGCCGGATTCGCGATACAGCTGCGAACTCGTGCAACCGCTTGCCGTCCACCGCGAAGCAGTAAATGCGGCGATCACCCTGCCGAACCTCCAGCGCCGGAAGACGAAGCGTTTGCTGGTCGGTCATTGGTTCTCCTGACTAGGTGCACGGCCGACGTGCTGAATCTTGGCGGCGAAGATGGCGAGGTTGTGGAAGCCACGGCTTTTATTGCGTTCTGTGCCCCGGAAGATGGCTATTTCAATACCAAGCTTGCTACACAACCCGCAGTTACATGTCTTCCATGGCTTCTCTTGGAGGAGAACCTCATATTTGGAAATGCGAGGCTTCTTGGCATTCTTCTTGTTGGGATCCATCTTGTCGCCCTCGACCAGTTGCTCATACTCGCGGAGGGTTTCGAGCACCTTCTCTAGGGGGGCATCGCCTTCGTCGTAAGCCCGCAGCAGGCGAAGCGTCTCGCGTTCGAGCCGCTTCGCGTCGGTTTGCGACACTTCACCGGCCAGTATCTTGCGCTTCAGTGCGGGATTGCCGTCGACCTGCGGGATCCTGATGGCCATATGAGCGCCATCAGCGGTGTGGTAGTTGTTCTTGTCGTCCATGAACGACTGCCGGAACGGCGATGTGCTGTCAAAGCTGGTGACCCCGAGAGTGGCGAACTCTTCGATGGTGCCGACCCGAGTGATTCCCAGCAAATGCAGTTCTGCGTTCTCCCGCACCTTGTCTACCTCATAGAGACAGTCCAAGATCTCCTGCGTCCGCAACGGCACCATTCCCCCGAGCGCGATGCGTCGATAACCCATCTCTTCGAGTCGGCGGACGCTGTCAGCGTAACTGGCGGGACTCCATCCCTGGGCGGCGCCCATCGGGACGATAGGATTGCCCCGGTTTTTCACCTCATCGAAGAAGTCACTTGCGTACTGGAGGGTGATCTCACGTCGCTTAGACCACTTCGCCGGTACGGTCAACTCTGTAGCGTCTGGATCATAATGGAAGATCACATGGTCGACGCTAACTCCCTCTTGAAATCCACAACTCTCATAGAAATCGACCACCTCGGGGACGCTGTACGGTGGGTCAACTTCATCAATATAGTTGAAGGCGCCACAGTCGCCGAGTGTGGTGAAGTTGTCGGGGAGCCTAAAGTACTTTTGCACACCCAGCCTATACAGCCGCTCCCGTTGTGGCATCGTGTACTTTCCAGAGCCCCGCACTGAGCCGTCCACAATGGCCTTGCTGACCAGCATTCCGTGATAGGGCCGTTCGGCCAGGACCTCATGTGCGTACTTGTCGTCCCGCTGTCGCACGCGGTATGGCGAATATTCTTCATTATGAAAATCGTACGTCGGGCTCACCTGGTCTTGACTGTCTGGAAAGAAAAACTTCAAAGGAGTTCCCTGCGTGCGTTCTGATAAATACGGATCAGGTAGTTGGAAAGTTCTTGGACATGCTTTCCTACATTCTCGATCTCGTTCCAGCGGTGCCCGAGTCCCTCCCAGGTCCCAGCGATCCAACGACAGTGTGGAGCGACAAGTTCAAGGTGCCGGCGAATCTGCTCGTATGCATCATCGCGTTGAGGGTCAATCGTACCGAGAATGCGATCCATGAGGCGGCCCATTGCCTTGATTCCGGCGCCGTGCATCAACCGACTTCTTTCGGGCGCCTTCCCCCATGCTTCTGGGAATGTGTCACGGACTGCTGTCCAATAGATGATCAGGGCATGGATGATCGCGTCATAGTCCGTCTCACCGCGGCCGATGTCCCGATAGGGGAACAAGCAGCCGGACGGAGACATCAAGCTCTCCTGAATCATGTCCACGACGCCGGTGTCAGTGATCACCGTGCCGGGCTGGCGATTCCCGGCACTGGAGGCGCGTTTGATCATTCCGTGGAATGGAGATTTCTTGTCGGAGTTCAGCACATCGCACAGGCTTGATGGCGCCTTGCGTATTGCCAGCCGTGCCGGCAGTGGGCTGTCGACCTCGGGCAGCAGTTCGGTGACCAGGCCGCGCGGTAGCGGGCGCGTGTTGTTGATGCGTACGAACTGATCACGTTGCAGG
Organism: Spirillospora sp. NPDC048819; assembly: GCF_040650055.1. Classification (NCBI taxonomy): domain Bacteria; kingdom Bacillati; phylum Actinomycetota; class Actinomycetes; order Streptosporangiales; family Thermomonosporaceae; genus Spirillospora; species Spirillospora sp. NPDC048819. The sequence goes on along the minus strand of NZ_JBEZGN010000019.1, from coordinate 111,071 downwards.
TTCACTGTATCGGCGACAAACGCCGTAACAGGAACCGGGAAGTCCCTGCGTTTGGCACGCGCCAGGGCCAAGGTGCGCTGTTGTCCATCAACGATCCAGGCAGGCTTCGGTTTGCCCTCCTCCGGCAGCGGAAGGAATAGCCGGCCAGTGTCGGAGTCACCGTCGTCCGGAAGCCGGTTGCCGCCGCGGGTGGCCTTGAATCGGACATCGGGCGAGAGCGCCATGATGATCGGGTTCGGAAAGATTGGAAGCGGGCTGTCTAGATACTCGGCGATCTCCTGGATGTGCTTGCGTACCTGTGGCCGCTGATAACCGATCAGCTTGCCTGCCTCGTCGCGGCTCACGCGGGAGATGTCGGCGAACTCCAGGACGTGCTCGGCCCGCAACATAAAAATGTAGAGCGGGTAGTCCTTGACCTGGACGATCCGAAGGGCCCGGACCTCGACGGAAGGCTCGTTCCTAGGCACGGACATCAGGACCATTCCTTGGGCGCGTCTTCCTGCATGACCTTCTGGAACAGTCCTTTGAAGCGGGCCTGCTCGCAAGACTGTCCAGAATCGCGGAGGCGGCGGAGCAGCCTGGTCGCAGAGACAGGGCCGATTTCCTCAGCCATAGTTGTGCGGATGAAGGCTAACACCTCGTCATCGCTGAGCCTGGTACCTGCCGTGCGGGCGATCACCGGTGGAGCAGACGCCCTCAACTCCGTCATCAGCGTGGCGAGTACCGTCCGTGTCAACGGCTTCTGCTGTTCGCTGGCCATCTCAAAAACACGAAGGGCGGCCCGTGCGTGCAAGGAAAGCAGGCTCCCGCCGACTGCCGGTTGGACCGCCGCGGTGACGGGAATGATGAAATCCTTCAGCCCTGGGTACCGGCCCCCCGGTCCAATGATCACGAAGTTGTCGGGATCAGCTAGTTTTCCGGCCGCCTGCCGGAGGTCATCCGCGCACGGCTTCAGGTAGGCATCGGACATCACGGCGATGACGACCGCGTCAGAGTTGCCGGCGGTGAGGCCGGTGAACGTCCGTGGAGAGCCGGGAACGGGCCCGGCCCACTGCGCCAGAGTCTCCCACCACCGGCGGGCGTCGTCGGTGGTCGAGGCGACGGAGTCGGCCTGACCGAAGGCGAAAGTGGCCGCATAGGCCGCAATGTGCGCGTCTTCTGGCATCAGCCCGTAGCCAGCCGAGCAGATCCACATTGATGCGTCGGGTCCAACTACCTCTCCGAGTTGCTTCGCCACCTGCCAGTACTCACCGGCGTACAGGTCGGCGGCGCGTGTGTTCGCCGCTTCCTTGGCCAGGCGGCAGATCCAGTCGCGGCAACGCGCTTCGGCACCATTGCCTTCGGCGAGTTCGCGTGCCCTGAGTGTGGGGGACAGCACGCCTCGCTTGCGGTTGGCACAGGTGACGATCAGGTGGACGGACCGGTCGCCCGGAGTGGTGTTGTTTCCCATGTCCTATGCGTCGCCGGTTCGGCGAGTCCAAGACACCGCCGCGTAGGCAGCGTGATTGTGGATACTCTCGTCGTTGACTGCGCGCAGCCGGTACGCGACGACGCTCTCCAGCGTCTTCAACGACTGGGCGACATTGCGGACCATGTCCTCAACGAAAGCGGGGCTGTCGTAACCCGCCATGGTCACGTGGCGCTCGTCCGGCCGCTTGAGGACGGCGTAGACCGGCGAGGATGCCGACTTCTCCGCGATGTCGATCAACTCATCAAACCAGAGACCGTTCTGTGGGTCGGTCGGCTCGACCTCGATCGTAATGTGACCGCGCTGGTTGTGGGCGCCCCGATCACTGATGGCCTTGCTGCACGGGCAGACACTGGTTACCGGCACCGTGACGGCTATCGTGACCTGGGTTCCCTCGGCTGCGCTGACGGCGGCCAGCGAGCACGCATAGTCAACGAAGCCGCGCGCGCCGGTCACCGGTGCCGAACGCTCAAGGAAATAAGGGAAGCCGAGGCTGACCCGCGATGTGGGACTGGCCATGCGTTGCCGCAGGTCCTCGGCGATGGTTGCGATACCGCTGAGGCTCAGTTGCTCCCGAGCCTCGTGCAGCACTTCGATGAAGCGGCTGAGGTGGGCTCCCTTGACCTCATGGCCTAGGCTGACAGACATGGTGGCGGTGCCTACGGTCTCCCGCTTGGCCCCCTGTCCGTCGGCGACTAGGACGGGATAACGGAGCCCTTCCACGCCGACCTCGTCGAGCGGAACGCCACGCGAGTCGGGCGTGGCCTGAACATCCTGCAGAATCATGCTTCCCCCCGGTAGACACAGCCGGAAGTACAGGTCTCACGCACCATGACGGCCGAGAGCGGCAGTTTGTCAGCCAACCGATCCCAAATCCACTTGGCAAGGACCTCGCTGGTCGGGTTCTCCAGCCCTGGGACCTCATTGAGGTAATAGTGGTCGAGTTGTGTGACCAGCGGTTTGACTGCGGTCTTGATCTCGGCGAAGTCCATGAGCCAGCCCATAGCCGGGTCGACTTCGCCGCTCACGTGCACCTCGAAGCGGTAGCTGTGGCCGTGCAGCCTTGCGCACTTGTGGCCGCCGGGCACGTTCGGCAGCCGGTGGGCAGCCTCGAACGTGAACTCGCGGAAGATCTCCATCAACGGATTCCCAAGGTCTTGTGAGTCTGGACGCTCAACTGCCATTGCGGGTTGGCAAGGCAGTAGTCGATCGCGGCCTGTGTGTTGGCAACGAGATCGGGACCGTCCATCGGCTGCAGGAGAAGCCGGTCGAAAGCAAGGTGTTCAAAACGTTCAGGTTCGGCGCCGACCTGCGGATAAACCAGCTTCAGGTCGTTGCCCGAGGTCAGCACGATCTTGGTGCCGGCTTTGGGGCTGACGCAGATCCAGTCGATGCCCTCGGGTGCGGGGCACGTCCCGTTAGTCTCGATTGCGATCTCGAACCCTTCGGCGTGGAGGGCGTTCACGGCCTCGCGGTCCAGTTGCAGGAGCGGTTCGCCGCCTGTGCAAACCACATAACGGCGGCTGCGCGGATGTTCGCGTCCCTGCCAGGTCTTGGCGACCGCAGCCGCGAGATCGGCAGCTGTCTGAAACCGGCCGCCGCCCGGTCCGTCGGTTCCGACGAAGTCAGTGTCACAGAACTGACAGATAGCCCGGTGGCGATCCTTCTCACGGCCGGTCCACAGATTGCAGCTGGTAAAGCGGCAGAACACCGACGGACGCCCTGCGTGGCTCCCTTCGCCCTGCAGCGTGTAGAAGATCTCCTTGATCCGGTACATCCGGCCCGTCAGGCCTTCGCCGACGTAAAGGAGGGGTCGACGAGGCCGAGTTCGGCGAAGCCCCGGCTGCGAAGCAGGCACGAGTCGCACGTTTCGCAGGCGCGGCCGTCGATGGGGTCGTAGCAACTGTGCGTCCAGTTGTAGTCCACGCCCAGCGCCAGGCCTCGCTCAATGGTCTGAGCCTTGGTCAGGTCGATCAGCGGAGTGTGGATCTTGAGCTTCTGAGTGCCTTCGACGCCGGCTTTGGTGGCGAGGTTCGCCATTCGCTCGTACGCCTCGATGTACTCCGGCCGGCAGTCGGGGTAGCCGCTGTAGTCCAAGGCATTGACACCGATGAACACATCCGACGAGGTCAGTGTCTCGGCCCAGGCGAGCGCGAACGACAAGAAGACAGTGTTGCGCGCAGGCACGTAGGTGATCGGAATCCCGTCGCCCAACTCGCTCACATCGTCGTGGCGAGGGACGTCGAGGGATTCGTCGGTCAGCGCTGAGCCGCCAAAGACGGCAAGGTTGATGTCAGCGATCACGTGCTCGGCTGCACCCAGCTCACGGGAGACCTTGTCCGCCGCGTTGAGTTCCTCGGTGTGCCGCTGTCCGTACCGGAAGCTGAGGGCGTAGGTCTCGTACCCCTCCTCCCGCGCGATCGCCAGGACGGTGGTCGAATCGAGACCACCACTCAGCAGGACCACTGCCTTGCGCTTGTCCGTGCTCATCTGTCGCTCCCCCATCCCCGGGCACCCACGGGAAACTGCAGCCTCATGCGTAACCCGGATGAGTGTAGTTTCCGTTTCGGGCGTCCGCAATCTGCCATGCGCACGGGGGAGTCGCCCGTGCCCACCTACGAGACGCTGGGCCGCACAACCGTAAGGTGAGTCGGATGCAGGGCTCAGCAGGATCACAGAAACTGCATCGATCGCTGCTGCGGAGACGAGAGCACTTAAGTCACAGTGAGTCATTGGTCGGTTGTTGGATGCCCACTCGCCGTACTGCAGGTCGAGTGTCCTGTGCACAGCGTGCTTGCGCTACGAAGGTGCCGACGTGGTCCGGGGTGGGAGCCGGCTCTATGCGAGAAGTGATCTCCACGAAGCCGTGGGCTTGGAGGATGGTGGTCCAGGTGTCTGGTTCGTAGGACCAGCGGTAGAGCCAGGCTTGGGGGCCGGTGAAGCCGGCGCCGTAGATGCCTTGGACGCCGTAGGAGCCGGGGACAGCGGGGGCGTGAGAGAAGACCAGCTTGCCGCCAGGGTTCAGGCGGGTGTGGATAAGCGGAAGCAGGTCGTCGGGGTTGGTGAACCAGACCGCGCCCCAGATGGAGTAGATGGCATCCCAGCGCTGGTCTGTGGCGGTGAGGTAGTCGATGACGTCGGCGTGTTCGAAGCGGGCCGAGGGAAGGTGGCCCCAGCGGCTCCGGGCGCGCTGGCACTGGGTCTCGGAGATGTCGATCCCGGTGGCTGCGATGCCCTTGGTTGTTAGAGCCGCTACGGCGTCGCCTCGGCCTGAGCCGAGTTCTAGGGCGGTGAGCGGGTCGCCGAGCAGTTCGTCGCCTGGACCGTGGCCGGGATACTGCGTCCAGCCGAAGGCGTTCTTGAGGGCTTCTTCTGGCGCCTCGTCTGTGACGCCCTCGGCGTAGTGATCCCAGTAGCTAGTGCGGTCATTGACGCTGGTCGGCATGTGTGCGGGCCCCTGGTGAGTGGATGGTGGGACCCGTGTCACGGTAGCCGTGGAGCGGCAGCGGCACCTGCTGCTTCGCCTTCAATGCACGGCGAGGGGCCGGTGCCTCGGCGGCGCCGGCCCCTCGGTGTGATGTGGATCAGTGGCAGTTGCTGCCGGGGTAGCAGGGGGTGCACTTGGCGAAGTCGGCCTCCCACAGGGGCCAGTCGATCGCGAACCCGTTGGCTTCGATGATGTGGGCCGTCCGCTCGACGGAGCCATCGTGCTTGAACTCGATCGCCGGGATGTGCTCCAGGAAGCGGCCGAAGTGCCGGTCGCAGAACTCGCGGTAGTTGCGGGTGTCGAGGATGAATCCGTGGACGGCGGTGTCGACTAGCGGGCCGCAGCCGATCTCCAGGTTCTCGCCCCACTTCTCCATCGCGGTGATGAGGTAGGCGACGGCCTGCCCGAACAGACGCTCGGCCATCACGGTGTCGAAGGGGTGGTCGCGGACGAGGAGGGCGATCTGCCGCTCCCAGACCTGTGGGTTGATGAACGACTTGGGGTCTCTGGGCTGGGTGCCCGTCCGGCCGATGTCCTGGACGGTTCCGGTGGTCATGATGAGCCTCCTTGAGCCGGTGACCTGCCGTGGGCTCAGCGGTCTGGCTTCACTGTCGGCCGGTTGGGACGACGTGAGGAGGCCGGCGTGCAGGTCGTGGACGCGGTGTGCATGTTCTGCACGGCCTCTGGGACTCAGCCGGGTGTTCGGCTTACGGTCGAAGGCTTGGGTTTATGGGATGCCGCAGCGGGCGGCCAGGCCTCGGAGCTCGGGGGACGTTCGGCCGGAGACCAGGAGGCTGGTCACCAGGTCGCGGACGGCTGGGCGGGAGTGTGTTTCTTGAGGGGCCGCGCGTTCTGCATGGAGGAGCGCCTGTAGGCACTGGTCGCGGCGTCCCCACATTCCGTATGCGCGGGCGATGTCGGTGAAGTAGCGGGCTCGGCGTTCCAGCGTCGGTAGAGACCGTGGCGTGAGTTTGCGGGCGGCTGCGATGGCTGAAGAGGGGTCGCCTGCGGCGTACTCGGCGGAGATGAGGTGGAGCTGGACTGCGGTGGGGCTGAAGCCGCCGCCGTGGTCGCGTAAGAGCACGCCTCTGCCGAGTTGTGCGGCGGTTGCGGCTGCTTGGTCTGTCAGCTGTCGCATACCGGAGCGGTCGCCGGCGTGGGCGGCGGTGTACGCGGCCGACATCACCAGCAAGCCGCGTTCGGCGGTGAGAGTTGGATCGCGGCCTTGCAGCATCTCGTCCTCGGCCATGCCCAATGCGATCTGCGCCGCCTGGGTGTGCAAGCCTGCGCGGCGTGCCAGCACGGCGAGGTTGCGTGCTGCTTCGCCAGCCACCAAGGGGTTGTCGGATGCGGCGGCGAGAGTGCGGGCCCTGTCGGCGGCGATCCAGCCGAGTTGATCGTCCAGCTTGATCATGATGCGCGTGACGAGTGTGTACGTCTCGGCGAGGACGGAGCTGGCCGTTTCTCCTGCTGAGTGCCCGCTGGAGATCAGGCGCGAGTGCCGGACGGAGTTGGGGGGCCTGTATCGGCTGACTTCGGTGGTCGGTGCCGAGCATCGCGTCGCGGATGCGAGGCAGTAGGTACTCACGCGGATTGGTTTCGGGGCCGGCCGCTGCCGCTACGGCGGCTCGGGCTGGGGCGCTGGCGGCGGCAGCGGTGACCGCGAGGCCGGTCAGCAGTTGGCGGCGCCGCACATCGTCCTCCGCGGGTGGGTGGATCGTCACCGTAGCGGTGATGCCCAGTGCGGTCGGGGTGATCTCTAGAACTTCGGCGAGGCGGCGGAGGGTGGCTACGTCGTCCAGCGCTTGGGCGCCTGTCTCCAGGCGGGAGATGGTGGAGCGGGAGCAGTGGATGCGGTTGGCCAGGTCGTGGTGAGTCCAGCCGCGGGCGACGCGGGCGGAGCGTACGAGCAACCCGAGGCTCGGGCTCATGGCGGCCCCCGTGATGAGAGGAACGAGCTCGGGAGAGTTATGCCCGTCGGGGTGCTCGTCCGCAGCCAGGGTGAGGTGGCCGTGTTGGGGCGGCTACATCGCCGGGGTCATGGGTGGAGGCGCCGCCAGCATTGGGAGCCTTCGACCGGTTTGGGTGCTGGACGGATGGCCGCCGTTTGAACGTTGGGCGAGCGATGAAAATATCTGTCGGTGCTGGTCCGGGACGGACCGTGTCGGCGAGTAGAAGGTAAGTCTCGCGGACAAATGACGGACAAAAGATCTTGAGGCCGGTCTCCTTGGAGGAGATCCGGCCTCTGACCTGCATCTTTGTGTCGGGGTGGCGGGATTTGAACCCACGACCTCTTCGTCCCGAACGAAGCGCGCTGCCAAGCTGCGCTACACCCCGGTGGTGGCTGCCCGGGAGTCGTACGTTCTCCCGGCGCCTTGTCCACCTTAGCGGATGGCGGGGGGTGGTGCGGCCCTATTTACGGGCTGTGAAGCCGGTCACGGCGCCGGAGGGGGTTAGGGCGATGTCGGTCAGGCCGGCGGTGGTGAGCCAGGTTCGGAGGTCGGTGAGTGTGCCGGGGGAGCCGAAGAGGCCGCGGCGTTGCATCAGGGTGATCAGGGCGTCGTGGCGGCGGGAGGTGCCGCGGGTCACGGTTGTGCCGCGGAGGGTGCCGCCGGGGCGTAGGACCCGGGTCAGTTCGGTGATGGCCAGAGCGGGGTCTTCGAGGCAGTGCAGGCCGTTGTAGGTGAGGACGGCGTCGAAGGTGGCGGGGCCGAAGGGGAGGGCGTAGATGTCGGTCTGGAGGAGGGTTCTCGTCTTGCGGCGGGCCCTCTTGAGCATGGTCTGGGAGAGGTCGGCTGCTACGTGGCGGGGGTTGTAGGTTATCGCCAGGCCGCCGCCGCAGGGGATGTCGAGGGTCAGGGCGGTGGGGTCTTGGGCCGCGATGCTCTCGCGGAGGTGGGTTATGTCGTAGTTCCAGAGGGTGCGGGCTCCTAGGCGGGAGAGCACGGGGTTCTGGACGGCGTAGTCGTAGAGCGCGGCTGGGAGGGTCGCGGTCTGCCAGTTCACCGGGGGACGAGGGTCAGGAGGGTCGCTTCGGGTGGGCAGCAGAAGCGCATGGGGGCCTTGGGGGACGTGCCCAGTCCTGCGGAGACGTGGAGCCAGGAGCCGCGGTGCTTGTTCAGGCCCTTGACGCGGGGACGGTCGATGCCGCAGTTGGTGGCGAGGGCGCCGTAGAAGGGGACGCAGACCTGGCCCCCGTGGGTGTGGCCGGCCAGGAGGAGGTCGTAGCCGTCGGCGGTGAAGCGGTCGAGGTTGCGGGGTTCCGGGGAGTGCATGACGCCCAGGTGGACGTCGGCCTGCGGGTCGACCGGGCCGGCGATCTTGTCGTAGTGGTCGCGGTCGATGTGGGAGTCGTCGATGCCGCCGAACTCGATGTCCAGTTCGCCTACTTTGAGGCGGCCGATGCGGTTGTTGAGGTCGAGCCAGCCGGCGGCCTGGAGGGACGAGGCGAGTTCGCGGTACGGGAGGTCGGGTTCGCGGCGGGTGCGGCCGTAGTCGGACTTGCTCGTCCGCCAGATGTAGCGCAGGGGGTTCTTGAAGATTGGGGAGTAGAGGTCGTTGGAGCCGTAGACGAAGACGCCCGGACGGTCGAGGAGGGGGCCCAGGGCGTCCAGGAAGGGGCCGATCGCGTCGCGGTGGGAGAGGGAGTCGCCGGTGTTGACGACGAGGTCGGGCTCCAGGGCGTCCAGGGAGCGGACCCAGTGGATGAGGCGGCTGCGGCCGGGTGTGAGGTGCGTGTCGGAGATGTGCAGGATCTTCACCGGGGGACGGCCGGGAGGCAGCACCGGCACGTCGAAGCGGCGGAGGCGGAACCAGTTCCGCTCGATCACCGAGGCGTACCCGAAGGTCGCGGCGCCCGCGCCCAGCAGCCCCAGAGGCACGGCGTAGATCTTTCGCACGGCTCTCCCTTCTCAGGGTTCCATGCTTCCAGAGATGGGCACCGCGCGGTAATCCCGATGAGCTCCGGGTGCCGTGCGGGCATGATGTGACCATGACCTTGAAGGAGAAGCTGGAGACCGATCTTTCGACCGCGATGAAGGCGCGTGATGAGGTGCGCACCCGCACGCTGCGGATGGCGCTGACGGCGGTGAAGAACGAGGAGGTCGCCGGGAAGCGGTCGCGTGAGCTGTCCGACGACGACGTCGTCAAGGTGCTCACCCGGGAGGCGAAGAAGCGCCGTGAGGCCGCGACCGCGTTCGGGGAAGCGGGGCGTGAGGAGCAGGCGCAGGCGGAGCGGGACGAGGGCGTGGTGCTGGAGGCGTATCTTCCCGCGCAGCTCACCGATGAGGAGCTGACTGCGCTGGTCGCGGACGCGATCGCCGAGACGGGTGCGGCGGGGCCCCGCGCGATGGGGCAGGTCATGAAGGCCGTGAACCCGAAGGTGGCCGGGCGGGCCGAGGGGGGACGGGTCGCGGCCGAGGTCAAGCGGCAGCTCGCGGAGTGAAGGGGCGGTGTCGCCGGACGGTCCGGCGACACCGTGGCGTCAGTCGTCCGGGCGCTCGCGTTCGGGGCCGCTGCTCACGTAGAGGATGACGGTGGTGCCGGGTGGGACTTCGCTGCCGGCGCCGGGCGAGGTGGAGACGACCGTCCCCTTCGGCTGGTCGGACTCGACGGACCCTGACGCGACCCTGACCTGGAGGTCGGCGCCCTGGAGCCGGGCGGTCGCGGAGGCGATGGTGCGGCCCTGCACGTCCGGGACCCCGACGGTGTCGCCGAAGTTGTTGGACGGGGTCCGGAAGCCGGTGGCGGGCTCGCCGGCGAGGGCGCGGCGCATCGACGTCTGCCAGATGCCGCCGGGGATGCCGGCGCCGTAGACGCCGTAGACCTTGTACTTCCAGGGGCCGCGGAAGTCCCAGTAGGCGGTGGCGGCGGCTAGGTCGGGGGTGAAGCCGGCGAAGACGGCGCAGGTGAACTCTTCACAGGTGCCGGTCTTGCCCGCGGCGGGCCGGCCGAGGCCGCGGCCCTGCGCCGTCCCCTTGGTGATGACGCCCTGGAGGATGGAGTTCACCTTGTCGGCGACGTCCTCGTCCAGGACCTGCTTGCACTTGTGCTCGGGGAGCTTCAGCCGCTTGCCCTGCGCGTCGACGACCTCCGTGACGGAGATCGGCGGGCAGTACTTGCCGCGGGCGGCGAAGCCGGCGTAGGCGGCGGCGAGGTGCACCATGTCGACGTCGTTGACGCCGAGGACCTGGGAGGGGATCGGTATCAGCGGGTTGCCGTTGCCCTGCCTCATGCCGAACTTCTCGGCCATCTTCACGGCGTTGCAGACGCCGACGCGCTTCTCAAGGGCCGCGTAGAAGGTGTTGACCGAGTGCCACGTGCCGGTCTTGAGGTTGAAGTTGCCCTTCTCGCTGTCGCCGGCGTTGGACACCGTCCAGGCTTCACCGCCGCCGACCAGGTCGTTGGTGTACTTCTTGCCCTGGATCGTCCCGGTGTACCGGCATGGCTGGAAGCCGCCGATCGTCATCGTCTCCGGCGAGTTGATCGTCGTGTTGACCGGGATGCCCTGGTCGAGTGCGGCGGCGAGCGTGAAGACCTTGAACGTCGAGCCCGCCGACACGCCGGTGCCGCCGCCGTGGGCGGTGTCCGCGGGGAGGTTGATGGTCGTCTTGCCCTTGCCGGGGCCGAACTCCTTGCTCAGCCCGATCGCCCTGATCTTGCCGGTGCCGGGCTCGACCATCGCCTCGGCGGCGACGCGGTTGCCGCGGGGGCGGACGGTCGAGCGCAGGGTCTTGTCGACGGCGCGCTGGTCCTTCGCGTCGAGCGTCGTGCGGATCGTGTAGCCGCCGCGGTTGAGTTCGTTGACGATGCCCTGCTGCTCTTTCGCCTCAAGGCTCCAGTACTTGCCGTCCGACAGGATGTTGAGCACGTCGTACTTCACGTACTCGCAGAAGTACGGCACCTTGCTGACCTGGCAGCCGCCGACCGGGTCGGTGCGGTTCAGCTCGATCGGCTTGGCGGCCTCCTCGTTGGCCTCGGCCTGGGTGATGTGACCGAGCTGGGCCATCCGGTGGAGGACGACGTCGCGCCGCTTCCGCGCGTCCTTCGGGTTGCGGATGGGGTCGTAGGCCGTGGGGTTCTGGGTGATGCCGGCGAGCAGCGCGGCCTGCCCGAGGGTGAGCTTGGACGCGGGGACGCTGAAGTACCGCTTGGCCGCGGCCTGGACGCCGTACGCGCCGGCGCCGAAGTAGGCGATGTTCAGGTAGCCCTCGAGGATCTGGTGCTTCGTCAGCCGCTGCTCGATGTCGAGGGCGTAGCGGAGTTCGCGGAGTTTGCGGCCGACGGTGGGCGCGGTGGCCACGCGGTACTCCTCCTGCGTCCTGGCGGCGTCGACCAGCAGGTTCTTGACGTACTGCTGGGTGAGGGTGGATCCGCCCTGCGTCTGCTCGGACTCGACGTTGGATGCCAGCGCGCGGAGCGTGCCCTTGAGGTCGAGGGCGCCGTGCTCGTGGAACCGGGAGTCCTCGATGTCGATGATCGCCTTCCGCATGATGGGCGCGACCTGGTCGAGGCGGACGGACTCGCGGTACTTGTCGAAGAACGTCGCGATCGCCTTGCCGTCGGAGTCGTACACCACCGTCTTCTCGGACGGGGGTGTCGTCTCCAGGCGGCCGTCCATGTTCTCGAAGTTGTTCGCGGCGTCGCGTGCGGTCAGGCCGGCGCTGCCGACGGCGGGCAGCGCGATGAACGCCACGAGGACGCCCGCGACGACCCCGGCCCCGAGCAGCCTGAACAGCGTGGATACCGCCTTGACCCGATCCGTATTCGCAACGCGCACGTGGACTAGGGTACGCGGGACGAGCAGTGCATCTGGGACACGTCTCCCGTAACTCCCGCTTTCCGGCGACGCTGACCGGGATGTTCGTCCGGTATGCCCTCATGATGACAACCTGCGCCGCGTCTGGCGCGTCAACTACAGGTAACTAGTCCGTTCCGGCGGTATGGCCCCGGTGGGCTATATCGAGAATGGGCCCTCCGGGGACTGTTGAAACGTCCCTCGCTTCCGTAAGTTCTTCCCCACGGCTTTCGTTTGGCGGCCTGACGTCCGCGCCCGTCCGGCCAAGGAGCGCAAATCGACACAGACCCTAGGGGAGTGGGGCCAAGATGTGGATCACGGATTGGACCGCCCGCGCCGCCTGCCGTAACGCGGATCCGGACGCCCTGTTCGTGCAGGGAGCCGCGCAGAACCGAGCCAAGCTCATCTGCCGCGGCTGCCCAGTGCGGACGGAGTGTCTCGCCGACGCCCTCGACAACCGGATCGAATTCGGTGTCTGGGGCGGGATGACCGAGCGGGAGCGTCGAGCCCTGCTGCGGCGCCGGCCGGATGTGCGATCGTGGCGCGCGCTGCTGGAGACCGCGAAGGAAGAGTATGAGCGGTCGGTCGATGTCGACGAGGAAGAACTCGTCGCCAGCTAACCGGCCCGCCCGAGCGGCTCGTCCGGTAGAGGTTCAAGGACCGGCACGGTCCAAAGAGAAGCGTGGCAGCGGGCCCGCACCGACACCCGGTGCGGGCCTGCCGCCGCACCCGCCCTCTGCCGACTCTCCATCCGCGACGTTGCGAGTATGCGACGTGCGCAGACTCAGGAGCGGCTCCGACTGCGTGTCCGCCCGTGCAGGGTGGGCGGCGGGAGGGTCAGGCGGCGGCCGGGGAGCTGGTGGGGGCTGCGAGGTCTTCGCCCACCTGGCGTAGGCCGTCGAGGTCGTGGACGTCCTCCGGCTGCGCGGGGACGGCCGTCACCGGGACGGTCGGGTGGGTGGACGCGAAGTGGTCGCGGAGCCGGTCCTCGCGGGCCGCGAGCTGCATGCGGTCGGTGTGGAGGCGGAGCAGCGCGGCGGTCAAAGGGTGTTCGCCGCGTTCTTCCAGCGTCTCGGCGGCGGCCTGGCTGCGTGCGGCCGACAGGGCGTCGGTGGCGGATTCGTGGACGCGGTTGACCACGAGCCCGGCGAGCGGCATGCGTTCCTCGGCGAGACGTTCCACGAAGTAGGACGCTTCGCGGAGCGCGTCGGGTTCTGGGGCGGCGACGACGAGGAACGCGGTGCCGGGCGTCTGGAGGAGCCTGAACGTCTTCTCGGCGCGTTCGCGGAACCCGCCGAACATGGTGTCGAACGCGGCGACGAACGTCTGCACGTCCCGCAGCAGCTGGACGCCGAGGACCTTGTTGATGACGCCGGTGAACATCCCGAACCCGGCGCTGATGACCTTGACGCCGAAGCGGCCGCCGGTCTTGGCGGGCGCGGCGAGGATCTTCATGAAGCGGCCGTCGAGGAAGCGGCCCATGCGTTCGGGGGCGTCCAGGAAGTCGAGGGCGTTGCGGGACGGCGGGGTGTCCACGATGATCAGGTCCCAGGCGCCGGAGCGGTGCAGCTGCCCGAGCTTCTCCATCGCCATGTACTCCTGCGTGCCGGACAGGCTGGACGACAGCGACTGGTAGAAGGGGTTGGCGAGGATCTGCTTGGCCCGGTCCGGGTCGGCGTGCGCCTCGACGATCTCGTCGAAGGTGCGCTTCATGTCGAGCATCATGGCGTGCAGTTCGCCGTCGCCGTCGATGTCGATCCTGCGCGGGTTGTTGTCCAGCTCCGACAGGCCCATCGACTGGGCGAGGCGGCGGGCGGGGTCGACGGTGAGGACGACCACGTCCCGGCCGCGTTCGGCGGCGCGGATGCCGAGGGCCGCGGCGGTGGTGGTCTTGCCGACGCCGCCGGAGCCGCAGCACACGATGATCTTCGTGCGCAGGTCGTCGAGCAGCGCGTCGACGTCGAGAGCGGGCGGGGTCTTACCGGTCGTCATCGCGTCCCCTCGATGGTCGTGCGCGGGCCCGGGGCGGTGGCCGGGCGGCGGTCCCGGACGCCGGTCGTGTGCGGGGCCGGGGCGGTTGTCATGCGGCGCCCTGGGCGCGCAGGGCGGAGGCCAGGTCGTACAGGCCGGCGAGGTCCATGCCGTCCGACAGCAGCGGCAGCGTGTAGCGGGGACGGTCGATCGACTCCAGGCGTTCCTTCTCGCGGCGCTGGAGCGCGGTGCGGCGGGCGTGGTCGGTGGCCTCGGCGGCGAGGATCGCGGCGATCGACTCGGAGTCGTGTTCGAGGCCGGCGGCCTTCACACCCCGGACGATCTCGTCGGTGTCGAGAGTGCCGGCGGCGGCCGCGGCGAGGTCGTCCTCGGCGAGGACGGTCGGGTGCTCCATGTTGACGACGACGCCGCCGATGGGGAGGCCGACGTCGGTGAGGGCGCGGATCCCGTCCATCGTCTCCTGGACGGGCATCTCCTCGAGGAGCGTCACGAAGTGCACGGCGGTCTCGGGGCTGCGCACGACCTTCATGACGGTGTCGGCGTGGTTGCGGACCGGTCCGACTTTCGCGAGCCCGGACACCTCGTCGTTGACGTTCAGGAACTTCGTGATGCGGCCGGTGGGCGGGGCGTCCATGACGACGGCGTCGTAGATGAACGAGCCGTCCTTCTTCTTGCGGCGCACCGACTCGCTGGTCTTGCCGGTGAGGATGACGTCGCGCAGGCCGGGGGCGATGGTGGTGACGAAGTCGACGATGCCGAGCTTGGTCATCGCCTTCCCGGCGCGCTTGAGGCTGTAGAACATCTCGAGGTACTCGATGAGCGCCTCTTCGGTGTCGATGGCGAGCGCGTACACGTCCCCGCCGCCGGGGGCGACGGCGACGCGGCGCTCCTCGTACGGCAGCGGCGGGCAGTCGAAGAGCTGGGCGATGCCCTGGCGTCCCTCGACCTCGACGAGGAGGACCTTGCGGCCCCCGGCGGCCAGGGCCAGGGCGAGTGCGGCCGCGACGGTCGTCTTGCCCGTGCCGCCCTTGCCGGTGACCACATGGAGGCGTACGCCGTCCCAGTCGGTGTCTCTCGCGCTCACCCGATCGACCATATCGTTCGCTCGTCAAACACTTCAGAGTGCGCCCGCCCTCATGCAAGTGATCCCTGACACGGTGCCGTCTCAGCTGCGGAGATCATTCGCGGACGTTGTTTCCGGCCTGCCCGCGGGGTTAGCTGGGAAACGTGAACCGGCCGTGGCCGGTCGCCTGAATCTTCACGGGTTCAGAGCCCTGTCGAGGCTCCGGGGAGGCCTGTCCGGCCCGCCCCGGCCGTCCACGCGAGAAAGGTGCCCGTGATGGAAGCAGTAGCACTCATCATTTTGCTCGTCGTCGTCATCGGCGGACTGATGGTCCTGTCGTCGTCCATCCGTGTCGTCCAGCAGTTCGAGCACGGGATCGTGTTCCGGTTCGGCCAGGTGCAGCGGGGCGGGCAGTTGCGCCCCGGCGCGGTCCGGGCCCCCGGGCTGACGGCGATCGTGCCGATCGTCGAGCGGATGCAGAAGGTCAGCCGGCAGACGATCACCATGGACGTGCCCGGTCAGGACGGCATCACGCAGGACAACGTGAGCGTCCGCGTCGACGCCGTCGTGTACTTCCGGGTGATCGACCCGGTGAAGGCGATCGTCAACGTCCACAACTATGGGTACGCGGTGTCGCAGATCGCTCAGACGTCCCTGCGTTCGGTCATCGGGCAGGCGGACATGCAGGAGCTGCTCGGCGAGCGCGCGAAGATCAACGCGCATCTCCGGGCGATCATCGACGAGATCACCGAGGACCCGTGGGGGATCATGATCGAGCGGGTCGAGATCAAGGACGTCTCGCTGCCCGAGGGGATGAAGCGGTCGATGGCCCGGCAGGCCGAGGCCGAGCGGGAGCGGCGCGCCCGGATCATCACCGCGGACGGCGAGTTCCAGGCGTCCAAGCGCCTCGCCGCCGCCGGCGAGATCATGTCGCAGGACCCGGCGGCCCTCCAGCTGCGTTTGCTGCAGACGGTCGTGGAGGTCTCCGCCGAGAAGAACAGCACGCTGATCATGCCGTTGCCGGTCGAGATCCTGCGGTTCTTCGACCGTGCCGCGGGTGCCGCCCGCCCGGCCGAGGAGGAGGCCGAGCGCGGGGACGGCAAGCCCGGCCTGGCGGAGCGGCTCGCCAAGGCCGAGGAGGAGCTGGCGAAGGCGGCGGAGACGTCCCCGACGCTGGGGTCTCCCGAGGACGTCCCGCCGGTCATCGGACTGGACGAGCCGAAGCGCGACGAGGCCGCTTCGCCAGGCCTGACCGGGCCGCCGGACGATGGGCGTCCCGGCATCACGGGCGCCGGCGGCGCGGAGGCTCCGGGTTCCGGTTCGCAGGACGGCGAGCAGCCCCCGCCCCAGCGCTGACCATGACCCGGTGACCCCGCCGCGATGATCACGACGGCCACCTCCGGGGCGAGTCTCCCGGAGGTGGCCCGTCAGGGGGTGAGGACGAGACGGCCCCGAAGGCCCCCGGCCTCCAGCCGGACGTGGGCCTTCGCGGCCTCCGCCAGTGGAAGCGCGCCGGCCACGCGCAGGGTGAGCCGGCCCTCGTCCACCAGGTCGGCGAGGTGGCCGAGCTGCCCTGCGTCGGCGCGGATCCACTCGTTGCGGACGCTGATCCCGCGCAGCGGCACCGGTACGGCCGGGCCGCCGTTGACGGCCGCGAACGTCCCGCCGCTGCGGACGGCGTCGAGCGCCGCCGCGGACAGCAGCGCCGCGTCCACGGCCCCGTCGACGCCGCCGGGGACGAGCGCGCGGACCGCGTCCGCGAGGTGGACGTCCCGCGGCACGAACATCTCCGCGCCGAGCCGGCGGACGAGGGCCTCGTCCGCCGCGGAAGCGGAGCCCACGATGCGGAGGCCGCGGAGCGCGGCGAGTTCGACGGCGTAGCCGCCGACCGCACCGGCCGCGCCGGTGACCAGCAGCGTGCCGCCGGGAGGAAGGCCGAGCAGGTCCAGTGCCTGCAGTGCCGTCAGCCCGTTCAGCGGCAGCGTGGCCGCCTCGCCCGGGGAGACCGAACGCGGCGCGCGGGCGACGGCGCCGGCGTCGAGGACGATGGCCTCCGCGTAGCCGGCGAGCGGGACGTCGAGCCGGTCCTGCAGCCCGATGACCTCGTCCCCGGCCGTGAGGTGCGCGACACCGGGGCCGGTCTCGTCCACGGTCCCGGCGACGTCCATCCCGATGCCGACCGCCGCCCGTGGCCCGGCCGCGATGGGTGAGCCGGGGGTGGGCGGTGTGCCGAAGGCGGGCATCAGCCCGGCGCCGGCCAGGGCGCCGGAGCGGACCGCCGCGTCGACCGGGTTGACCGCCGCGGCCGCCACCCGGATCCGCACCTGTCCCGGCCCGGGGACGGGCACCGGGACGTCGGCCTCCTCCAGCGCCTCGGGCCCGCCCGGTGCCTTGACGATGATCGCGCGCATGCCAGAACTCCCTGCGTGAAGTGGATTACGGGGAGAACCCCCGCACCGATCACTGTCGCCGGAACAGCGCGGAGCCGGAAGAAGTTACTTCGGAGTGCGTTCGGCACCCGGAGGTGAGCCCGCAGCATGGCGACGATGACGGCGGCGCAGCGCCGCGAGCAGGAGAAGGCGGCGTTCGACGCCTTCATGGAGACGTGCCCGATGAACCAGCTGCTGGGCATCGTCGGCAAGCAGTGGAGCACGATGGTCCTCATCGAGCTGGCGGAGGGCACGCGCAGGTACGCCGAGGTCAGCCGGGCGATGCCGGGCGTCAGCGCCAAGATGCTCACGCAGACGCTTCGTTCCCTGGAACGGGACGGATTCGTGGCGCGGACCGTCACGCCGTCCGTGCCGGTTCAGGTCGAGTACACGCTCACGCTGCTGGGCGAACGCATCATCCCGTTGGTCAGGTCGATGCTGGACTGGGCGAATCGCCACGTTGACGAGATCCATGCGGCGCGCGCGCAGTACGACGCGTCCTAGCGCGTCCTGAAGGGCGTCCAGGTCACGTCGACCGGAGGGCGAGTGGCGGGTCGACCGGAGGGCGAGTGGCGGGAGGCGGCTCCGGTGGCCCGTTGAACGGTGGGTTCGAAGGGGGTTCGGGTAGGCCGATCGCTAGGGTGAGGCGCATGAAGAAGTGGGAGTACGCGACCGTTCCGCTGCTGGTGCACGCCACCAAGCAGATCCTTGACAACTGGGGCCAGGACGGGTGGGAGCTCGTCACCGTCCTGCCGGGTCCGAACCCGGAGAACCTTGTGGCCTACTTCAAGCGCGAAGTGCAGTCCTAGCAGCCGGCCCTGAACGAGCAGCGCCTCAACGAGGAGGAGTCGCATTGAGCACGCCCGAAGAGCGGATCCGCGAGCTGGGGCTCGAGTTGCCGGAGGTCGTCCCACCGGTGGCGTCGTACGTCCCCACGGCACGGACGGGTTCGCTCGTCTACACGTCGGGGCAGGTCCCGCTGGTCAAGGGTGAGCTGGGCCTCACCGGGAAGGTGGGCGCGGAGGTCAGCCCCGAGGAGGCCGCCCGTCAGGCGCGGATCTGCGCGCTGAACTGCGTCGCCGCGCTTAAGGCGGAGGTCGGGGAGCTGTCCCGGGTGGTGCGGATCGTCAAGGTCCTCGGCTTCGTTGCCAGCGCACCCGACTTCCACGGCCAGCCGCAGGTGGTCAACGGGGCGAGCGACCTGCTGGCCGAGGTATTCGGGGACGCGGGGAAGCACGCGCGCAGCGCCGTCGGCGTCGCCGTCCTGCCGCTCGACGTCCCCGTCGAGGTCGAGCTGATCGCCGAGGTCTCCTGAGCCCGTCCGCCCCCCGGGGCCCGCGGATCTGGGCGCCGAAAAGGGCGGACGCCGGCGGCGGGGCTTGACTGAATGACGTTCGGTATGCCCGAATGGGCCGTCACAGGGCGGTGGGCGGGGGCTGGAGAATGGTAGGGCGGCGATGGTGAACGGGCTCAAACTGCCGGCGGAGTACCGGGGCCAGATCGAGGACATCCTGGCCGGCCGGGCCGAGCCCGTCCCGGCGCGTCCCGCGGCCACGGTCGTCGTCCTCCGCGATCATGACCGGCACGGGCTGCAGGCGTTCCTGCTGCGCCGCGTCCGGTCCATGGCGTTCGCGCCCGGCGCCTACGTGTTCCCTGGCGGTTCGGTCGACCCGCGCGACGGGGAGGCGTCGCTGGCGTGGTCCGGTCCGCCGGCCGCCGAGTGGGGCTCGGCGTTCAAGGCGGACGAGACGCTCGCCCGCGAGCTGGTGTGCGCGGCGGTCCGGGAGACGTTCGAGGAGACCCTCGTCCTGCTGGCGGGCCCGACCGGGCGGACGGTCGTGGACGATACGCGCGGCGACGAGTGGGAGACCGACCGGCAGGCCCTGCTCGACCGTTCGCAGTCGTTCTGCGAGTTCCTCGACCGGCGCGGTCTCGTGCTGCGTTCGGACCTGCTCCGCCCGTGGGCGCACTGGATCACCCCGAAGATCGAGCCGAAGCGCTACGACACCCGGTTCTTCGTCGCGGCGATGCCGGAGGGGCAGCGGGCCCGGGACGTCAGCACCGAGGCGGACCAGGTCGCGTGGGTGCGTCCGGCGGAGGCCGCCGAGCGCGCGACCAAGGGCGAGTGGATGATGCTTCCGCCGACCATCGCGACGCTGACCGAGCTCGCCGAGTACGAGACGGTCGCGGACGTGCTGGCCGCGCCCCGCGAGATCGTCGTCAACGAGCCCACGGCGGAGATCATCGACGGCGAGGCGTACCTGGTCATGCCGGAGTCCGACATGCGGCACTACCCGGGCTGGTGAGGGCGCCGTGCGCGGTGGGCGGGCGTTCATGTGGCGGCTGGCGGGCACGTCGGCGCTGCGGCATCTCGACCGGCTCGGCTGGAACCCGGTCCGTCACCCCGATCGGGTCTCGGGCAGGATGGGGGACATGACGGAGATCGACGGGATGGGCACTGAACGGGCGATATGTGTGCTTGCCCAGAACCCGTCCGCCATGACCCTGGACGGCACCAACACGTGGATCATCGCGGAGCCCGGCGCCGACGAGGCCGTCGTCGTCGACCCGGGCCCCAAGGACGGCAAGCACCTGCGGCGCGTCCTGGAGACCGTCGAGGCCCAGGGACGCCGCGTCGGTCTCATCCTGCTCACTCACGGCCACCCCGACCACTCCGCGGGCGCGGGGAAGTTCGCGAAGCTGGCCGGCGGGTCCGTCAAGGTGCGGGCGCTCGACCCGCGGCACCGGCTCGGCGACGAGGGGCTCTCGGAGGGGGACGTCGTCACGACCGGCGGCCTGGAGCTGCGGATCATGGAGACGCCGGGCCACAGCGACGACTCGCTGACGTTCTGGCTGCCGGCGGACGGCGCCGTTCTCACCGGCGACACCGTCCTCGGGTACGGGACGACCGTTCTCGAGGGCAGGCTCAGCGACTACCTCGGCTCGCTGGACCGGCTCCGCGCGTTCTCCGCCGACGTCGAGGCCGCCACCATCCTCCCCGGCCACGGGCCGAAGCTGGACGACCCGATCGCCGTCCTCGACCACTACATCGACCATCGCCGCGAGCGCCTCGCCCAGGTCGAGGCCGCGGTCGCCGCGGGCGCGCGGACCGCCCGCGAGGTCGTCGAACGCGTCTACGCCGACGTCGACAAGTCGCTCTGGCCCGCCGCCGAGGCGTCCGTCCAGTCCCAGCTCGACTACCTGAACGAGCGCTGAGCGGACGCGCTCGCGCCGCGCCGCGCCGGTGGTCGGCCCAGCGGCCGGGCGCTACTTCGAGCGCTTGCGGAGGCGCTCGATGTCGAGGATGACGACGGCGCGGGCCTCTATGCGCAGCCAGTTGCGCTGAGCGAAGTCGGCGAGCGCCTTGTTGACCGTCTCCCGGGACGCCCCGACGAGCTGCGCCAGTTCCTCCTGGGTGAGGTCGTGGTGAACGTGCAGGCCGGCCTCGGACGGCTGGCCGAAGCGCTCCGCGAGGTCGAGCAGCGCCTTGGCGACGCGCCCGGGGACGTCGGTGAACACCAGGTCGGCCATGACGTCGTTGGTCTTGCGCAGCCGCTGCGCGAGCGCGCGAAGCAGCTGGACGGCCACTTCGGGGTGGCCCGTCAGCCAGGGACGGAGATCATCGTGGCCCAGACCGGCCAGGCGCACCTCCGTCACCGCTATGGCGCTCGCCGTCCGGGGACGCGGGTCGAAAAGCGACAGCTCACCGAACATCTCGCTGGGGCCGAGCACGCTCAGCAGGTTCTCCCGGCCGTCGGGCGCGGTCCGGGTCAGCTTGATCTTGCCTTCGAGAACGACGTACAGCCGGTCTCCGGTCTCGCCCTCGTTGAACAGTGTCTGACCGCGGGCGAGACGCACCTCGGTCACGTTGGCGCGCAGCGCCTTGGCGCCCTGCTCGTCGAGGGCCTCGAAGAGCGGGGCTCTGCTCAGAACGTCCACGTCGCGATCGGTCACGCTTCTCCTCCTCGAACACCTACATGCATAGTGTGACGTACGTCCCACCGCGTACGTGAAGGCAGGGTCACGGCGCGCCGAAACGCGGGACCGGGCTCTCCGGCCTCGCCGGGGCGCCGCGGTCCCGTTCGCCCAGTGTACGGACCTTTGGGTGAATGCCATCACAGCGGTCTCATCGCCCCTAACCGGACGGTCCCGGAGGTGTAGCGGTGGTGCCCTAATCTGAGCGGATGTCCCAGTCCTCGCCGCGCAGGCTTCCCCGGGGGCGTCACGCGCTCTCCCGCTCGGAGGTCGAGCGGGTGCATCGCGACCGCCTCTGCGTGGCCATGGCGGCGGCGATGACGGAGAAGGGCTACGTGGGCACGTCGGTCGAGGACGTGCTGAGGCGGGCCAGGGTGTCCCGCCAGAGCTTCTACGGCTTGTTCTCGTCCAAGCTCGACTGCTTCATGGCGGCGTTCGACAAGGCGAGCGCGCTGCTCTGGTATCAGCTGGAGGGCGCCGCGGAGGGCGGGGGCACCCCGATGGCCCGGTTCGAGCGTGCCTTCACCGCCTACCTGGAGGCGCTGGCGTCGGAACCGGGTTATGCGCGGCTCTTCCTGGTGGAGGTGTACGCGGCGGGTCCGGAGGCCATTCAGCGGCGCTCGGAGATCCAGCACGACCTTGCCGAGGCCCTCGCCGAGATGATGGGGCTGAGCGGTGAGGCCGCCGCGTTCGCCTGCCAGATCGTCGTGTCGGCGGTGGGTGCGATGGTGACGCCGGCGGTCGCGGCGGGCGACATGGAGGCGCTCCGCGCGGTCGGCCCGCCGGTCATCGACCATGTGCGCCTCCTGCTGGCGTCGGGCGCCCTGGACGGCTGACGCACCGGAGACGCGATGGGCTTCAGCGGTGCTCGTCGGGCTGGATGCGCAGCGCCGTGATCACGGTGGCGAGCATCTCGTAGTGGCCGGCGAGCACGGTCAGCTCGACGCACTCGCCCTCGGTGAGGTAGGTGCGGAGCGCCGTCCAGGCGTCGTCGTCGAGGTCGCGCCGGTCGTGGAGCTGGTCGGTCGCGGTGAGGATCGCCCGCTCGCGGGGGTTCCAGCCGGCCGCGTCCGGCCCCTCCTTGAGACGCTCGACGTCGCGTTCGCGGACGCCGGCGCGGCGGGCGAGGCGGACGTGGTGGTCGAACTCGTAGCGGCAGTCGCGCAGATGGGCGACGCGGAGGATCACCAGTTCGGTCTCCCGGCGCGGCAGGGTGCCGCCGGGCATGAGCCGTCCGGCGAACCACAGCCAGCCGCGGAACAGGCCGCGGCGGCGCGCCAGGGTCAGGAACAGGTTCGGCGGTCCCGTGCCGGCGGCCCTGCCCGCGATCTGGCAGGCGAGCCAGTTCACCACTCCCACGTCCCGGATCCGGCCGGGGGTGGCGCGGGGCGCCGTCACCGGTGGGACTCCGGCTGCGGTGTGGTCAGTTCGACCTGTTCCGTCCGCGCGATTTCGAGGATCTGGCCGAGGCCGCGCTGGACGGCGCGGTCGACGACGGGCTGCGCGATCATCCTGACCGGCAGGACGCCGCCGACCCACCAGGGTGCGAAGACGCGCTTGGAGCGACGGGCGATTCCGCGTTCCAGCGCGTCGATCCCCACGCGCAGCGGCGCGACGCTCGAAAGGAGGCTGCTGCTCGCACCCGCGTTCATGAGGGCGGACGCCGCCTTGGTGTCGAACCCCCGCCGCGTCATGTCGGTGTCGAGTTCGGCGAAGTAGGCGACGCCGGCCTTCGCGCCGGACGGACGAAGCTCGGCCCTCAGCGTGTTGCCCAGCGCCTCCACAGCGGCCTTGGACGCGCTGTAGGCGCCCAGCAGCGGCGCGTGCACGGCCGCCGCGAGGGACGCCACGGCCAGCGCGTAGCCGCGTTCATGGCTGATGTGGGGTCCGGCCGCCCGGAGGGTGTTGTGGACGCCCAGGACGTTCACGCGCAGGCTCTGTTCCAGGATGGACGGGTCCCCATGGATGATCGGCATCTGCGCGGCGACACCGGCGTTGGCCACGACCACGTCCAGGCCGCCCAGTTCGCGCGCCGCGTCGTTCGCGACTTCCTCGACCTTGCCGCGGTCGGTAACGTCGCAGGCCCACCATGGGGCCTGCCCGCATTCGGCGGCGACGGCGGCGAGCTGTTCGGGCTCCAGGCCGGTGAGCGCGACCCGCGCGCCGCGTTCGTGCAGCCTGGTGGCCAGGGCGGCGCCGATGCCCCGGGCGGCGCCCGTGATCAGTACGCGCCGTCCGGCGAGGGTCGCCGTCCACCGGGAGGAGTCGAAAATCATGCGGGTGACCTTAGCATAAAAGAACATGCGTGTCTTTTTAAGGAAGGCTCTACCCTGGCGGCATGGCGACCAATGCGGCCCCGAGCGGTGCGGGCCCCAGCAGTGCGGCCCCGAGCGATGCGGGTCAGAAGGGCGGGCGCACCCCGCGGGGCGGTGGCGGTGCGGGGCGCAAGCCCGAGACCCGGCTCGCGCTCGTGCGGCGGGCGCGCCGGATCAACCGGATCCTGGCCGAGACCTACCCCGACGCGCACTGCGAGCTGAACTTCGGCACCCCGTTCCAGCTGCTCGTCGCGACCGTCCTGTCGGCGCAGACCACCGACATGCGGGTGAACCTGACCACGCCGGGCCTGTTCGCCAAGTACCCCACGCCGGAGGATCTGGCCGCCGCCAACCCCGAGGACGTTGAGGCGATCCTGAAACCCACCGGGTTCTTCCGCGCCAAGACCAAGTCGGTGATGGGGCTGTCCGCCGCTCTGCGCGACAAGTTCGGCGGAGAGGTCCCGGGGCGGCTCGAAGACCTCGTCACCCTGCCCGGCGTCGGACGCAAGACGGCCAACGTCGTCCTGGGAAACGCGTTCGACGTCCCCGGAATCACCGTCGACACTCACTTCGGCCGCCTGGCCCGCCGGTTCGCCTGGACGGCCGAAGACGACCCGGTGAAGGTCGAACAGGAGATCGGCGAACTCATCCCGCGCAAGGACTGGACGATGCTTTCGCACAGGCTGATCTGGCACGGCCGCCGCATCTGCCATGCGCGCCGTCCCGCCTGCGGCGCATGTCCCCTCGCACGGCTGTGCCCGTCGTTCGGCGAAGGCCCGATCGACGAGGAGACCGCGCGCAAGCTCGTCAAACCCGGGCCGTTCTCATGACGCGGGCGCGGACGCCGGGAAGGAACGCGGGCGCCGGGGAGTTGGGACGGACGTGACCGAGACCGCCCCCAGTTGCCCTCCATGGCTCGAACGCTTCCGCACCGAAGGCCCCCGGATGCAGGTGCCGCCGATGTTCCGGCCCGCCTCCGCCGCCCGCGCGGCCGCCGTCCTGATCCTGTTCGGCGAAGGCCCGGACGGCCCCGACGTGCTGCTCACCGAACGCGCGGCCACGCTCAACAAGCACGCCGGTCAGGCGGCCTTCCCCGGCGGCCGCATCGACCCCGAGGACGACGGGCCCGTCGCGGCGGCGCTGCGCGAGGCGTGGGAGGAGGCCGGCGTCGAACCGGCCGGCGTGGACGTCCTGTGCTCCCTGCCCGAGCTGTACCTGCCGCGCAGCGAGCACCGCGTCACACCCGTCGCCGGCTGGTGGCGGGAGCCGTCGGACGTCGCCCCCGGCCACCCCGGCGAAGTCGCGGCGGTCGCACGCGTCCCCATAGGCGAACTCGTCGACCCGGCGAACCGGATGATGGTCCGGCACCCGTCCGGGATCAAGCTCGGCCCGGCGTTCCACGTCCGGGACATATTCGTGTGGGGGTTCACGGCGGCGCTGCTCACCCAGGTCCTGGACGCCGGCGGCTGGAACCGCCCCTGGGACACCGGCCGCGTCGAGGAGCTTCCGCCGGAGGTCCTGAACCTCGCCTCCCGCGGCTGAGCACCCCCGGACCGGCGGCGATGACCGCCTGCACCCGGCGCGACGAGACGAACCGCAGGTCAGGCGGATGATCTCATCCCGGGCGACGACGGCGACGGGCGTGCATCACACCCGACGCCTACTCAACGCACCCGAATCTGGTACATCGAGGGGACGTTAACCGGGGGCGCGGACCTATACGGTGAAGCGGTGCTGCACGACCACATTCTTGATCTCATCCTGCTCGTGCTCGTCGTGCTGTTCGGAGTCTCGGGCTACCGGCAGGGCTTCATCGTGAGCCTGCTGAGCTTTGGCGGCTTCGTCGGCGGCGGCGTCGCCGGAGTGCTGATCGCGCCGCCGATCGCGGAGGCCACGGTGGAGGGCGCCGCGCAGCAGGTCCTCCTCGCCATCGTCATCGCGTTCCTGGCCGCCACGTTCGGGCAGCTGCTCGCGTCCTCCCTCGGCGCCATCCTGCGCAACCGGGTGACCGGCATGAACGCCCGGACGGCCGACGCGGTCGGCGGCGCCTTCGTCAGCGCCATGTCGCTGCTGATCGTCGCCTGGTTCTTCGGCAGCCTGTTCGCCAACTCCGGGTTCAAGCCCGTCCGGACCCAGGTCAAGGGCTCCTCCATCATCGGCGGCATCAACGACGTGATGCCGCCGCAGGCGCAGTCCTGGTTCACCTCGTTCCAGGGCTTCGTGAAGAGCAGCGAGTTCCCGCAGGTCTTCAACGGCCTCGGCGGCGAGTCCGTGGTGCAGGTGCCGCCACCGGACGAGTCGGTCCTGAACACCCGGGGACTGAAGGCCGCCCGCGGCAGCATCGTGAAGATCGTCAGCACGGCGCCGCAGTGCCAGCGCCGGATCGAAGGCACCGGGTTCGTGTTCGCGCCGCAGCACATCATGACCAACGCGCACGTCGTCGCCGGGGCCCGCGGCCAGTCGAGGGTCGCCACCGTGAACGGCGAGACCGGCCGCGGACGCGTCGTCCTGTACGACCCCAAGCGCGACGTCGCCGTCCTGTACGTGCCGGGGCTGCGGGCGCCCGCGCTGAAGTTCGCCGACGAGGCCCGCGTCCGCGACGACGCGATCATCGCCGGTTTCCCGAAGAACCAGCCGTTCACCGCCGGCGCCGCCCGCATCCGCGCCCGGCAGACGGCGCGCGGCCCGGACATCTACCACTCCGGCCAGGTCAGCCGTGAGATCTACGCCATACGCGGCAAGGTCGAGCCCGGCAACTCCGGTGGCCCGCTGCTGACCACCGACGGCCGCGTCTACGGCGTCATCTTCGCGGCGGCGCTGGACACGCCGTCCACCGGCTACGCCCTCACCGCGAAGGAGGTCGCCCCAGACGCGCGCGTGGGGCGGAACGCCACGACACCGGTGTCCACGCAGAGGTGCTCTGACTGAGTTACGCCTTGACGAGGCGGACGGTGATCGGGCCGTCCTCAGGACGGTCGGCGGCCAGCGCACGTGTGCGTTGAACCACTCCCTGGACGTCGATGCCGTGCGGAGGGACGGCCGCGTACGGGACGAGGCGGTCGGCGGCGCGGCTGAGGAGTGCCTCGGCGCCGCGCGTGTTTCCGCGGCGCAGATGGGTTATCCCTACCGCGACCTGTGCCAGACCTCTCCACAACTCCCGTTCGGGCTCCGGGGCCGCCTTCCAGACCGCTTCCAGTACCTCGTGCGCATGGAACGGACGGTCTTCGTCCAGGAGACGCTGTGCCTCGACCAGGGCCTCGGCGGGTGGCAGGTCGATGTCTTCGGGCATCGTGGGTATGCCGGACGCGCCGTGAGGCAGAGGTCGCCCGTACGCGTCGCGCGGCCGTGCGTTGCGTGGGCGTCCAGCCTCGTCCCGATCCCGCATCCCTCCACGGTACGCGGGTGTCCGCTCAGCGTTCGGGTTCGGGGTCGGCGAGCCAGCCGAGAAGCTGGGCGTCGAACGCCCGCGGGCGTTCCTGGTGAGGGAAATGACCGGCCCCGTCGATGAGCTTCCAGCGGTAGGGGGCGGCCACGTAGCGGCCGGAGCCCTGCGCACTGCCCGGGAGGGTGCACGTGTCGAGCGTGCCGTGCAACTGGAGCGTGGGTACCTGGATGGGGGCGCGCATACGGTGCGCGTAGCGGATACCGTCCGGGCGGGCCACCGAACGGATGAGCCAGCGGTGGTACTCCAGCGCACTGTGCGCCGCCCCCGGAATCTGCACGGCCTTCCTGACGAGCTGCTCTGTGCGTTCGTCCGGCCAGCCCGGGGCGGACCATTCGTGCAGAAGCCTCCCCACCAGCGCCGCGTTGTCGCGGACGAGCCGCCGCTCGGGCCACAGCGGCAACTGGAAACCGAACGTGTGCCGCGTCGCCCACCCTTGCCCGCGCGGGTCACTGGTGACGGCCTGGCGCAGCCGAAGCGGATGCGGGGCGCTGACCACGGCGAGCCGCTGGACGACCTTCGGGTGGTAGACGCCCATCGTCCAGGCGAGCAGTCCGCCCCAGTCGTGCCCGACGACGATCGCGTTGGCCTCCCCCAGCGCGCGGACGAGCCCGGCGGCGTCCCCGGCCAGCGTGACCAGGTCGTAGCCGCGGGGCGGTTTGTCGCTGCCGCCGTACCCGCGCAGATCGACCGCCGCCGCCCGGTAGCCGGCCGCGGGCAGCGACACGAGCTGGT
The DNA here is from genome assembly GCF_040650055.1 of Spirillospora sp. NPDC048819. NCBI lineage: Bacteria > Bacillati > Actinomycetota > Actinomycetes > Streptosporangiales > Thermomonosporaceae > Spirillospora > Spirillospora sp. NPDC048819. The sequence goes on along the minus strand of NZ_JBEZGN010000019.1, from coordinate 83,369 downwards.
TGTGCCACGACCACCAGAACTCGGGGAAGCCGTGCAGGAGCAGGACCAGAGGCCCCTCACCGGCCTCGGCGACGTGGAACCGCGTCCCGCCGGCGCTGACCTGCCGGTGGGTCCAGGGTCCGTCGACCTCGATCAGTGATGCCTCGTTCCCGGACATGGCGTGCGTCAGGCCGTCAGCTCGGGGGCGTCGGAGTCGCCGCGGCGGCGGAGCGCGGCCAGGTCGTGCTTCAGCGTCTTGCGGGTCCGCTTCGCCCCTTCGATCTTCTTGATGAACCGCTTGGCGATGAGCATCAGGAGGCCCGCGAGCACCACGTACACGACCGCGACGATGAGGAACGCGAGCCAGTGCCAGATGCCGAGCCCCACCAGGCCGTACGCGAGCGAGATCGACAGCAGGATGACGACGAGCCCGCCCATCACCGCGGCGATGGTGAACATCACGCTGCTGATCGCCGCCTTCTTGGCGTCGGCCTTGAGTTCCAGCTTGGCCAGGGCCATCTCCGCCCTGATGAGGTTGGAGACGTTGCTCGACGCCAGCGCGACCAGCTCGCCGACGGACTTGTCCTCGACGCGCTCGCCCGGTAGAGCCTCCGACATATCGATTTCTCCTTAGTCCGGGCGCGCGCGCAGACGCACCCTTCTCCGGAAGACGACGGCCGCGGCCGCCGAGGCGAGAATGCTCGCGATCAGGACCGCAGTCGTCACTCTCTCGAATTGTGACGGGTCGGTATAGGCCAAACCGCCGATCAGCAGCGAAACGGTGAAACCCACCCCGTGAAGACCCCGTGAAGACCCCATGAACCTACCGATCATGACGGCGGCCCGCGCCGGTGGGCCGTCCACCGGGCGCGGGCCGCGTCGTTCGCGGTCGGTCGTCGGACTCGCGGTCAGTCGTCGTTCGCGGTCAGTCGTCGGACATGCGGTCAGTCGTCGGACTTGGCGCTGGGCAGCTTCTCGGAGATGAGGTCCATGACCGTGCTGTCGGCGAGCGTGGTGACGTCGCCGATGCTGCGGTTCTCGGCGACGTCCCGCAGCAGCCGCCGCATGATCTTGCCGGAGCGGGTCTTGGGCAGCTCCGGCACCATCATGATCTGCCGGGGCTTCGCGATCGGGCCGAGCACCTTGGCGACGTGGTCGCGCAGTTCCCGCAGGAACTCCTCGCCCTCCACGTCCCCGCCGGCGTCGCCGCGGGGGATGACGAACGCGACGATGGCCTGCCCGGTGACCGGGTCCGTCGCCCCCACGACCGCCGCCTCGGCGACCTTCGGGTGCGCGACCAGGGCCGACTCCACCTCCGTCGTGGAGATGTTGTGGCCGGACACGAGCATGACGTCGTCCACGCGGCCGAGCAGCCACATGTCGCCGTCGGTGTCCTTCTTGGCGCCGTCACCGGCGAAGTACAGGCCCTCGAAACGCGACCAGTACGTCTTGACGTACCGTTCGTCGTCGCCCCAGATCGTCCGCAGCATGCCCGGCCACGGCTCCCTGACCACCATGAAGCCGCCGCCGCCGTTCGGCACCGACCGGCCCTGGTCGTCCACCACGTCGGCGGCGATGCCCGGCAGCGGACGCATCGCCGCGCCCGGCTTGCACTCCGTGACGCCGGGCAGCGGACTGATCATGATGGCGCCGGTCTCGGTCTGCCACCACGTGTCCACCACCGGGGTCCGGTCACCGCCGATGTGCTTGCGGTACCAGACGTAGGCCTCGGGGTTGATGGGCTCGCCGACCGACCCCAGCACGCGCAGCGACGACAGGTCGTACTCCGCCGGGATGTCGTCGCCCCACTTCATGAACGTGCGGATCGCCGTGGGCGCCGTGTAGAAGATGGACACCTTGTACTTCTGGATGATGTCCCACCAGCGGCCCTTGTTGGGCGTGTCGGGCGTCCCCTCGTAGATGACGCTGGTCGCGCCGTTGGCGAGCGGCCCGTACACGATGTAGGAGTGCCCGGTGACCCAGCCGATGTCGGCCGAGCACCAGAAGATGTCCTTCTCCGGCTTCAGGTCGAACACCGCCCAGTGGGTGTACGCGCACTGGGTCAGATAGCCGCCCGTGGTGTGCAGGATGCCCTTCGGCTTCCCGGTCGTGCCGGACGTGTACAGGATGTACAGCGGGTGCTCCGAGTCCATGGGCTCGGCGGTGTGCTGGTCACTCTGCCGTTCCACGACGTCGTGCCACCACAGGTCGCGGTCGTTCTCCGCCACCTGCTCGCCGGTGCGGCGGACGACGATGACGTGCTCGATCGTCGGCGTCTGCGCGACGGCCTCGTCCACGATCCCCTTCAGGTCGGACGGCTTGCCGCGCCGGAACCCGCCGTCCGCCGTGATGACGAGCTTGGCCTGCGCGTCGTCGATGCGGGTCCGGAGGGCCGTGGACGAGAAACCGCCGAACACGACGGAGTGGGTGGCGCCGATACGCGCGCACGCCAGCATCGAGATCGGCAGCTCGGGGATCATCGGCAGGTAGATCGCGACACGGTCGCCCTTGCGGACGCCCAGTTCGAGCAGGGCGTTCGCGGTCTTGTTCACCTCGCGCTGGAGGTCGGCGTAGGTGAGGGTCCGGGAGTCGCCGGGCTCGCCCTCCCAGTGGAACGCGACCTTGGCCCCGCGTCCGGCCTCGACGTGACGGTCGACGCAGTTGTAGGCGACGTTCAGCTCACCGCCCACGAACCACTTGGCGAACGGCGGGTTACTCCAATCCAGGACGTCGTCCCAGCGCTTCGTCCAGGTGAGCCTGTCCGCCTGCTCCGCCCAGAAGGCCAGGCTGTCCTCCGCTGCCTGCTCGTACGCCTCGGCCTTGACGTTGGCCGACTCGGCGAGCTCCGCGGGCGGGGGGAAGCGCCGGGTCTCCTGAAGAAGGTTGGACAGTGTTTCTTGGCTCTGGCTCAACGCGCACTCCTTGCTAGCTGAAGCGGGGTCGCCCGGTATCCCCACTTCACCAGGAAGGCGCCGGTCCCCACAAGGCCGCCTTCCGGATGTCGGAGAAGAGCGCGACCGGTTGCCGTGACTCCGGATCGTGTTGTGCGGTGCTCAGCACAACAGCCCTTCCCCAGTCTGCCGCGCCGAAATCGCTTTCGTCGCCCACCGCCGTGGGGCGTTGCGTGGGCGTCGCGGGTGACCGAATAGGGTCGGGCCGTGACCGATGCCCTTGCTGATGTAGCGAACCTTCCCGGTGTCGCCGACGCCGTCGATGACGCGCGTTCCGCCGTGGACCGGCTGCTCGGCCACCGCATCCTGCGGCGGCGCAGCGCCGAGGTGTCCACCGAGTCCGCGCTGCGCGGGGCGCGGGCCTCCGCCGTCCTCGAAGGCGCATCGGTGACGCTGGACGAGCTGCGCACCACAGAGCACCCGTCCGATCCGGTCGTTCAAGGCTCTTTGCGTGTGTCCGCTGAACTGGGGACGCTGACGGAGACGTGGCGTAATGCCCCGCGGCAGGCGCTCGCGAGACTTCACGTCCTCGCTGCGGCGGACGCGGTCGAAGACGCCGATCTCGGACGTCCGCGCTTGGACGGCGGGACTGTGAAGGACGTGCTGGGCCTGGGCGAGCCGCCTTCGCCGTCCGAGGTGGCCCTCCGCCTGGACACGCTCAGCGGACTGCTCACCGAGACGACGAAGGCGCCGGCGCTCGTGGTCGGGGCCATCGTGCACGGCGAGCTGCTGACGCTGCGTCCGTTCGGCTGGGGGAACGGGCTTGTCGCCCGCGCCGCCCAGCGGGTCACCTTCGTCGCCCGTGGCCTGGACCCCAAGTCACTTGTCGCGCCAGAGGTCGGGCACCTGGAACTCGCCGACGACTACGCCGAAGCGCTCCGCGCCTACTCGTCCGGCACTTCCGAGGGTGTCGTGCAGTGGATCGCTCACTGCGCGGCGGCCGTGGCGGCTTCCGCGCGGGACTCACAGGCCATCTGCGAAGCGTTCATGCGCGGCTGATCCCGCCAGCCGGCAGGTCTGGTCCCGCCACCTGGAGGATTGGTTCCGCCGCCTGGCAGGTCTGGCTCTGCCCGGCAGGTCTGGTTCTGTCACCTGGCAGGTCCATGCTGTGCGTATGGCAGATCGCATGCACGGGCGACCGGCGGCACCCACCGACACCACCATCTCGTCGGCGAACTGGGATTCGCGTGACCTGACCGGTGAGAACCACGAAAACGTCCTGTTCGTGGACGTCGATATGACCGAGGCCGGTGGTGTCGGCGCCGTCTTCACCGATTGCACGTTCCGCGGCACGCGTTTCAACGCGTCCACTCACACGGACGCCGCGTTCCTGAACTGCACGTTCGTGCGATGCGGTTTCTTTGACGCCACCTTCAGCGGCTGCAAGCTCATCGGAAGCATGTTCGACGGCTGCACGTACGACCTGTTGAAGGTCGAGGGCGGCGACTGGTCGTTCACCGGCCTTCCGGGCGCCGACCTCCGCCGCGCGTCGTTCACGGACGTACGGATGCGTGAAGTCGATCTCACAGGTGCGAGGTGTGCGGGCGCCGAGATTCGCGGCGTCGACTTGTCAGGTTCGTCACTCCACAAGGCGGACTTTTCCGGCTGTGATCTCCGCGGAAGCGACATCTCCGGGATGGATCCGTTCACCGTCGAACTGAGGCGCGCGGTGATCGATCCGTTTCAGGCGGTCGTCGTGGCAACGGCTCTGGGACTGGAAGTCCGCGACTAGCGCCGCCGTGCCCCACGGCCTTGAAGCGGAGCGAACGGCGCCCCTCTACGGGACGCCGCCGCCAGTCACGTCACACCGGGTTACCAAGCGTGCACCTCAAATCCGTCGGACCGGGTCAAGCCCGTCTCGACGCGCCTCCCGCGGCTGGTCGCGCGTGGGTGCCCGGCTGCCGTGCTCGGACACGTGGTCCGTATGACCTGTCTACGCCTCATTTGACCTGCTGACAAGCCCCCATTCGGGAAAGTGCGTCCGGCGGGCGGCCATCGCGCCGGACGGGACACCGGTGCCTTGTGAGGTCAAGATGGGATAGAGCGCGCCATTCCGGACTATCCGGAACTACCTCTCTGGTCCCGATTTTGATCACTCACCGTGATCGTTTCTATTTGCGCCGGATCGGCGGGGCGACAGGAAAGATCTTTAGTTCTGCTGTACGCTCCGACTCCCGTCCCGATGCACTCCTTGTGCACGGGAACGGGGTGCCCGTCGAGGGTGGGACGGCGTCTCACACACCGTCGCCCCGCACGCCGAGGGCATCACCCCGACCAGGTGAGGAAAATCGTCACGCGGGAGGGGCAGATTGCGTCTCGACGAAACTCTCGACCATCGGGCAGCATATGTTTGTATCTGCCTAGACTGGAGTCAGTGAGTTTGCCTCTGCCATAGGGCGAACTTGCGTACGGCTTACGCCGAACTCCCCCGAGACTTTCTTGGGAAAGCGGGCCGGCTCTACCCCCCCGGAGCCGGACCGCCCGGCGACCCCCGCTCTCCCCCCCGGCGGGGGTCGCCCAGCCGTGAAGCGGCCGGGCGGTGGCGCCAGACGCACAAGCGCCACCGCCCCGCCGCCCCGGCCCACCCAGGCACACCCGGCCAACGCGCCCGCCACCCCACCTCTCCGCCCGGCCGGCGGCCCCCGCGCCCGTCCACGGCACGCCCTCCCACGGCATGCCCGCTCGCCGTGCCTTCGCCTCGTCGAAGAGCAGGGAGGCGAAGTTATCCACAGTTCACGGAACGTCTTCACCGCGGTCACTCCGCGTCGCAAGGTGGATCCCACCGAACGTCGAAGGAGTATCCGATGAACCTCGCGGCACTGATCGTCACGGGCGACCCCGCCCTCGCCGACGGCCTGCTCCGGCTCGCGGCCGCCGCCGACGCCCACGCCGAAGTCGCCTACAGCGCCGATGAGGCCAGGGCCGCCTGGACGTGGCCGGCCCTCATCGTCGTCGGCGCCGACGCGGCCGGGGACGTGGCGTCCGCCGGCCTCCAGCGCCGTCCGGGCGTCGTCCTTGTCACCGGCGACGGTGCCACGTCCGACACGTACCGCCTGGCGGTCGAGGCCGGCGCGCAGGACGTCGCCGCCCTGCCCGACCAGGAAGACTGGCTGATCAACGCCTTCGCCGCGGCCGGTGAACCCGAGAGCGGCTGGGCCACCACGGTCTGCGTGGTCGGTTCACGGGGCGGCGCGGGCGCCAGCGTCCTCGCCACCGCGCTTGGTCTCACGGCCGCCGGCCAGGGCCTGCGCACGCTGCTCGTCGACGCCGACCCGTTCGGTGGCGGCGTCGATCTCATGCTCGGCCTGGAGGAGCACGAGGGCGTTCGCTGGCACGACCTCGCCGAACGGCGGGGCCGGCTGAATACCGCGACACTGCGCGAGACGCTGCCGCGGTCGGGTGACCTGTCCGTCCTGTCCTGGCGGCGCGGTGAACCGGTCCCGGTCTCCGACGACGCCGTCCGGTCCCTGTTCGACGCGGCCGTCCGCGGCTTCGACCTGGTCATCGTGGACGTGCCCCGCTATCCCGGCGACGTCGGCCGCGCGGCCCTGCGCTCCGCCGACATCACGTTCCTGCTCGTCCCGGCCGAGGTCCGCGCGACCGTCGCCGCCGACGGCCTCGCCGCCTCCCTCCGCCGCGACACCGCCGACGTGCGCCTCGTCGTCCAGGGCCCGGCCCCCGGCGGGCTCACCGCCGGCGCCGTCGCGCACGCGCTCGACATCCCGTCCGCCGGCGCCTTCGAACGCGACCGCCGCCTCCCCACCGCCATCGACGAGGGCGGCCTCGAACGGGCCTGCCGCCGAGGACCTCTCGCCGAGTTCTGCGCCGGCGTACTCGCCAACCTCGCCCTCCAGCCCTACGCGTACCGGGAGGAGGCCGCATGACCGGGCTGTCCGACGCCATCCGCGACAGGCTGGCCGACTCCGGCGGCGAGCCGACCACAGGCCGGGTCGCCGCGGCCCTGCGCGCGGAGGGACGCCTGCTCGGCGATCGCGAAGTGCTCACCCTCGCCGACGAATTACACGCCGAGTTCGTCGGCGCCGGGCCCCTGGAGCCACTCCTGCGCTCCCCGGACGTCACGGACGTCCTGGTGAACGGTCCCGACGAGGTCTGGGTCGACGCGGGCTCCGGTCTCGTCCGCACCGCGCTGCGGTTCCCGGACGAGCCGTCCCTCCGCCGCCTGGCCCAGCGCCTGACCGCCGCCGCCGGACGACGCCTGGACGACGCCGCCCCCTACGCCGACGCACGGCTGCCGGGCGGAGTGCGGCTGCACGCCGTCCTCCCGCCCGTGGCCGCCACGGGGACCTGCCTGTCCCTGCGGCTCCCTCGCCGCCGCGCCTTCACGCTCGACGAGCTCATCGCCGCGGGCACCATCCCGCCCGAGGGCGCCGACCTGCTCGCCGCCTTGATCGAATCCCGGGCCGCCTTCCTGGTCACCGGCGGAACGGGAACCGGCAAGACGACCTTGCTGAGCTCGCTCCTCTCACTGGCAGATCCCGCCGAACGGCTCCTCCTCGTGGAGGACTCCGCCGAGCTGAAACCGTCCCACCCTCACGTGGTCAGGCTGGAAGCACGACCGCCCAACATGGAGGGCGCCGGAGGCGTGACCCTGAACGACCTCGTCCGCCAGGCCCTCCGCATGCGTCCCGACCGTCTGGTGGTGGGCGAGGTCAGAGGCCCGGAGGTCGTGGTCCTGCTGCAGGCCTTGAACACGGGCCACGAAGGGGGCTGCGGCACCCTGCACGCCAACACGGCGGGGGACGTGCCCGCCCGCCTCGAAGCCCTGGCATGCGCGGCCGGTCTGACCCGGGAGGCCGTCCACAGCCAGTTGGCCGCCGCGCTGGACATCGTGGTCCACCTGGTCCGCGAACCGGGCGGAGGACGCCGCCGCGTGGCGGAGATCTGCCTCCTCCGCCGAGCGCCCGACGGCCTGGTCGGCGTCGTCCCCGCGGTCTCGTTCACCGCGTCCGGCGAGGTCATCCGCTCCCCGGGCGCAGTGTCCCTCGCCACCAGGCTGGGAGAAGGCCCGTGATCAACACATTGGCAATTCTCTGTTCGGCCGCCGCCGTCTGGATGCTTCTGACCCCTGCTCCCGCTGCGCGCCGCCTGGACCGCCTCGTCACCAGCCCGCCCGACAACCCGATCATCCTCGTCAAGGCAAGAGCCGATGCGTTCCAAGAACGGAGAACCCGCCCCCGCCGACGGCGCGCATCCGTCATCGAACTGTGCGACGCCATGGCCGCCGAACTCGCCGCGGGCCGAACCCCCGACGACGCGTTCACAGCGGCCGCCACGGTCCTGGACCCGCACGTCTCGAAGGAACTGCTCAGCATCCCCCGACCACCTTCGGAGCACTTGGGGGAACTCGCGGCCCGGCCGGGCGCCGAAGGTCTCCGCCTCCTGGCGGCCTGCTGGCGCGTCGGCTCCGAACGCGGCGGCACCCTCGCCACCGTCCTGGACGGACTGGCCGTCGCCCTCCGCGACGAAGAGTCCCAACGCCAGGACGTCTCCGTCCAGTTGGCCGGCCCCAGGGCAACAGCCCGGCTTCTCGCCGTACTGCCCCTCCTGGGCCTGGCCATGGCGGCGGCTCTGGGCGCGCACCCGATCCCCTTCCTCTTCGGCACTCTTCCGGGCGCGGCGTGCCTGATCACAGGGACGGCCCTCAACCTGACCGGCCTCTACTGGACCCGCCACCTGGCCAAGTCCGCAGAATCCACCCGCTGAGCGCTACACCAGCGAACCAACCCAAAGCACACCGAGGCCAAGGCCCCGAGCCGTCCGGTGCCACACCGCCCTCCGTCCCCTCCCTTTGTCGGGTCCCCACGCTCAAGGAGCTCTGATGATGGCGTTGATGGCCGTGCTATGCGCGGCAGCGTCGGCCTTCCTTCTTCCCATGACCACGAACCCAGCCGCGAACAGGCTGAGAGACCAGTTCCGGAGGCCGGTGCTCCGCCCAACACGGCAGAACCCAGATCAAGAGAAGCGCAGCAGCCAAGGTCAGCACGAGCGTGATCATGGCCGCCGACCCCGGAGTATCGAGACGATGCCGGGACCCGAGCCTGGCAAGACGCAAGACGCAGCCCATAGACGCGACGTCATCCTCCGATGCCTGGCCGCGGCGATGGCAGGAGTGCTCTGCAGGGTGATGCTGGGCGGGCCGGCCGGAACGGCGATCGGCGTCCTGGTCGCGACGGCTGTCTGGTTCTCGTTCGGCCGCCTGGGGAACGCGGAACGCAGACGCAGGCGGGCGCGCCTCGTCGCGGACCTGCCCGTGGCGGTGGACCTTCTCGCGGCCTGCCTGCGCGGCGGCGCCCCCTGGCATGACGCGGTCACCGCCGTCGCGGACGCGGTCGGCGGCCCGCTCGGGGACGAGTTGCGAGCGGTCTCCACCCAGATCCGGTTAGGGGCCGACCCGGCCGAAGCATGGCTCACGCTCGCGAAGGAGCCGATGCTCGCTCCGCTGGCCCGCACGGCTGTCAGGGCGGCGTCCACCGGCGCCGCACTGGCCCCGTCCCTGAGCCGCCTCGCACGAGACCAGCGCCGTGTGGCGCGCTCGGCCGCGGCGGCCAGGGCGCGGTCGGCGGGCATCCGCGCGCTCGCCCCGCTCGGCTTGTGCTTTCTTCCCGCCTTCGTTCTGCTCGGCGTCGTCCCCGCCGTCGCCGGGATCGCCTCGACGATTCTCCTGCCGCGGTGACCGGAGTTATCCACAGTGCGCCGTTCACCCGTGACCCGGCCCCCCGGCTCGGCAGCCTCTGAACAGAACGACCACGAGGGAAAGGAGCCCCATGCGGGCGATACAGACGGCGGTGCGGCGATGGCCCCGCCAATGCGGGGACCGGGGAATGTCCACGGCCGAGTACGCGGTCGGCACCATCGCCGCGGCGGCGTTCGCCGGCCTGCTGTTCAAGATCGTGACCAGTCCGCAGGTGAAGGAGTTGCTCTTACAGATCATCGAGAAGGCCCTCAAGCTGGCCGGCTGAGGGACCGCGGGATGGCCACGGCGGAGATCGCCGTGGCACTCCCCACCCTGGTCCTGGTGACCGCGCTGGCGCTGTGGGGCTTGACGGCGGCGTCCGTCCAGCTCACCTGCACGGACGCCGCCCGAACCGGTGCCCGCGCGGCGGCCAGAGGCGAATCCCTCACCGCCGTGCGCGAACTGGTGGTGAAGGCCGCCCCCAAGGGAGCCACGGTGCGGGTAAGCCGAGATGAGGCCACCGTCCACGTGGACGTCTCCACCCCCGTCAAGCCCCCTGCGGCAGCCGCCCTGCCCTCCTTGACCGTCCACGCCCACGCGGCCGCCGCAACAGAACCAGGCGTCCCACCCAACAACAACTGAGCCACCGCACAACCCCACGCAACGTCCCCGCCCGTCGTCGGTGGGGGTGGTGGAGGGCGTTTGAAGTTCGGTGGTTCGTCTTGGTGGGGCCTGTTCTGGGAGGGCGGTGTTGAGAGGCGGGTATTGAGAGGTGGGTGTGGTGGTGGGGGTTGGTGAACGTGTGCGAGGGGTGTTCGGGGCAGATCGTGGGGCGGGGACGATCTGGGTCCTGGCCTTTGCCGCCGTGATCTGGGTGGGCGGGATCGCGGCGGTGGCGGTCGGTGGGGTGCGGGGTGCTCGGCATCGGGCGGCTGCGGCGGCTGATCTGGCGGCGTTGGCCGGGGCGGGCCGGGCGGTGGCGGGCGGAGCCGACGCGTGCGAGAGGGCGAAGGTGATCGCGGTCGAGTCCGGGGCGCGGTTGGTGCGGTGCCGGGTGAGGGGCGATGTCGTCGAGGTGTCGGTGACGGTGGACCTGGTGGTGCCCATGGGGCTCGGGGCGGTGCAAGTCCTATCGCGGGCAAGGGCTGGCCCTGTGAAGCAGGAGGGCGTACCCTGACGCGACACAGCTCGTTGCACTGAGTGTCAATAGGCCGGGGAGTCGCGGAGGATGAAACGCGTGTCTCTTTGTCATCGTCCTGTGACTTGTGCTACCCGGTGGTACGTTACGCTGCCGTAAGCGTGTAGTTATCGCACGGGACGGTGTGCCCCGCGAGGCCTCGGCGGGATGAGACGAGCAGACGCTGTCGAAGGGATTGAGCCCGTGACCATCATTCGCAGGATCGGTGCAGTCGCGCTGGCGGCCCCCCTTGCGATGAGCTTCCCGGTACTCAGCGCACTCCCCGCGCAGGCCGCCACGACGAGCGTCATCACCCCGGCGGACGGCGCGGTCATCAAGAGCGGTTCCGAGTTGACCGCCGAGGCTCACTTCGACTTCGCGATCACCATGCAGCTGTGGGTCGACGGCCCGGGGATCGGCAATACGTTCCTCAAGGAGAAGGGCTTCGCCGGCGACATGTCCGGGACCTTCCCGATCCGGCGGAACGGCAGCTACAAGGTCTACCTGAAGGGCAAGCAGACCGGCCACATCTACGACTCCAACACCTTCACCGTGCGCATCGCGCCGGCCGCGCCCACCGGTGTGTCCGCCCAGGTGTCCGGCGGCAAACTCGTCGTGAAGTGGAACCGCGGTCTTGAAGACGACCTGAGCGGCTACGCGCTTTCAGGTTCCGGGGTGAAGTCCAAGTCCGGTTCGGTCGGGTCGCTCTGCCAGGGGACGAGTTGCTCCACCAGCCTTTCGCTGACCCGGTCGAGCGGGGCGGTCTCCGTGGGCGTCCGGGCACAGCGCCCCACCGGGACGGGCGGATCGCTGTACTCGAGCACCTCCACCGCGAACGCCGCGGTGGGCGGTGGCGGTTCAGCGTCGCTGCCCGGTGGCTCCGCGCCGTCCCTCCCCACGGGTGAGGCGCCCAGCGCCGCGACCCCGCTGACGCCGTTCAACAACGAGTCGCCGGTGACCCTGCCGTCCGTCCAGCCCGAGGGGGCGACGCCCGGGTTCACCTACCCGGCGCCGCAGATCGCCACCGACTCGCCGAAGGCCCAGAACATCGCCGCCACCGATCGGCTCCAGTGGGGCAAGAGCGTAGGCATCGCGCTGGTCCTCCTGATCGTCGCCGCGCACCTCGGAACCTGGACGCGTCGCCTGCGCTTCGCCCAGACGGGAACGAGCAGCAAGGGCATGGCGGCCCGCATCGCACGAAGCGGCACCGGCCGCAAGCGGGTCAAGAAGACACGCGAGCAGATCGCACGCGCCGAGGCTCTCGCCAAGACGGCCCCGGTCATGGCGGTCGGCGGCAAGGCCAAGAAGGGCGGACTGGGCCGGAAGCCCTCGCGCCCGGGTGACACGATGATCCTCACGCCGCCGTCGGCCAAGGCGAAGCCCGCGCGCCGTCCCGCGACTCTCGGCAAGGTGGCCAGCGGCGTGGACGTCAGCATCGCCGCCAAGTCCGGCTCGAAAACCAAGCGCGCCCGCCGCCGCAAGTAACCGAACCCCGAGCGAGAGACCAGCCCCGGAACGTGGCGGGCCTGGAGCCGAACGCCCTGGGTTGCGCCGAAGTTCACGGGTAGGGCGAGACCGGCCCCGGAGCGTGAGGGCCTGGCGCCGATGGGCCCGGGGTGAGGCGGAGTTCACGGGTAGGGCGAGACCGGCCCCGGAGCGTGAGGGCCTGGCGCCGATGGGCCCGGGGTGAGGCGGAGTTCGCGGATAGGGCGAGACCGGCCCCGGAATGTGAGGGCTTGGAGTCGATGGCCTCGGGTTGAGGCGGAGTTCACGGGTGGCTGACTTCTGGGGCCCTGTGGGGTCTTGATGATCTTGTTATTCCGATGGGTGCGGGGTCGTCCAGGTGTAGTGGGAGGCGGTTCGGGTGGGTGTTCGGGGGTTGATCGAGAGGGGCTGGCGGGCTGGTTTGGGCAGGGTCTAGGCTGCCTTGCCGGGTGGATCGTCCAGATCGTCCAGCAAGGCGTCCATGGAGAGGAGACCCTCCGCATGATCTTCCTGGGGCTGATCGTCACACTCGCCGCCATCGTGGCCGGGGTCGCCGTGGTGCTGGGGAACACGGGCGACGCGCAGATGACCATGTTCGGCGACAGTGTTCCGGGGATCACGGAGCAGTGGCACGTCTTCATGGCCGGGGCCGTCGTCTCCATCGTCTTCATGGCGGGGATGCTGGTCGTCGCGCTGGGGTTCAAGCGTGCGGTGAACGCGCGCCGGGAGTTGCGGGATCTGCGGGACGAGCATGAGGAGTCCCTGCAGACGCTGGAGATGGAGCGGCGGAAGCTGCAGCACGCCCTGGCTCAGGCGCGGCGCGGAATCGACGACCAGCCGTCCGTGCCGGCTCAGCGGGTCGCTCCGAGCTGACGATGCGCGGCCGGGCTCTCAGGGCGACTCGTCCTGGTTCGCCGGAGCCACGTACTGGGCCTCGTAGGCCTCCGATGGGGCGATGGGCGTGATGACGTCGATGAGGACGCCGTTGGGGTCGGCCACGATGAAGTGACGCTGCCCGAAGTCCTCGCTGCGAAGGCGGAGTTCGGGGTGCAGACCTTCCCGGAGGACGAGCCGTTCCCATTCGGCGTCCACGTCCTCCACCTCGAAGTTCAGCAGCAGCCCTCGGACGGGTGTCCGGTACGCCTCCGGCAGCGTCGGGTGTGCGTGGTCGAGCAAGGCCAGTTCGTAGGGGGACGTTCCGGGGCGGCGCAGGCTCACGTACCAGTCCGCCTCGAACGTCGTCTCGAATCCCAGCAGTTCGGTGTAGAAGCGGTGGGATGCCTCCAGCTGGGAGGTGCAGATCACCGGGTAGAAGCTGGTCAGTCGCATGGACGCTCCTTTCACATACCAACGGTATGCGAAGCTACACTGACATACCGCCGGTATGTCAAGGAGGTCGCGTGAACGTCAGGGCACGGCAGCGGGAGCGGACGCGTGAAGCGCTGCTGCGCGAGGGCAGGACACTGTTCGCCACGCGCGGGTACGGCGAGGTGAGCCTCGCCGAGATCGTCGGCGCGGCCGGGGTCACCAAGGGCGCGCTGTACCACCTGTTCGAGAGCAAGGCCGACCTCTTCCGCGCCGTCCTGGGGCAGGTGCAGGAGGAGGTGGCCCGGACGGTGGCGCGGACCGCCGACGCCGAGGACGACCTCTGGACACGCTTCACGGCGGGCTGCCAGGCGTTCCTCACCGCCAGCACGGCCCCCGGCATCCAGCGCATCATGCTCGTGGACGGTCCGGCGGTGCTGGGCTGGAACGACTGGCGGGCCATGGACGAGGCCGGCTCGGCCAGCCATCTCGCCGACGTGATCACCGAGTTGATCGGTGAGGGACTGATCGCGCCTCAGCCGGTCGCGCCGCTGACCCACCTGCTGTCCGGCGCGATGAACGAGGCCGCGCTGTGGTTGGCGGCGTCCGGTGACCCCGAGGCGAACCTGCCCGATACCCGGTCGGCGCTGGCCCAGATGCTCGACGCCCTCCGCGTTGCTTGACGCGCGTTGCTTGGTGCGCGTTGCTTGACGCGCGCTGCTTGGTGCGCGTTGCTTGATGCGCGTCGCTTGACGCGCGCTGCCGATGGAGATCAGGAAGCTGAACACCGTTCGTCCGTCCGGCTGAACGCTGTCCGCACGTCCGGCTGAACACCGTCCGTCGGTCTGGCTGAACACGTCCGCCCCTTCCGGCTGATCATTGTCCGTCCCGTCCGGCTGAACATCGTCCGCGCGCGTGTTGGATCGCTGGTGGCGAGTTGGTGTTGTCGGCTCGGGCGCGGTTGAGGAGAGTGCCTTCTCTGATTTTTTCTGTCGTGGGTGTCGGATCGTGGTGGGTTCGTTCGTGGCCATGGTGAGAGGCCGGCAACGGGCCGGTCGCCGTTCAGTAGAGGAGCGTGCACACCATGGACCGGGAGAGTGTGAGCGCCACCCTGACCGTCGCCGCGCCCGTGGCGAGGGTGTTCGCGGTGCTGGCGGACCCGACGACCCATTCCGCGATCGATGGGACCGGCTGGGTTCAGGAACCCGCCGACCGGGCGCTGCTGACCGAGGTGGGGCAGGTTTTCCGGATGGACATGTATCACTCCGGCCATCCTGACGGTGACTACCGGGTGGCCAACAAGGTGGCGGTGCTCGACCCGCCGCGCGCCATCGGCTGGATGACGGGGACGGAGGCGGACGACGGCCGCCTGGAGTTCGGCGGCTGGATCTGGCGTTACGATCTCGCGCGGCTCGGCCCGTCCGAGACTGAGGCCACGCTCACCTACGACTGGTCGGCGGTGCCGCAGAGCATCCGGGAGTACCTGCAGTTCCCGCCATTCGGCCCCGAGCATCTCATCAACTCACTGCACCACCTGGCCGAGCTTGCCGCACCGACGTCCCGGACCAGACGCCTGGCGACGGTGTCCGGTGGCTGACAGCGCCGCCAGTGCCGCAACCGAGGAAACCGGGGCGATGGCGGCCCGTTCGAAGCGAACCGCGTCCAACGCCGTGGTCTCCAGTCTGTACCCGCACATTTAGATCGACCGCATTCGAGGAGAGCATCATGACCGCTACTTACACCTTCGACGTCTTTTCCACCCTCGACGGCTACGGCTCCTACAACAGCGACGGCGACTGGGGCGGCTACTGGGGCAAGCAGGGTCCCGAGTTTCTCGACCGCCGCCTCGACCTGTACCGCGAGGAGCAGCGGATGGTCCTCGGGGCCAACACCTTTCGGCAGTTCGTGGAGGCGCTGGGCCCGAGCACCGAGGAGGCCAAGGTGACCGACCCGGTGAACACCCGGATGAGGAACATGCCGACGACGGTGGTGTCGACCACGCTGGAAGGCCCCCTCAACTGGCCGGACGCGACCCTCCTGAGCGGCGACGCCGTCGACGTCGTCGCCCGGCTCAAGGAGGAGTCCGAGGTGCCGCTGCGCTCGCACGGCAGCTTGTCGATGAACCGGGCGCTGATGGCCGCCGGCCTGGTCGACCGCGTCCTCGTGACGCTCTTCCCGGTGATCAGCGGTCAGACCGGGGCGGACCCGATCTTCCAGGGCGCGGCCGACTTCGACCTCGAGCTTCTCGAGGCCCGGACGCTCGACGGCCACACCCAGGAGCTCATCTACCGGCCCACCCCGCATATCTGAGGGTCACGCCGGGGCTTGGGCGAGGAGGATGGCGAGGAGGTCCAGGGCGCCTTGCTTGTCCAAGGGGTCGTTGCCGTTTCCGCATTTGGGGGACTGGATGCAGGACGGGCAGCCGGAGTCGCACTCGCAGGACTCGATCGCGTCACGGGTGGCGTGGAGCCATTCGGCGGCGTCGGCGTAGCCGCGTTCGGCGAAGCCGGCGCCGCCCTCGTGGCCGTCGTAGACGAAGACAGTGAGGAGCTCGGTGTCGGGGTGTAGCGCGGTGGACACGCCGCCGATGTCCCAGCGGTCGCACGTGGCGAAGAGGGGGAGCAGGCCGATCGAGGCGTGTTCGGCGGCGTGGGCGGCGCCGGCCAGGTCGAGCCTGTCGAGAGAGGCGATCTGGGTGTCGGAGAGCGTCCACCAGACGGCGCGGGTGCGGAGGGTGCGGGCCGGGAGGTCGAGGGGCTTCTCGCCGAGCATCTCGCCTGTTTGCAGGCGGCGCATCTGGTAGCCGACCACCTGGCGGGTGACTTCGACGGTTCCGAAGCAGAGCGTGGCCTCGCCCCAGGACGTGGAGCGGAGCCGTTCGACGATGGCGATGTCGGTGACGTCGCGGGCGGTCGTCGAGTAGTCGGGGTCGGCCGGTTCGACGAGCGCCACCGAGTCGTCCAGGTCGAGGGTTTGGACGATGAACGAGTCGCCCTGGTGGATGTAGACGGCGCCGTCGTGGACGGTGGTGTGCGCGGACGCCTCGTCGACCGTGCCGAGAAGGCGTCCGGTGCCCAGTTCGACGACCTGGATGGGTTCGCCGCCCGCTCCCCGGATGTCGGCCAGCCCGGCGGCCTTGTCGCGACGTGTCCAGTACCAGCCGGCGGGGCGGCGGCGGAGGAAGCCCCGGCGGACGAGGTCGGGCAGGAGGTCGGCGGTCGAGGGGCCGAAGAGCGGGAGATCGTCCTCGGTGAGCGGCATCTCCGACGCCGCCGCGCATAGGTGGGGTTCAAGGACGTACGGGTTGTCGGGGTCGAGCACGGTGGCCTCGACCGGCGTCCCGAAGATCGCCTCCGGGTGGTGGACGAGGAACGTGTCGAGCGGGTCGTCGCGGGCCACCAGGACCGACAGTGCCGCCTGACCGGAGCGTCCGGCGCGTCCGGACTGCTGCCACAGGGACGCGCGGGTGCCGGGCCAGCCGCAGACGAGGACGGCGTCGAGCCCGGAGACGTCCACGCCGAGTTCCAGGGCGTTCGTGCTCGCCAGGCCGATGATCGAACGGGAGCGGAGTGCGGCCTCCAGGGCGCGCCGTTCCTCGGGGAGGTAACCGGCGCGGTAGGCGGCGACCTGCTCGGCCAAGGCGGGAGTGACCTCGTGCAAAGCGCGCTTGGCGCTGAGTGCGACCGACTCTGCACCGCGCCTGGAACGGACGAACGCGAGCGTCTGGACGCCTTCGACGACGAGGTCCGCCAGAAGGTCGCCGGCTTCGGCGGTGGCGGTGCGCCGGATCGGGGCGCCGCGCTCGCCGCGCAGTTCGGTCAGGGGCGGTTCCCAGAGCACGAACGTCGCCGGGCCGCGTGGTGAGGCGTCGTCGTCGACGGCGACGACGTCCAGTCCGGTGAGGCGGGACGCGGTGGTCGCGGGCTCGGACGTGGTGGCGGAGGCGAGGATGAAGGTCGGGTCGGCGTGGTACCGGGCGCACAGTCGGCGCAGGCGGCGCAGGACGTGCGCGACGTGCGAGCCGAAGACGCCGCGGTAGCCGTGCGCCTCGTCGATGATGACGTAGCGCAGACGGCGCAGGAACGACGACCAGCGGGAGTGGCTCGGCAGGATCGACCGGTGCAGCATGTCCGGATTCGTTAGCACGTAGTTCGCGTGTTGCCTGACCCAGGTTCGCTCGTCCTGCGGCGTGTCGCCGTCGTATGTCGCCGCGCGCACACGCGTGAGGCGCAGGGCGCGCAGGGCGCGGAGCTGGTCCGCGGCGAGCGCCTTGGTCGGCGACAGGTAGAGGATCGTCCCCTCGTGGCGAGGATTCTCATCCCCCGCATAGATCGCCTCGATGGAAGGCAGCAGGTAGGCCAGGGATTTCCCGGACGCCGTCCCTGTGGCGATGATCACAGAGCGGCCTTCGTGGGCGTGTTCGGCGGCGGCGGCCTGGTGCTCCCAGGGCGCCTCGATGCCGGCCGCGGCCAGCCGCTCGACCAGCAGTGGCGTTGACCAGGCGGGCCAGTCGGCTCGGCGGCCCTGACGTGCGGGAACGCTCTCCACATGGGTGATGCGTTCGCGCCGGGTGGGGTCGGCGAGCAGCCGGTCCAGGGGGGAGGAAGATCTTTGGGCGCCCATCAGGTTTTCAGTTTGCCAGCCGGGGCAAAACAACGGGAACGCCCCGGCGCCGGTGTGCCCGTCCCCCTGTCCTGGCCACTGGATCAGCAGGTCAGACGGGATGGCGCGAACTTTCGTCCGTGTGGGCGATAACGTGCGTGTACGACGCCGGAGCGTGGTTGAATCACGGCGAACTCTCGATGGCCGATCCGCCGCCCCGGTTGGCCCGGCGATCGAGATCAGATAGTGCTGCACGGCGCGCTGGAGGATCTGTGGACCTGAAGGTGAACGACTACACCACTGACGATGGCCTCACCGTCATCAACGTGGAGGGCGAGATCGACGTCTACACGGCGCCGAAGCTTCGCGAGAAGCTCATCGACCTGGTCAACAAGGGCAAGTTCCACCTGCTCGTGGACATGGAGAAGGTGGAGTTCCTCGACTCCACCGGTCTCGGCGTCCTCGTCGGCGGGTTGAAGCGGGTGCGCGCCCACGACGGTTCGCTGGAACTGGTGTGCACCCAGGAGCGCATCCTCAAGATCTTCCGGATCACGGGGTTGACCAAGGTCTTCGGCATCCACGACTCGATCGCCGAGGCCGAGGAGAAGCGCAAGGGCGCCAAGTAGGCGGCCTGTAGCTGAAATGTCGACCGTTGAACTGTCCTTCAGTGCGCTGCCCGTCCATGTTCGGACCGCCCGCCTGATCGTCACCGCCGTGGCCCGCCGCAGCGGTGTTGCCGAACCGTTGCTGGACGAGGTCAGGCTCGCGGTCGGGGAGGCGTGCTCGCGTGCCGTGGAGGCGCATCGCCGGCACTGCCCGGACGAGCCCGTCCGCCTGGAGCTGAGCGGCGCCGACCGCCGCTTCGAGGTGACCGTCAGCGACACCGTCTCCGAGGACGCGGCGGGGGGCCTTCCCACGGCCCCGGACGCGGAGGAGTTCGAGTACGGCCTGGGCGAAGGCACCGCGGAGCTGGGGCTGGCCGTCATCGCCGGGCTCGCCGACGACGTGGAGATCGCCGCCACGCCCAAGGGGGTCCAGATACGGATGAGCTGGCCGGCCGAGGCGGAGGCGACCATCTGACGCGCGCCCGCCCCCACCGACGGCCGAAGGCCCCGCCCACCCCGGGCGGGGCCTTCGACGTCCCAGGACCACGAAGTCCCGCAAGGGCCGTGAACACACCCCAGACCCCCACTCCGGCTCCGCCTGGGGCGAGTGCTCGTGGTGGTGGGTTGGGGTGTCCGGTTTGGGACGTGTGGGGCTGGTGGGTTTGGGGGTGTGAGACTCTCTTGGGGATGATCTCGGTCTGGATCGATTTGGGTCTGGACTTATTCCGTGTTAATGGCTAGCTTAAATGCGGACGCCGGTGGCCTCGCCGATGCGCCTGAGACGTGCTGCGCATGTCAAGGTGGCCGCGAGGTAATAAAGAGCTAACCCAGGCTGACCTGGGGAAACGACGCATGGCCGGGCCTATTGGGGAAATTCCGACGTACCGTCCATTGCATTTTGGCGACATCCGCATCCAGGGCCCTTCGGCCTTAACATTCGACCTACGCCTGCGTAGACTCCCCGCACCCGCGTTGCCGTGCGAGGGCGTTCGAAATCATGACTCGCGGGGTACGCGGTAAAGATCGTCTTTAGACGGTCGAGATCGCAACACCCCTGTCGAGGAGGACGGATGTCTGGGCTTTCCCTGTCAAGCCCGGCCAGCGCAGATGTGGATCTCGGCGGCGGCGACCTCTCATTGGTCGTCGTCGTCGCCGTGGTCGCTCTGCTGGCACTGGCCGTCGCCGCGGGTCTCGTACGTGATGTCCTGGCCGCGGGCCAGGGCACCGACAAGATGCAAGAGATCGCGCGAGCCGTTCAGGTAGGAGCGAGCGCCTACCTGAAACGCCAGTTCCGAACGGTCGCGGTCTTCGTGGTCCTGATCCCGCTCGTACTGCTGCTGCTACCCGCCGACTCGACCGGGGAACGGATCGGGCGGTCGGTCTTCTTCATCATCGGCGCGCTGTTCTCGGCCGTCACCGGGTTCGTCGGCATGTGGCTGGCGGTCCGGGGCAACGTCCGGGTCGCCGCGGCCGCCCGCGAGGAGGGCGGCGAGAGGACGGCGATGCGCATCGCCTTCCGTACGGGCGGCGTCGCCGGCATGTTCACCGTCGGGCTCGGCCTGTTCGGTGCGGCGGTCGTCGTGCTGGCCTACCAGGGCGACGCGCCGAAGGTCCTGGAGGGCTTCGGGTTCGGCGCCGCGCTGCTCGCCATGTTCATGAGGGTCGGCGGCGGCATCTTCACCAAGGCCGCCGACGTGGGCGCCGACCTGGTCGGCAAGGTCGAGCAGGGCATCCCCGAGGACGACCCCCGCAACGCCGCGACGATCGCCGACAACGTGGGCGACAACGTCGGCGACTGCGCCGGCATGGCCGCCGACCTGTTCGAGTCGTACGCGGTCATGCTCGTCGCGGCGCTGATCCTGGGCACCGCGGCGTTCGGCACCGAGGGCCTGGTGTTCCCGCTGATCGTGCCGATGATCGGCGTGATCACCGCGGTGATCGGCATCTTCGCGGTGGCGCCCCGGGCGGGCGACCGGTCCGGGATGACGGCGATCAACCGGGGCTTCTTCATCTCGGCGGGGATCTCGGCGATCCTCGTCGCGATCGCCGCGTTCGCGTACCTGCCCTCGTCGTTCGCGGACCTGACCGGGGTCACCGACACGGCGATCCAGAACCTGGACGCCAACCCCCGCTGGGTGGCGATCGGCGCGGTCCTCATCGGCATCGTGCTGGCCAGCGCGATCCAGTTGCTGACCGGCTACTTCACCGAGACGAACCGCAAGCCGGTCCAGGAGGTCACCAACAGCGCCCGCACCGGGCCCGCGACCGTCATCCTGTCCGGCATCTCGCTCGGCCTGGAGTCGGCCGTCTACACCGCCCTCGTCATCTGCGGCGCCATGTACGGGGCGTTCCTGCTCGGCTTCGGCAACACCACCGTCGCGCTGTTCGCGGTGGCGATGGCCGGTACCGGGCTGCTGACCACCGTCGGCGTGATCGTCTCGATGGACACGTTCGGCCCCGTCTCCGACAACGCCCAGGGCATCGCCGAGATGTCCGGGGACGTGACGGGCGAGGGCGCGGCCATCCTGGAGCGGCTGGACGCGGTCGGCAACACCACGAAGGCCATCACCAAGGGCATCGCGATCGCGACGGCGGTGCTCGCCGCGACCGCGCTGTTCGGCTCGTTCCGGACGACGGTGATCTCGGCGCTGAACGACGCGTCCGACGAGGCCAAGGACGCGCTCGGCGACTTCGGCGTGTTCAGCCTGTCGATCGACAACCCGAACGTGCTGATCGGGCTGATCGTCGGTGCGGCCGTGGTGTTCATGTTCTCCGGCCTCGCCATCATGGCGGTCGGCCGGGCGGCCGGACGGGTCGTGGTCGAGGTGCGGGAGCAGTTCCGCACCAAGCCCGGGATCATGGACTACACCGAGAAGCCCGACTACGACCGCGTCGTGGACATCTGCACCCGGGACGCGCAGCGCGAGCTCGCCACCCCCGGACTGCTGGCGATCATGACGCCGATCGCGGTCGGCTTCGCGCTCGGGTACGCGCCGCTGGGCGCCTACCTGGGCGGCGCGATCGCGGCGGGCGTGCTGATGGCGGTGTTCCTCGCCAACTCCGGCGGCGCCTGGGACAACGCCAAGAAGCTCGTCGAGGAGGGCCACCTCGGCGGCAAGGGCAGCCCCGCGCACGAGGCCACGATCATCGGTGACACGGTCGGCGACCCGTTCAAGGACACCGCCGGTCCCTCGATCAACCCGCTGATCAAGGTGATGAACCTGGTGGCGCTGCTGATCGCGCCCGCGGTCGTCACGTACGCGGGCAACACCCTGCTGCGCGTCGTGGTGACCGTGGTGTCCGTCGGGGTCGTGGTGGCCGCCATCGTGATCTCCAAGCGGCGCGCGGACCCGATCGCCGAGCCGGCCGTCGAAGGCGGCGCGCCCGGCCCGGCCGCCACCGAGGGCGGCGAGGCCGAGGGCGGCGCCATCGAGGAGGGCTCCCCGGAGGAGGCGGCGGTCGGCGCCGACTCGGGCGGCGCCACGGCTCAGTCCGGCAACGAGGAGACGCCCGCCAAGAACGGCTGACCGTTCGGGCGGATCCGCCTATCGAGGCGGAGGGGCCGGTGGCGACGCGCCGCCGGCCCTTCCGCATGCCCGGGGCCCTGTCACGTCCGCCGGGGACCGGCCATACGCTGTACGTACCGGAGTGGACCGAAAGCGGGAGGCGCTGTGGCGGGCGGCGGCGGCAAGTCGACGATGTCGGGGGCCAAGGGCTTCGCCATCGTGCTCGGCGGAATGCTCGGCATCATGCTGGTGCTCTGGGCCCTGGCGGCCTGGGCCGCCCCGTAACCCCCGCCGACCGGTGCGGTCCGCGGTGGTGTCGGTGTATCACGGGCCTGACGCAGCGATGCGGACACGCCGACCTCAGCCGTCACCGCAACCACGCAACTACCGAAACCGTCGCGATCGCGACCGAAGGCAGATTCGAGCGAGCGAGGATCTGATCGTGCAGCGAGCCGCAAGGCGAGTCGGAGCGATGCAGCGATCGCACCGCGTTGCCCGACGATGGAGGGCCCTTTAGGGCCCGAAGGAGGAGGGGAATGCCAATAGTTACAGTGCTCCGCCACGCCAAGGCCGTCGCGGGGCTGGGGATCGCCGATATCGACCGGACTCTCAACGACCGCGGCCGGCGGGACGCCGCGGCGGCCGGGGAGTGGCTGCGCGCGAACGACCTCGTCCCCGAGCTGGTGCTGTGCTCCACGTCGGCGCGGACGCGGGAGACGCTCGCCCTTCTGGACGTCGACGCCGAGGTGAGCTTCGAGTCCGGGATCTACGACAACGACCCTGACGGGCTCCTCGCGCTGGTGGCCCAGACTCCGGACGATGTCGGACGGCTGCTGCTGGTGGGGCACAACCCGTCCGTGCACCAGCTCGTCCACGACCTGACCGGGAGCGCCCCGGACAGCTTCCCGACGTGCGCGTTCGCCGTGATCGATTTGCCGGGCGCGTGGGCGGACGTCCGTCCCGGCGCGGGGACGCTCCGCGTCACCCGCACCCCTAAGGGCTGACGTCAGCGGCGGGGTTCGGTGGCGTTCAGGGACGACTCGATGACGGTCCCGGCGTCCTCGCGCAGCATCCGGATCGTGTGGCGGGTGCCGGACACCTGGAGCAGGGCGTGCCGGAGCGGGGTGAACTCGTCCCGTCCGACGCCCGAGGTGATCTCGGCGCGGCGCCGCCGGGTGAGCTTGGACAGGTGGGTGTCGAGGTCGGCGAGTTCCTCGCTCAGCTCCTCGGCGGGCGTGGCGGCCTTCGGGTCGCGCGCCTCCGGTTCCTCCAGCAGTTCGGCGGTCTCCTCCAGCTGGTCGGCGAGGCGGTCGAGGATCTCGGGGATCGGCCCGGTGTCGACGGCCTCCTCGCGGGACAGCTTGGCGACGGTGATCAGGTGGTCGCGTGTGCGGTGCGCGGCGTCCACGGCGGTCTCCAGCTCGGCGATCAGCTCGGTGTCGGGCACCCGTTCGTGGCCGAGCCGCGTCCGGGTGCCGGCGACGGCCTCGGCGGACCGTTCCGCGGCGACGATCGTGTCGTGCGGCAGGCGGACGCGTTCCCCGGCGAGGACGTCCGCCGCCGCCCGCACGAGGCCGGCGTGCCGGTCGAGGAGCCGGCCGAGGTGCACGGGCAGGCGTTCCAGGTACCCGGCGGGCCACAGCAGCCGGACGGCGAGATAGGCCATGACCGTCCCGCCGATCGTCAGCACGATCCGCTGGCCGGCGGTGACCCAGTCGGCGGGCGTGGAGAAGTCGAGCAGCATCATCGCCAGCGGCGTCCCGAACAGCGCCCAGTAGGCGAAGTTCACCGCGCGCATTGCGAACCCCGCCAGTGCGAAGCAGAAGACGATCAGCACGATGACGGGCGGCCCGGGCGCGAGCGTCAGGATGACGGCCGCGACGACCGACCCGGCCGCGGTGCCGCCGACGCGCTGGACGAGCCGTTCGACGGTCTCGCCGTAGGTGGCGCGCAGGCTCAGCATCGCGGTGATCGTCATCCAGTGCCCGTAGCCGAGGTCCAGCGCGGCGGCGAGCGCCATCGTCACCAGGGCCGTCAGGAACACGCGCGACACCTGCCGGAACATCGGTGAGCGGGTGCGGACGGCGCGGCGGAGCTGCTCCCAGACCGGCCCCGGGTCGAACTCGGGCATCCGGGGCGGGCCGAGCCCGAACCGCAGTCCGCCCGCGACGAGGCGGCGGGTGGAGGCGACTTCGCCGGTGATGCGGTCGATCGACCGGCGCACCTGCCCGATCAGCGCGACCGCGACGAGGTCCTCGTCCCCGGCGAGGCCCGCGCGCCTGATGTGTTCGGCGGCCCGGCCCATCCGCCGGACGGCGGCGGACTCCTCACGGCCGAGCGGCGCCGCGCCCGCGCTCGCGACCGCGCCGGACAGCAGCCGCAGCCGCGCGGCGAGCGCCGAGATCGCCGTCTGCGTCTCCTCCTGCCATTCGCGGTCCGGCGGATAGTTCTTCGCGGCCTCCAGGACGGCCTGGAGCGTCACCGTCTCGTGCAGGACCCGTCCGAGCGCCTCGATGAGCCGTTCGGGCCTTGTGGGCTCTGTCCGCCCTCTTCCGGACCGGTACAGCGCGTACGTGGCGCGTGCCGTGGTCAGCGACTCCGATGCCGCCCGCCGCTTGGCCTCCCAGTCGGGGATGCGGGTGACGGCCAGCAGGTCGGGGTTGGTCAGGTCGACCTCGTCGAGCGGGCTGCTGTCCAAGGCCGCGACGTCCTGCGCCACGGCGTCCAGTGCCTCCGCGACCGCGTCCGCCGACTCGCTCAGCGCTGCCCGCAGCGGCCGCAGCCGCCGCGCGGGCCACGGCGCCAGCAGCAGACCGGCGAAGAGCAGCCCGCCGATCAGCTCCAGTACCCCGATGAGGATGACGTCGGACGGCGGCCGGACCGCGCTGAGCAGCACCGCCAGCCCCGCCGTCGACCCGATCCGCGGGACGGCGACGCCCAGCGCGATCAGCGGCGGCACCACGATGACGGGCAGCCACATCGTCTCGCTCAGCAGCCCGCCGAACGCCGACCCGACCGCCACCACGAGCACGCCGACCGCGAGGTCGCGGGCCCGCGCCCCGTACGGTCCCTCCGGCGCCCGCAACGCGACGAGGTACGCGCCGAGCGCGATCATCGACCCTTGCGCGCCGTGCCCGGTCGCCGCTCCGGCGAACAGCGGCACCGCCATGGCGAGGGCGGCCACCACCCCGTACATGGGCGCGGCCTCTCCACCGATCCGGGCGTAAGCCTCCGCCGCCCGCTGCAGCACGTTCGTCCGCCTCTTCCTCGACCTCTCGGGCGGCTCGAACCCCGCCGTCTCACCTGTACCCAGGTGATCTTCCACTAAGGCCGAACGTCCGGCGCGACGGAGTTCATTCCGGCGCCTGCTCGCCGTCATGCGCGGCCAGCAGGTCCGCGAGGACGGCCTGCTGTTCGAGGTCGTCGGGGATCAGCACGCTGGTGAAGGGGGCGTTGACGGTGTTGCGGTCCGTCTCGGCCAGGGTGCGCAGCAGGGGGATCAGCGGCTCGATGTCGCCGCCCAGTTCGCGGGCGGCGTCGTGCAGCCAGGGCCTTGCCGAGCCTTCGGCGATCCGCCGGGCGACGGCGTCGAGGAACGGGCCGGGGTCGCCGTTGATCCTCCTGACCGCCAGCGCGGCCTCGTACCGGTAGAACTCGTCGCCGCCCAGGTCGAGGAGGACCGGCACCAGGGCGGACGCCTCCTCGCCCAGCCGTCCGGCGAGAAGGGCGGCGCCCCGGGCGGGGGCGCGGCCGTGCGCCAGGACCTGCTCGGCGGCGAGCAGCGCCGTGCGGGTGTCGCCGGTGAGGTCCAGGACGAGTCCGGCGGCTTCGATCCGCTTCTCGCAGGCTTCGAAGTCGGCCGTCTCGGTGGAGGCCAGTTCGCGGAGGGCGGGCAGGAACGCGTCCGGCGGCAGGCCGTGCGCCCTCATCAGTTCCGCCGCCCGGACGACCTCGCCCGCGTCGGCGGCGGCGAACGCGAACCGGGTGACGTACCCGGTGTCGCCGGTGATGACGGCGAGCGCATCGGCGCACGCCTCCCGGAAGTCCCACTGCCCGGTGCCCGTGACGGCGTCGCGCAGGGCCGGTACCGCGGCGGAGGCGCCGGGGCCGATCGCTCTCAGCGCCCGCACGGGCGCGAGCCTCTCCGCGCGGACGAGGCCGGACAGTTCGGGTGCGGCCGCCGCGGCCTCGGATCCCCAGGTGATCAGGAGCCCGGGAATGGCCACATCGGGTTCGTGCGCCATGAGCGTCTCCAGGCCGGCGGACGCCAGGTGCGGACGCAGGACCTTCAGCAGCGCGGGGTCGTACGGCGCCTTCCGCTCGGCGAGCAGGTCGACCGTCCCGCCGTCGAACCATCCCTCCCCGAACGCGCCGGTGACCGAGACCGGCCACGCCGGGTCGTCCGCGAGGACCAGCATGCGCAGCGCGGCGGCGAGGAGGCGCCCCTCCGCCGTCTGCAGGCCCTTCCAGTTCCGGTGGTCGGTCAGGGCCGTGCGCGGTGGGGACTGCGCGTAGTCCGCGAGTGCGGCGACGGCGGCCGGGACGACCTGGCGGACTTCCACGAGAAGTTCGGCGGCTGCGGCGCGCACCTCGATCTCCCGGTGGGAGACGGCCTCGGCGAGCAGATCCGCGAACCGCGTCCGCGCCGACCTCGACCAGTAGCAGCGCCATTGGACGCCGTTCACGACCGCGTTCGCGTTCTCCGGCGACCCGTCGCGCACGAAGGAGCGGGCGAGGTCGACGGCGTCGGCTTCGGGGGCGCCGGCGATGATGTCGCTCAGCGACTCCTGTGACCACACGAAGTCGCGGAAGGGGTCGCATGCGGCCCAGCATTCACGGACGGCCGCCGTGGCCGCGGGGCCGAACGTCTCGCCGTGGACCGCGATCGTCCAGGCGGCGGCGGCCCGCGGCAGAAGCGGCCGGTCCGGGGCGAGTTCCGCCTGGAGCCAGTCTGCGGCGTCCCGCGGGTGCAGCCGTCCCGCGACGATCAGCAGTTCGGCGATGGCCTCGCTGTCGCCCTCGCCGTCCCGGAGCTTGCGCAATGTCGCGAGAGGGACGGATTCGGCGGGCAGATGCCCCACCACGTAGGAGGCGCACCGCCGCACGTGCACGTCCGGGTCGAAATGCAGCTTCAGCAGCCGCGCCGCGCCCGCGGCGAGCGCGCTTTGGACGTCGTCGAGTACGCCGGGCCGGGCGTGGGCGCCTTGGGCGATCCAGGCGAGCTGCCGCAGCACCTCGGGCCGCCGCCGCGTCCGCCGCGACGTGGCCAGCGCGATCAGGAACGGCACCGCCGCGGCCGTCGCCGGATACAGCGTGCCCTGGTGGGCGAGACGGGAGGCCAGGTCGTCGAAGGCCTCCGCGGCGGCGTCGTCACCGCGGCCGACCGCCGCGCGCAGCAGTCCCGGCACGTCCTCCGCCGAACCGTGGGCGTGCTCCAGCGAAGCCCAGTCGACGTCGTCGAGGCCGCCCAGCGGCCGGAAATTCATGGACGATCACACTAGTGACGAGAGCGGGGCCCCGTCTCGCGGGACGGATCTAACGCTCGTCGGCGGCGTCGGCGGCTTCCACTTCTTCGCGGGAGATGCCCAGCAGGAAGACGATCGTGTCCAGGTAGGGGACGTTGACGGCGGTGTCGGCGGCCTCGCGGACGACGGGTTTGGCGTTGTAGGCGATGCCGAGGCCGGCGGCCTGGAGCATGTCGAGGTCGTTGGCGCCGTCGCCGATGGCGACGGTCTGGCTGATCGGGATGCCGGCCTCTTTGGCGAACCGTTCGAGGGCGGCGGCCTTGCCGGCGCGGTCGATGACCGGTCCGGAGACCCGGCCGGTGATCTTGCCGTTCTCGATCTCCAGCGTGTTGGCGGCGGAGTAGTCGATGCCGAGGTCGTCGACGAGGCCGTCGGTGACCTGGGTGAACCCGCCGCTGACGATGGCGAACTTGTAGTCGAGGCGCTTCAGGGTGCGGACCATGGTGCGGGCGCCGGCGGCGAGGCGGAGCTTGTCGCGGACGTCGTCGACGGCGGCGGCGTCGAGCCCGGCGAGGAGCGCGACCCGTTCGCGGAGGGAGCCCTCGAAGTCGAGCTCGCCGCGCATGGCGGCCTCGGTGACCTTGGCGACCTCGTCGAGGCAGCCGGCGTGCTCGGCGAGCAGCTCGATGACCTCGCCCTGGATGAGGGTGGAGTCGACGTCCATGACGATCAGCCGTTTGGCGCGGCGGTGCAGGCCGCTCTGCTGGACGGCGACGTCCACTTCCTGTTCGGCGGCCTCGGCGGTGAGGGCGGCGCGGAGGGCGTCGGGGTCGGCGCCGGAGACGTCCATCTCGATGCAGGTGACGGGGTTCTGCGCGAGCCGTTCGATGCGGTCGATGTTGGCGCCGTGCGCGGAGATCCGCCCGGCCATCCCGGCCATGGCGGCGGGCTTCAGCGGGGCGCCGAGGACGGTGACGTGGAGGCGGCCGCTGCGCTTCGGCATCCGCTTGTTGCGGCCCGTGGACAGCTCGATCTCCATGTCGAGGTCGTTGGCGACGCGTTCGGCGGCGTTCCACACCCGCCCGATGTCGGCGCCCTCGCTGTACGCGAGCAGGACGCCGAGGACGAGCCGCCCCCGGATCACGACCTGTTCGACGTCGGCGACGATGAGGGGGAACTCCGCGAGGGTCCGGAAGAGACGCGACGTCACGCCGGGGCGGTCGCGTCCGGTGAGTGTGATGAGGAGCGTGCGCTGTGCTGACCCGTCCATAACTGTTCTCAACGGTACCGGCCGTGACGTGGGGTTCGTGCGGCAGGTCCAGCATGCAAGACGGCGGGCTAGTCGGGCAGGAGGAGATTGACGTCTCCGAACTCGTGCCACAGGTAGCGCTCGGCCAGGGCGGCCTCGTAGGTGGAGGCGAGCAGATCGGGTCCCGCGATGGCGGTGAGCATCATCAGGTGGGACGACCTGGGCTCGTGCAGGCCGGTGAGCAGGCCGCCGACGGCCTGTACGCCGCGCTCCGGGGTCACGATGTGCTCGGTCCACCCCGCGGATGCCCGGACGTGCCCGGAGGCGTCCACGGACGTCTCCAGGGCGCGGACGGCGGTGGTGCCGACGGCGATCACCCGGTTCCCGCGGGCGCGGACGTGCTCGACCAGCGCGGCCGTCGGTTCGGGGACCTCGTAGCGTTCGGCGTAGGGGGGTTCGTGGGCCTCGGGGGACGCGACGCCCGTGTGCAGGGTGATCGGGGCGATGAGGACGCCGCGTGAGACGAGCCGGGTCACCAGTTCGGGGGTGAAGGGGCGGGCGGCGCTCGGCATTTCGGCGCTGCCGGTCGTGCGGTCGTGGGCGAACACGGTCTGGTACGCGGCGGCTGGCCAGTCGCGGCGGACGTACCCGTACCGGATCGGTGTCCCGTGGCGGCGCAGGTACGGGACGACGTCGGTGCTGAGCCGGGCCTCCCAGAGACGATCCGACTCCCTGTGGGAAGACGACCCTCCATGACCCTCGGAACCGCCTTTGTGACGTCCCACCAAGGTGAGGGTGGCGCCGCCCGGCATCGGGATCCATTCGCCGGGGCAGCCGCCCGTGTAGGGGCTGCTGGACTTGCCGGTGAGGCGCCGCAGTTCGACGAGCCACAGCCGGTCCCCGCCGCCGGGCACCGGGGTGGAGAAGTGGACGCTGATCCGGTCGAGGCGGACGGCGGCCGGCAGCGTGGACGAGGTGTTGACGACGAGCAGGTCCCCCGGGTCGAGCAGCGTGGGCAGGTCGCGGAACTCGTGGTGGGCGACCTCCCCGGTGGCGCGGCGCGAGACCAGGAGCCGGACGCCGTCGCGGGTCCTGTCGCGCGCTTCGGGGGGCTCGTGGGCCTCCAGCGACGGGGGCAGCGTGAAGTCGACGGTCATGTGCGGGCCTCCAGCCGGACGGCGGCGATCACGCCGAGGGCGGCGATCGCGGCGAACAGCGCCCCGGCGACGGCCAGGCCCGTGTCGAGCCGTGCGCCGCCGAAGCCGGCGACCAGCGCGCCCGCGACGCCGACCACGAGGGAGGAGCCGAGGGTGTCGCTGATCTGGAGCGAGGACGAGTTGACGCCCTGCTCGTCCTCGGGCGACATGTCGAGGAGCAGGACGGACAGGCTGCTGATCGCGAAGCCCATCCCGGCGCCGCCGATGATCCACGCCGGGACGGCGAGCCAGCCGGAGAGCTGGAGCGCGACGGCGGTGAGGATGATCCCGGCGGTGACGAGCACGGCGCCGAGACGGGCGAAGAACGCGCGGGAGCGCTTGGACCTGGCCTGGATCTGGGCCGACGCGGACCAGCCGAGCGCGCCGACCGTCAGGACGACGCCCGCCTGCGTGGCGCTGAAGTCGTGCAGCCGGGTCAGCGCCAGGGGGATGAACACGTCGGTCCCGAAGAACGCGCCGGACAGCAGGCCCCGGACGAGGATGACGCTCGGCAGTCCGCGGCGGAGCCGCAGCGTCCCGGCGGGCAGGAGTTTCGGCAGCCCGTACGCGAGGCCCGCGAGGCCCGCGGCGACGGCCGCCGCCATCGTCCAGCCGGGGGCGTCCAGGCCGTACAGGAGGGTTCCGGCGCCCGCCGACACCGCGACCGCGGCCAGGTAGCGGCCTTTGCCGGAGGCGGGAGCGGCGTCCACGGTCCTGATGCCGCGCAGCGCGGGGACGAGCAGCAGCGTCGGCGGGATCACCAGCGGGATGAGCCCGAGGAACACCCAGCGCCACCCGGCGTGCTCGGCGACGACGCCGCCGACCGCGGGGCCGATCAGCGACGGCAGCACCCACGCCGCTGCGAGCATCCCGAACACGCGGGCGCGCTGATCCTCCGGGTAGACGCGGGCGATCACGACGTACATCGCGACCATCGCGACGCCCGAGCCGAGGCCCTGCACCGCGCGGCCGGCGACGAACAGCCACATGGACGGCGCCGCGCCCGCGACCACCAGCCCGGCGACGAACGTCCCGAGACCGGTCATGAACGGCCGGACGGGGCCGGACCTGTCGATCCAGCCGCCCGCCAGGACGGTGGACAGCAGGCTCGTGATCAGGGTGGCGCTGAAGCCCCACGCGTACAGCGACAGGCCGTTCAGGTCTCCGGCGACCACCGGCATGACCGTGCCGACGGCCATGGCCTCGAACGCCAGCAGCGTGACGACCAGGACGATTCCGAGCGTCGCGCCCCGGAGCCCGGCTTCCCGCGGCTTCGGCCCGGCGCCGGGCGGCGACGCCAGATGATCGGGTTCGAGCACGGTGGTCATCGTGCACCGCTGAGGTCGGCGGCCCGGTACCGGCCGCTGGCGGGCCGGCCGGTGACGAGGCGGCGGAACGCGGCGGCGGCCTCCTCGGGCGGCGGCGCGGAGTCGGCGTCCTCGCCCGCCGCGCGCAGCATCGCGGTGTTCATCTCGCCCGGATCCGCCCACCACACGGCCACGTCGGGCTCCTCGGCCGCCAGGACGTTCGACAGCTGCTCCAGGGCCGCCTTCGACGTCCCGTAGCCGCCCCACGTCTCGTAGTTCTCCACGGCCGCGTCCGACGTGATGTTGAGGATCGCGCCGCGCCGCTCGCGGAGGCTCGGCAGGACGTCCTGGATCAGCGCCAGCGGCGCCAGGACGTTCGTCGCGAACGTGGCCGCCAGGTCGGTGACGGGCAGGTCGGCGAGCCGCGGCATCGGCGTCGGGCCGAGGGTGCTCGCGTTGTTGACGAGCAGGTCGAGCCCGCCGTCCACCGCCCGGACGAGGTCGGCGCGGTGCGCGGGATCGGCGACGTCTCCGGCGATGGCCGTGACGCTCCCCCCGATTTCCCGGACGGCGGCGGAGAGCGCGTCCGCGTCGCGTGCGTCGATGACGGTGTGCCAGCCGTCCCGGGCGAGTTCGCGGGCGAGCGCCCGGCCGAGCCCGCGGGAGGCCCCGGTGATCAGTGCCGTCTTCGCTGTCGTCGCTGTGCTCATGCCTCCGACGCTAGGAATCCGCGCAGTTCACGGCATCGGCCGACGGGTCCCGCGGCGGGTGGTCAGATGGTCCTAGGACCAGCGTCCGGGAAGCCCCGCCGGCACGGCCGGAGACGTCGCCCTTGGGGCGGGTGTTACGGGTGCGGCGCACCATGCGCGGGGCGCCTCCACGTGGGGGAGAGCGAGAAGACCCGCGTACCGAGTACGGTCTTCACATGTGAGTGCCGGAAGGCGCTCGGCCACGGGCGATGAGAGGCCGGGATGGAGACCGAGGACGGCTGCCGCGGCGACCAGGGCGCGACCCTGCACGCCGTGAGTTCGGCCGTGCTCGCGGTGACCCGGCACCTGTCCGTCCACGAGGTGCTCCAGGTGATCGTCCGGGCGGCGGCGCAGCTGCTGGACGCCCGGTACGCGGCGCTCGGCGTGCCGGACGACGAGGGCTCGTTCGCCGAGTTCGTCGTCGAGGGCATCTCGGAGGAGGAGTGGGAGCGGATCGGCCCGCTGCCCCGCCAGCACGGCATGCTCGCCGCGATGCTGCACGGTGACACGCCGAAGCGGCTCAGCGACATCCGCAAGGAGCCGGAGTTCGAGGGCTGGCCGGTCGCGCACCCCGTCCTGAAGGACTTCCTGGGCGTGCCGATCCTGGACGGCGAGGACGTCCTCGGCATCATCTTCCTGGCCAACAAGCGGCGCCCCGGCGGGTTCACCGAGGGCGACGAAGACCTCCTCACCCTGTTCGCCGCGCACGCCGCGATCGCCATCACGAACGCCCGCCTGTACGAGCACAACCGTGAGCTGACGGTCGTCGCCGAACGCAACCGCATGGCCCGCGAGCTGCACGACGCCGTCGCCCAGAAGCTCTTCTCGCTGCGCCTCACCGCCCGCACCGCGTCCGCGCTGGCCGAACGCGACCCCGCCCGCACCGTCAAGGAGCTGGAGCAGGTCGAGCGGCTCGCCGCCGGGGCCCTCAACGAACTCCGCGCCGTGATCTTCGAGCTGCGCCCGGCGGACCTCGCGGACGGGCTGGTCGCCTCGCTGCGCAAGCACGTCGAGGTCCTCGACCGGGCGCACGAGACCACCGTGCGCATCGCCGCCGACGAGGCCGTCGTCCTGCCGGAGGAGCACGAGGCCGTCGCCTTCCGCATCACCCAGGAGGCCCTCTACAACGCGCTGCGACACGCCGGCGCGCGGACGGTGGAGGTCCGCCTCGGCACGGAGGATGGACGCGCCGTGCTGGAGGTCGCCGACGACGGCTCGGGCTTCGTCGCGTCCGACACGGCCGACCAGCAGGGCGGGCTCGGCCTGACGTCCATGCGGGACCGGGCGTACTCGATCGGCGGGGGGCTCACGATCGACGCGGCTCCCGGCCGGGGCACGACCGTCCGGCTGGAGGTGCCGCTGTGACCGCGAACGGCACCGGCCCGCGAGGCCGGAAGATCAAGGTCCTGATCGCCGACGACCATCCGGTCGTCCGGCAGGGGCTGCGGACCTTCCTCGGCATCCAGGACGACATCGAGGTCGTCGGCGAGGCCGGGGACGGCGCGTCGGCCGTGACACTGGCCGAATCGCTGGAGCCCGATATCGTGCTCCTGGACCTCAAGATGCCGGGCGCCGACGGCTTGGCCGCGCTGACGGAGCTGCGGGCTCGTGGGGTGCCGGCACGCGTTCTCGTCCTGACCAGCGTCACCGAGCGCGGGCACGTGCTGCCGGCGGTCCAGGCGGGCGCGTCCGGGTATCTGTACAAGGACGTCGACCCGCAGGCGCTCGTGCAGGCGATCCGGGCGGTCAACGACGGGCACGTGCTGTTCGCGCCCGACGCGGCAGAGGCGATGCTGGCCGGCGGGAAAGCGTCGCAGGACGACCGCGGCTTGGCCGCGCTGACCGAACGGGAACGGGAGGTGCTCGTGCACATCGCGCGGGGCAGGTCCAACCGGGAGATCGCCCGCGCGCTCGTGGTATCCGAGAAGACGGTCAAGACGCACGTCAGTAATCTGCTCATGAAACTGGGAGTCCAGGATCGGACGCAGGCGGCGCTGTACGCCGTCCGGCACGGCGTCGGCTCGTCCGGCGCACCCGGGGAAACCGGGGAAGCCACCGCCCGCGGCTGATACAACTCCTCTGACAGGATCGTCATCGAAATTGGTATGAACGTAGCAATCAGATACGCAGCAGGCAGCGACATCGGGTGCAACCGAGAGAACAACGAGGACTCGGGCTACGCCGGTGCGCGGTTGATCGCGGTCGCGGACGGCATGGGCGGCTACGCGGGCGGCGAGGTCGCCAGCTCGACCGTCATCGGGTCACTGCGCTCGCTCGACACCGACGCGCCTAAAGACGATCTTGTCGACATCCTGGGCCGCGCGGTGGCCGAGGCCAACGAGAAGTTGCGGATCGTCCGGGAGGAACGCCCCGACCTGAGCCGGATGGGCACCACGCTCACCGCCATGCTCTGGACGGGCGAGTCCGTGGCGCTGGCGCACGTCGGAGACTCGCGCGGCTACATGCTGCGCGACGGCGAGCTCTATCAGATGACCCAGGACCACACGATGGACGAGCTGCTCAAGGCGGAGGCCGAGCAGGCGGGCCAGACCGCCGACCCGGCCGAGACGTCGCGGCTGTCGCACGTGCTGTACCGGGTCCTGGACGGACGCGAGGACCGCGAGCCCGACCTGCGCCTTCGCGACGCCCAGCTCGGCGACCGCTATCTGCTGTGCTCGGACGGGCTGAGCGGCCCGGTCGACGCGCAGAAGATCTACGAGGTGCTGTCCGCCGAGGCCGACCCGCAGCGCGCCGTCGACCGGCTGATCGAGATCGCCCGCGACAACGGCGGCCCCGACAACATCACCGCGGTCGTCGCCGACGTCGTCGAGTCCGATCACGTCACCGGCGCCGAACCCCCCATGGTCGTGGGCGCCGCCGCCCAGGCCTGACCCCGACCCTGACCCTCTCTCTGTCCTTGTCCCTGTCTCTCTGTCCTTAGTCTCTGTCCCCCGACCGGCCGGACCACCTCCCACGTCACGTGTTCTTCGCCACGCCCGCCGTTGGAACCGTCCAACCTCGCGGGTGCCGTCCACCGCGCGCCTGTTGGATCAGGTGACGAATTTCCTGATGATTCATGGAACTCGTCGGGTAAAAGAGTGCTCACGCAGGTGGCGATTTGTCCTACTCTTGCCGAGAGGTGGTGTCGCTGAGCGCTGCGTAACGGTCCGATCGCAGATCGTTGCCAGGGCTTGACCCGCCTCCGGGTGCACCCTGTATACGGGTCACTCAGCTTTAGTCATCGAGGCGGAGGATTCGTGGGGGAAGCGCCCGGGGCGGCGGCCACCGGTGCACCGGACGGTGTACTCGGCGGGCTCGTCAGCCGGACCCTCACCGCAGCGCGGCATGGACCCCTGGGTGTGGTGCTGCGTGTGGCGGCGATGGCCGTGGCGGCCATCGGCGCGTCATGGATCCACCGTGTCAACGACCCCGGCGTGCTCTGTCCCCTTCGGGCGCTCACCGGAATCCCGTGTCCCCTGTGCGGGGGGACCACCGTGTTCATCGAGTTCGGCTCGGGTCGTCCCGCCCAGGCCGTGCTCGCGAATCCGGCGGTCCTCACCGGCGCGATCGCCGTGGCGATCGCACCACTGGGGCTGGGAGGACGGTGGTGGGCACTCCAGCCGAAGACCCGTGCCTGGATGCTCGGCACCGCCCTCGTGGGGTCGGAGCTGTGGCAGCTCGTCCGGTTCGGTGTTCTGCGCGTTTGAGCCGCGGTCGATCCTCGGTCAGACTTGCGGAGCCCACCGGGTCCGGCGGGCGTCACATAACCACAGGGTCAATCTATAAGGAGCAAGTGTGGGTAACCCCTACGACCCGTACGGCCAGCAGCCGGGCTACGGGCAGCAACAGCCCGGGTACGGTCAGCAGCCCCCGGCCCAGCCGGGTTACGGTCAGCAGCCCCCGGCGCAGCCTGGCTACGGCCAGCAGCCCCCCGCGCAGCCTGGCTACGGCCAGCCCCCGGCCCAGCCCGGCTACGGTCAGCCCCCGGCGCAGCCCGGGTACGGCCAGCAGCCTCCCGCCCAGCCCGGCTACGGTGCGCCGCAGGCGCCCCCGGCCCAGCCCGGGTACGGCCAGCAGGAGGTCCACCACCACCACTACGGCTCCGGCGGCCAGCTGGCCGAATGGGGCTCGCGTGCCGGTGGCTTCATCATCGACTACCTGGTGATCGGCGCACCGTTCTTCGTGCTGTACCTGATCGGCGCCCTGCTCGGCGGGTCCGGCAGCGGCGGCGCGGCCGTGATCGGGATGCTGTTCATCCTGATCGGGGCCGCCGTCTACCTCGGCGGCTTCCTGTGGATCTGCTACCAGGAGGGCACCACCGGCCAGTCGATCGGCAAGCGGCAGATGGGCATCCGTCTCGTCAGCGCGCAGACCGGCCAGCCGATCGGCTTCGGCATGGCGTTCGTCCGCAAGATCGCCCACGCCCTCGACGGCGCGGTGTGCTACCTCGGCTACCTCTGGCCGCTGTGGGACGACCGCAAGCAGACGTTCGCCGACAAGGTTTGCAACACCCTCGTGGTGCGCAACTGACTCGTGGTGCGCAACTGATCATCGGTTCGTGAGCGGGGCGTCCCTTCGCGGGGCGCCCCGTTTTCGTTCGCGGGACCCTCCCGTTCAGGGGTCCCTCCCGGTCAGGGGACCCTTCCGTTCAGGGGACGTGGTCGAACGCGCTGTTGCACGCGGCCACCAGGGCCCGCCGGACGGCCCGGTCCAGTAGCCGCAGGGCTTCACCGCGGCGCCGCATCTGGTCGATGCCGAGGCCGCGTTCGTCCATCTGCCGGGCGAGCTCCACGACGAGGGAGAGCCGGCCGGCGAGCGCGGCGAGGCGGTGCGCGCGGGCCGGGTAGCCGGGGGCGAGCGGATGGCCGCCGCGCTCCGGGTCGCGCATGTCGGCCAGCGCGTCGGCGATCTCCGGCGGCACACCGCCGAAGTCGTCCACGGTCAGCAGCGCCTCGGTGGCGTCCCGCATCGCGAGGGTGAGCTGCCGGTCGGCCTCCGCGAGGGACGGGACGTCCGGCGGCGCGGGCGACGCGTCATGGGTCGTCCAGCGGATGCCGACGTAGGACGATCCGCGCCGGTCCTCGGCGGGCAGGAGGCCGATCGCCCGGTCGGCGCCGAGCACGGCGACGACGGCGGCGCCCGCCTCGATCGCCGCGCGGTTGAGGCCGGGCGGGCCGGTCAGCCCGAGCGGGTCGCCCGGTTCGGGCAGCGCCAGCCGCAGTGCCGTCATTCCGCCGACGCGCAGGTCGCCGAGCCCGCGACGCAGCGTCACCTCGGCGGGCTCGCCGCCCAGGATCTGCGGGCCCGCGTCCTTCTCGACCTTGTCCACCGCCTCGTCGAGACCGACGTGCCCGGTCAGCCAGGCGTTGCCCCAGGCGACCAGTGCCGTCGCGACGGCCGTGCTCATACTGTCTTGCTCATTCGCTTTCCCAACACTCCCCAACGGGCATGCGAACCACCATAAGCGCTCGGATGGCCGATGCCACCGGACGTAACCAACCTCTCGCGTCCAGGGTGCATCCCGGGGCCGACGTTTCCGGTGGGGAGCCGGGAGGCGGCGGCCGCCCCCGATCGCATAGGTTCTCTTCTGAGGATCTGGGACCACCGGGATTGGGGACGAAGGCGCGCGATGGCCGGCGAAGTACTTCAACTCCGCGGAGTCGGGGTCAAGCGCGATGGGGCGACCCTGCTGCGCGATGTCAATTGGACGGTGAGCGAAGGCGAGCGGTGGGTCATCGTGGGCCCGAACGGGGCCGGGAAGACCACCCTGCTCCAGATCGCCGCCGCGATGCTGCATCCGTCCGAGGGCACGGTCGAGATCCTGGAGGAGGAGCTGGGCCGCACCGACGTGTTCGAGCTGCGTCCCCGGATCGGCCTGGCCAGTTCTTCTATCGCGGAGAAGATCCCGACCGGCGAGCGGGTCGTCGACCTGGTGCTGACCGCCTCGTACGCGATCCTGGGGCGCTGGCAGGAGGAGTACGACTCGACCGACGTGAGCCGCGCGGTGGCGCTACTCGACGCGCTCGGCTGCGCCGACCTGATCCGGCGCACGTTCAGCACGCTGTCCGAGGGCGAGCGCAAGCGCGTCCAGATCGCCCGCGCGCTGATGCCCGACCCTGAGCTGCTGCTGCTGGACGAGCCCGCCGCGGGCCTCGACCTCGGCGGACGCGAGGACCTCGTCGCCCGGCTGGCCGCCCTCGCCGACGACCCGGCCGCCCCCACGATGGCGATCGTCACGCACCATGTGGAGGAGGTCCCCGAGGGCTTCACCCACGCGCTGCTGCTGCGCGGCGGCGAGGTCGTCGCGCAGGGCAAGGTGGACGAGGTGTTCACCTCCGAGCACCTGTCGGGCACCTTCGGCCTCCCGCTCGCCGTGGACCGACAGAACGGCCGCTGGTACGCCCGCGCCGCCCCCCGCTGAGGTGAGGTTTGGACGTCCTTGACGCGATCGCGGTGCTCGCCGCCGGGATCGCCGCCGGCGGGATCAACGCGATCGTCGGCTCCGGCTCGCTGATCACGTTCCCGACCCTTCTCGCGCTCGGATACCCGCCGGTCGTGGCCAACGTGTCCAACAACCTCGGCCTGGTGACGGGCAACGTCAGCGGCGCGTACGGGTACCGGAAGGAGCTGCGGGGGCAGCGCGGCCGGCTGGTGCGCCTCGGCAGCGCCTCGCTCGCCGGCGCGGTGGCGGGCGGGCTGCTGCTGCTGACGCTGCCGCCCGAGGCGTTCGCCGTCATCGTGCCCGGCCTGATCCTGGTCGCGCTGGTGCTGGTGGTGGTGCAGCCGAGGCTTCAGGCGTGGATGCGGGAACGCCGGGAGGGGCGGGAGCCGCACGGGCGGGACGGCGGCCGCTGGCTGTGGCTGGGCGTCCTCGGCACCGGCGCGTACGGCGGCTATTTCGGCGCCGCGCAGGGGATCTTGCTGATCGCGCTCCTCGGGATCGGCCTGGACGACGACCTGCAGCGGCTGAACGGTCTGAAGAACGCGATGGTGTCGGTCGTCAACGGCACGGCCGCGGTGCTGTTCATCGCGATGTGGATGCTCGGCGAGACCCGGATCAGCTGGTGGTCGGTGCTGCTGATCGCGGTCGGCTCGACGGTCGGCGGGCTGCTCGGCGCGAAGCTCGGCCGCAGGATCCCGCCGCTGGTGCTGCGCGGGGTGATCGTGGCCGTGGGGCTGGTCGCGATCGTCCAGCTGCTGTGGGGCTGACCTGCGCCCGCGCGGTTGCCCCGAGGCGTTCCCGGGTATATATCGAACATTCGTTCGGATATCGGAGGGGTTCGCGATGAAGGGCGACTGGGTCGAGATCGTGGTCGACGTCGGCGGCGCGTCCACCAGGACCTACGAGGTGGCCGCGACCCGCGCCGGCCGCCGCGTGGAGATCGGCAACCGGCGCGGGGTGGTGGAGGTCAGCGAGGTGACCCGTACGGGCACCACGGTCCGCACGGCCCGCTTCATGTCCAACCGGGTGCTGGCCCTGGTCGAGCATCCGGTGTCCGACGAGCGCGGCGGCCACTCCGGTGACGGCTCCGGCTAGCCCGGCGGCCGGCCGGTGAGCGCGTTCACCGGCGGTGTGCCGCCCTCGTGAGGCGGCCCATGGGTGCGGCACGCCGCAGGTGAACGCCGGACGTCACAGGTCGAGGGTCAGGCGGGGCGAGGTGCAGCGGCCCACGCAGATCATCATCGTCCGGCCCGCGGCCCGTTCCTCCTCGCTGAGCAGCGAGTCGCGGTGCTCGGGCTCGCCGGCCAGCACGCGCGTCTCGCACGCGCCGCAGTAGCCCTTCTCGCAGTCGTACGACAGGCCGGGCACGACCTCCTGGATCACCTCGATGAGCCGCCGGTCGGCGGGGACCCGCAGCGTGGCGCCGGTACGGGCGAGGTGGACGTCGAACTCGGTGTTGAGCGCCGGGTCGAACGCCACCTCCAGCGAGTCGTCGCCGGTGAAGCGCTCGACGTGCAGCCGGGACCGGATGTCCAGCTCGTCGCAGGCGCCCTCGGCCGCCGCGATCATCCCGGTGGGGCCGCAGCAGTAGACGGCCGTGTCGGGGCCGGCCTCCGCGAGGATGGCCTTCAGGTCCGGGATGCCCGTCTCGTCCTGTGGCAGGACGCGCAGCCGGTCGCCCGCGATGGCGGCCAGTTCGTCGCGGAAGGCCATCGACGCGCGGGTCCGGCCGCCGTACACGACCTGGAAGTCGGCTCCGCGTGCGGCTGCCGCGCGCACCATGGCCAGGATGGGCGTGACGCCGATGCCGCCCGCCAGGAACAGGTAGGAGCCGGCCTCGACCAGGGGGAAGTGGTTGCGGGGGCCGCGCACGCCGAACGTGACCCCGTCGCGGGCGAGCGCGTGCACCTCTTCCGAGCCGCCTCTGCCGTCCGTCTCGCGCAGCACCGCGATCCGGTAGTGGGAACGGTCCTCCGGGTCGCCGCACAGCGAGTACTGGCGCACGCGGCCGGACGGAAGCCGCAGCTCAAGGTGGGCGCCGGGTTCCCAGGCGGGCGCCTCGTCGCCGTCGGCGCGCGCCAGCGTCAGGGTGAGGACGTCGTCGGCCGCCTTTTCGGCGCCCGTCACGGTCAGGTCGTACGAGGCGCCGAGGACGGTGGCGGCCACCGTGCTCTCACCGGCGCGCGGGCCCGGGGTGAAGACGGCCGGGAGCGCGTCCCAGCCCTTCTGGTTGCCGCTGGTCGGGTACTCGACGAGACCGTCCTCCAGCATCTGGAAGTCCGGCAGCCGGGTCAGCACTTGCGTCATCATCTCGCGGAACATCGCGCGGGCCAGATGGGCGCCGGCGCAGCGGTGCGAGCCGATCCCGAAGCTCAGGTGCCGGGACGCGTCGCGGTCGAGCCGGATCTCCTCGGGCTCGGGGAACACGGCGGGGTCGTGGTTGGCCGCCACCCACGGGATCAGGACGCGCTCGCCCGCCCGGACCGGGCAGCCGCCGACCTCGGTGTCGGTGCGCGCCGTGCGGGCCATCGACTGGGACGGCGCGAACGCCCGCAGGAACTCCTCGGTGGCCCGGTCCATCAGGTCGGGCGAGTCGATGAGGCGGCGCCGCTGGTCCGGGTTGCGGCTCAGGTGGACCAGCGTCGACCCGGTCAGCGAGGTCGTGGTGTCGACGCCGCCCGCGATGAGCAGCCCGATGACCGAGACCAGCTCGTCCTCGGTGAACGGCTCGCCGCCGTCGTTCCGCGCGGTGACGAGCGCGCTGACCGCGTCCTGCCGGGGCTCGGCGCGGCGGTCGCGGATCAGCTCGCGGATGCGCTGCTCCATGTACGCGAGGCCTTCGGCGCCGCGCCGTTCCCGCTCGCTGCCGGCGGGGGCGGCGAAGATGTCGTGGATCGGCCCGGCCAGCGGCGCCCAGTCCTCCTCGGGGAAGCCGAGCCAGTCGAGGGTGACGGCGGCCGGGACCGGGTTGGTCAGGTCGCGGACGAAGTCGGCCGAGCCGAGCTCGATGAACGCGTCCACGGCCCGGGAGGCGTGCCGGGCGATCATCGGCCGCAGCCGCTCGACCGCCGCCGGGCTCAGCAGCGGGTTGATCAGGTCGCGGTAGCCGGCGGACCGCGGCGGGTCGACCTCGATCGGGTACTGCTCCAGGCCCGGCCCGCTCGGGATGACGATGGCGACCGCGTCCACGCCGCTCGTCTCGCGCGAGGAGGAGAACGCGTCGTCGTCACGGGCGATGCGCGTCACGTCGGCGTACCGCGTCGTGTAGACGAACCCGCCGTGCGCGGGGGTGCGCCCGACGGGACAGCCCTCCCGGTACGCGGCGTAGTACGCGACCGGGTCGGCGTTGCACTCGTCCGAGTGGTGGTCGAAGTGGTGGTCCCGCTGTGCGAGGTCCTGCTGTGTCATGTGCTGCTGCTGCGTCATTGGCGCGACTCCAGATGCGCATGTCTTCCGCGCGGTGTTGCCCAGCCGCGCCTCTGGGAGATTCAGAAGGTCAGGACGGCCTTGCCGACCGTGCCCCGCTTGGCCGCCTCGACGGCCTCGCCGATCCGCTCGAACGGGAAGTGCCCGACGATCCGGTCCACCGGGAACCGGCCCGCCGCGTGCAGCCGCAGCAGTTCGGGCACGAAGACCTGCGGTATCCCGCCGCCGCCGATGATCCCGGTGATCGTGCGCCCGTTCAGGACGCTGCGCCAGTCGAAGCTCATCTCCTCGCTCGGGCCGACGCCGATCACGCCGCAGCGGCCGAGGGGGGCGAGGGCCTCCACGGCGGTGCGGAGGACGTCCGCGCGGCCGGTGGTGTCGAGGACGAAGTCGAATCCGTCCGGGGCGATCGAGCGCAGTTCGTCGGCGGCGTCCTCGCCTCCGGTCACGCCGTGCGTGGCGCCGAGGGAGCGGGCCGTGGCGAGGCGTTCGGCGTTGAGGTCCACGGCCGCGACGGTCGTGCATCCGCTGAGCACGGCCGCCAGGATCGAGGCGACGCCCACGGCGCCGGCCCCGAAGATCGCGATGGACGAGCCGGGCGAGGGCCGCAGCACGTTGAGGACGCCGCCGGCGCCGGTCTGGAAGCCGCAGCCGAACGGCCCGGCCAGGGTCAGGTCGGCGTCCTTGCCGATCGGCACCACGGCCCGGGAGGGCGCGATCACGTGGTCGGCGAACGACGACTGCCCGAGGAAGTGCGCGTTGATCTCGGTTCCGCCGAGCGAGACCGCCGACGATCCGTCGGGGCGCCGCCCGCTGAAGTTGAGCGCGTCGAAGCTCAGGCAGTAGCCGGGCGACCCGGTCAGGCACGGCCGGCACCGCCCGCACGAGGTGTGCGACAGCGCCACGTGGTCGCCGGGCGCCACCGAGGTGACGTGGTCGCCGACCTGCTCGACGACGCCCGCGCCCTCGTGCCCGAGCACGGCCGGGGCGTCCATGAAGGTGGCGAACTCCAGGTCGGTGGCGCAGATGCCGACGGAGGTGAGCCGGATCAGGACCTCGTCCGGACGGGGCGGGCCGAGTTCCACGTCCCGCAGGGCCAGGGGCTCGCCCGGGCGGTCCAGTACGGCGGCGGTGACCCGCATGCGACCTCCCCAAGGTCATTTCATAAAGAGATACGGCATCTTGACATGCGGGATAATTCCGGTCAAGGATTCCCGGTATGTCCGCACTTGATATTCCGGCCGCCAGGCACCTCGTCGACGGCGCCTGGGTTCCCGCCCGTGACCAGGGCGAACTCCCCGTCCTGGACCCTGCGAACAGCAAGGTTATCCAGCAAATCGCGCGCGCCGGCCAGGCCGACGTGGACGACGCGGTCGCCGCCGCCCGGCGCGCCTTCCCCGGCTGGGCCGCGACCTCGCCCGCCGAGCGCGGCGCCCTGCTGGGCCGCTGGGCCGCGCTGGTCATGGAACGGGTCGAGGACCTGGCCAGGTACGAGGCGCGCGACGTCGGCAAGCCGCTGTCCGGCGGGCGGATGAACGCGTTCATCGCACACGGGATCATCGAGTACTTTGCGGGTGCGGCCGACAAGCTCACCGGCGTCACGCTGCCCACCCGCACGCCCGACTACCTGGGCTTCACGATCCCCGAGCCGTTCGGGGTGTGCGCGGTGACGCTCCCCTGGAACGTGCCGATGCTGCTGTCGGCCGCCAACGTCGCGCCCGCGCTCGCGGCCGGCAACACGGTCGTGCTCAAGCCGTCCGAGATCGCCCCGCTCGGGCCGCTGGCGCTGGCGGAGCTGGCCCGCGAGGCCGGTCTCCCGCCGGGGGTGTTCAACGTCGTCACCGGCCTCGGCGCGGAGGCGGGCGTCGCGCTCACCTCCCACCCGGACGTCGACCACATCAGCTTCGTCGGCTCCACGGCCACCGGCCGCGCGGTGATGCGCGCCGCGGCCGAGAACCTGGTGCCGGTCAAGCTGGAGCTGGGCGGCAAGTCGCCCAACGTGGTGTTCGCGGACGCCGATCTCGACGTGGCGATCCCGGCGATCGTCGGCTCCATCACCGAGAACGCCGGCCAGAACTGCTATGCGGGCTCCCGGCTCCTGGTCGAGGAGTCGATCCGCGCCGAGGTGACCGAACGCGTCGTGGCGGGCATGCGGGCCGTGCGGCTGGGCACCTGGGACCAGGACCTCGACATGGGGCCGCTGGTCAGCCGGGAGCAGTACGAGCGGGTGCTCGGCTTCCTGGAGGGTGCGCCCGGGGAGGGCGCCCGCGTGGTGACCGGCGGCGCGAAGGCCGAGGTGCCGGGCGACGGCTGGTTCGTGGCGCCGACCGTCCTGGACGGGGTGGACTCCGGCATGCGGGTCGTGCGCGAAGAGGTCTTCGGGCCCGTCCTGACCGTGCAGGGCTTCTCCGGCACCGGCCGAGCAGTCGAAATGATGAACGACACTGACTTCGGGCTCCTGGCCTGCATCTGGACCGACGACGTGTCGCGGGCGCTGCGCGTGGCCAAGGACGTGCGGTCCGGGCAGGTCGCCGTGAACCAGTTCCATGACGCGGGGGTCATCGGGTTCCCGTTCAACATGCAGAAGGACAGCGGGTTCAGCGCGGGCGGCG
The DNA here is from genome assembly GCF_040650055.1 of Spirillospora sp. NPDC048819. Lineage (NCBI taxonomy): Bacteria > Bacillati > Actinomycetota > Actinomycetes > Streptosporangiales > Thermomonosporaceae > Spirillospora > Spirillospora sp. NPDC048819. The sequence goes on along the minus strand of NZ_JBEZGN010000019.1, from coordinate 38,619 downwards.
GATACGCGGCGCTGCGCGAGTACACGCAGGAGAAGGCGGTGGCGGTGCGCCTGCTCGACCGCTGAGCGGCCGGGCCCGCCGCGCAGCCAGGAGGGGGTGTCGGCGACTTTGCGCGCAGGTGTTGACACATCCCGGAGACGGGGTTCAGAGTTACCTCACATTACGAACCGATGGTTCACAATGCGAGATGAGTTCGACAGGTGTCCTTGACCGGAGGTTGTGGTGAAAGCGCTGGTCCAGACGGGGTTCGGCGGCCCGGAGGTGGTGTCGCTGCGGCACATCGCCGACCCGGTCCCCGGTCCTCGTGACGTGCTGGTCCGGGTACGGGCCTGCGCGCTGAACCGGCTCGACGTCCTCCAGCGCCGCGGCCCCGCCGTGCTGCCCGGCTTCCGCCTCCCGCACATCGCCGGCATGGACGTGGCCGGGCACGTCGAAGCGGCCGGGGACGAGGCGGGCGGGGACGAGGCGGGCGTGTTCGCCCCCGGCGACCGCGTCGTGATCGACCCGACGCTCGGCTGCGGAACGTGCGGGCGCTGCGGAGCCGGAGACCCCGGCCACTGCGCCGCCGTCCGCGTCATCGGCGGGAACGTCGCCGGCGGCTTCGCCGAGTACGTCGCCGTGCCCGCGCGGCTCGTCCACCGCGTCCCGGACCACGTCGGGCTGGCCGAGGCCGCCGCGCTGCCGTCCACGTGGAGCACCGCCTGGCACGCCGCCCTCACGGTCGGCGCGGTGACCGAAGGCGAGACCGTGCTGGTGCAGGCCGCCGCCAGCGGGGTCAGCATCGCCGCCGTCCAGCTCGCCAAGCGCGCCGGGGCCCGGGTCGTCGCGGTCGCGGGCAGCGACGCCAAGCTCGCGCTCGCCGCGGACCTGGGCGCCGACCTGCTGCTGCGCAACGAGGCCGACGTCGTCGCGGCCGTGCGAGGCTTCACCGGCGGCGAGGGCGCCGACATCGCGCTCGACCACGTCGGCGCGTCGACCTGGAAGACCTCGCTGGACAGCCTGCGCACGGGCGGGCGGCTGGTCACCTTCGGCAACACCACCGGCGACGAGGTCACGATCTCACTCGCCGGCGTCTACCACCGCGGGCTGCGGCTGCTGGGCTCCGGCGCCTACACCGAGGCCGACTTCGCCGCGATGCTGAGCGCCTACTACGGCGGCGGCCTGCGGACCGTCCGGATGGCCGAGTACGGGCTCGACGAGGTGCCCGCCGCGTTCGCCGCCGCCGAGTCGCGCGAGGCCATCGGCAAGGTCCTGGTCCGGCCATGACCCATGACCCTCTCCTGGTCACCGGCGCGACCGTGGTGACGATGGCGCCCGGACGCGAGGTCGTCACCGACGCCACCATCGCCGTCGCAGACGGCCGCGTCGCCGCGATCGGCCCGTACCGGACGCTCCGCGCGGACCACCCCGGAGCCGCCGAGCTGGACGCGAGCGGCTGCGTCGTCGTCCCCGGCATGGTCAACGCCCACCAGCACTGCACCGTGGACCCGCTGATCCGCAGCGTGATCCCCGACGACATCGACTCCCAGGAGGCGATCTTCGGGTGGGCGGTGCCGCTGCACGGACTGGTCTCCGGCGACGACGACGAGGTGTCGGCGGCCCTCACCGCCGCCGAGTCGCTGATGCGCGGCGTCACCACCGTCCTTGAGGCGGGCACCGTGGCGCACCCGGAACGCGTCGCCGCGGGGCTCACCGCGGCCGGGATCCGGGGACGGGTCGGCGGCTGGGGCTGGGACGCCCCCGGCGTGCCGAACCCCCCACCGCATTCCCTGCCCGCCGCCGAGGCGCTGGCCCGGCAGGAGGAGATCGTGCGGAGCCTGCCCGCCGGCGGCCTCGTCACCGGGTGGATCACGCTGGTCGGCCACGACCTGGTCAGCGACGAGCTCTTCACCGGCGCGGCCGCCCTCGCCGAACGCCTCGGCACCACCATGACCTTCCATATGTCGCCCGGACCCGGCGACGCCGGGTCGTACCTGGACCGCACCGGCGCCCGCCCGCTCGTCCACCTGCGCGACCTCGGCGTGCTCGGCCCGCGCCTCCTCCTCGGCCACGCCGTGTGGCTCGACGACGAGGAGGTCGAGGCGGTCCTCGCGACCCGCACGGCGGTGGCGTCCTGCCCGGGCGCCTACCTGCGCCTCGGCCAGGGGTACACGCGGGCCGGGCGGCACGGCGAGCTGGTCCGGCGCGGCGGGCGCGTCGCGCTCGGCTGCGACGCCCACAACGCCGGCGACGCGCCCGACGTGCTGCGCACGGCCGGGCTCCTGGCCGGCCTGGAGAACGACCGGGGAGGGTGGCCGCTGCGCGCGGACGAGGCGTTCGCGCTGGCCACCTGTGCCGGTGCCGAGGCGGTCGGCCTCGGCGACCTCGTCGGGTCGATCGAAGTCGGCAAGGCCGCCGACCTCGTCGTCCTCGACACGCAAGACCTGGCCTGGACGCCGGTCGGCGACCTGGCCACGCACCTGGTGTGGGGTGCACCCGGCCACACCGTCCGCGACGTCCTGGTCGCCGGGAAGGCGGTCGTCCGCGACCGCCGGCTCACGACCGTCGACGTCGCGGAACTGCGCCGGGAGGCGGCAGAGCGGTCCACCGCGCTGCTGCGGGCGGCGGGACTCGATGTCCCAAGCCGCTGGCCGGTGGTCTCCGCGGCCACCGCCGCAACGAGCTCCCGCTCCCTGCTCGGCTCACCGTCCGATCGAAAGGACCCCTGAGGTGAAGAACCGTAAAACGGTACGGATCGCGGGCGCGGCCGTCGCCTGCGCCACCATGCTCGCCCTCGCCGGCTGCGCCGACACCGACGCCACGGCGAACCAGAACAACTCCGCCGGCGGGTCGGGCAGCGGCGTGCTGCCCGGCGAGCCCGACGTCAACGGCGACGGCAAGGTCGTCATCGGGGTGCTCAGCCCCGGCGACATCAACGACAACGGCTACTACGAGAGCTTCGTGACCAGCGCCGAGGCGTTCGCCAAGGAGAAGGGCTGGCAGCTCATCAAGCGCGGCAGCGTCCCGGAGAGCGAGGCGCTGAGCGCCGCCCGCGCGCTGTGCCAGCAGAAGGTCGACATGGTCGCGCTCGGCGCCTCCGAGCTCAAGGACGCCATCCCCGCCTCGGAGGAGGCGGTGTGCGCGAAGACCGCCTGGTACGTCCCGAGCTCCGGCAACGTCCAGCAGACCCCCCGGATCTTCGTGTCCACCGACGCCGCCGACCAGAGCGTCCTGACGGCCGGGTACGCGGCCGGCGTGCTGATGAAGGCGAAGGGACTCAAGAAGGCCGCCTTCGTCGGCGGCATGGAGGTCGACTTCAACATCAACGCCTCCAAGGCGTTCAAGGCGGGCATCCGCCTGATGATCCCGGACGCGACCGTCACCACCACCTACGCCGGTGACCAGGACGACGCCGCCAAGGCCAAGGAGGCGGTGCAGGCCCAGATCGACCAGGGCGTCGGCGTGGTCTACCCGTACCTCGGCGGCTCCACCGACGCCGCCACGAGGCTCGCCAACTCCAAGAACCTCATCACGCTGACCCCCGGCACCGACCGGTGCGCGTCCACCGACCCGAAGTTCGACATCTCCGTGCTGTACAGCCCCGGCGACTACTTCACCGAGGCGCTCAAGCTGTTCGAGGGCGGCAAGCTCGAGATGGGCATCGAGAAGGTCTGGACGATCGGCAAGGACCCGTACCCCACGGTCAAGCTGTGCAAGGACGACCCCGGGGCGCAGCAGAAGATCGACACGTTCATGAAGGACATCGCGAGCGGGAAGATCGACGCCTCCGCGGAAGTGGAGAGGCTCGGTAAGTGACATGACCGATCGTGACGGCGGAGCCCGGGCGCCCGCGCTGGCGCTGCGCGGGATCTGCAAGACCTACGGGCAGGTCGTGGCCTGCGACGCGGTGGACCTGACCGTTCACCGCGGGGAGATCCACGGCCTGCTCGGTGAGAACGGCGCGGGCAAGTCCACGCTGATGAAGATCCTGCTCGGGCTCGTCCGGCGCGACACGGGAACGATCCACCACGACGGCCGCCCGGTCGAGGTCGCGGGGCCGCAGGAGGCGATCGCGCTCGGCATCGGCATGGTGCACCAGCACTTCAGCCTCATCGAGCCGCTGACGGTGTGGGAGAACGTCACCCTCGGCGACACCGGCAGGGTCGACCGGGCGCGGGCGTGCGAGCAGGTCGAGGAGGTCGGCAGCCGTTATGGGCTGCCGATCGACCCGCTCGCGCCCGTGTCGCGGCTGTCGGCCGGGGAGCGGCAGCGGGTCGAGCTGATCAAGTGCCTGCGCCGCGACCCGTCCGTCCTCGTCCTGGACGAGCCGACCTCGGTGCTCACCCAGGCCGAGTCGGCGGAGCTGTTCGGCGTGCTGCGCGAGGTCGTCGCCGGCGAGGACCGCGCGGTGGTCCTGATCAGCCACAAGCTGGCCGAGATCACCACGGCCACCGACAGGGTGACCGTGCTGCGCAGGGGCCGCGTCGCGTTCCACAGCGCGACCGCGGAGACGAGCGCGCAGGAACTGGCGCGGCAGATGGTCGGCCGGGACGTGTCGCTGCGCGCCGAAGCGGCCGCGCTGGGCATGCTCCCGGTCGAGCGCCGCGGCAAGCCGCAGGCGGAGGAGGACGCTCAGGAGCCGGACGCCGAACCGGCGCTGCGGCTGTCGGGCGTCACCGTCCGCTCGGAGGGCGTCACGCTGCTCGACGACTTCAGCCTGGACGTGGCGCCCGGCGAGATCGTCGGCCTGTACGGGGTGGAGGGCAACGGCCAGGCGACGCTGGGCGACCTGCTGTCCGGCCTGATCGAGCCGTCCGCCGGGACGGTCGAGGTCAACGGCGTGCGGATCGACCCGGCCAAGCCGGGCGCGCTGCACAAGGCGGGCCTCGGCATCGTCCCGGAGGACCGGCACGCCTCCGGCGTCGTCCTCGACATGAGCGTCGCCGACAACCTGGTGATGAAGTCGCTCGACTCCGTCAGCGGCCGGATGCTGATCGACCGGCGCAAGACCTACGAGGTCGCGCGGCGGCTGGCGGCGGAGTTCAACATCATCACCTCGTCGCTGGACGCCACCGTCCGCAGCCTGTCGGGCGGCAACCAGCAGCGGGTGGTCCTCGCCCGGGAGATGTCGGCGAACCCGGCGGTCCTGGTCGCGGCCCAGCCCACCCACGGCCTCGACGTCGGCGCCATCGAGGACATGTACCTGCGGCTGCGCAAGGCCGCGTCCGGCGGGGTGGCGGTCCTGCTGATCACCACCGAGCTGGAGGAGGTCATGGCGCTGGCGTCCCGGATCGCCGTGATCTCCCGGGGCCGCGTCACGGGCCTGCTGCCCACCGCCGAGGCCACCGCCGAACGCCTCGGCATGCTCGTCGGAGGTGTAGCGGCATGACGGACGCTGATCGCACCGGGCGGCGGCTGGCGGCGTCGCTGAACCCGGGGCCCGGCGCGGCGCAGGTCACCATGGCGACGATGGTCGCGGTCGCCGTCGCGCTGGCGGTGTCGTCGGTGCTGGTGGCGACGACCGGCGGTTCCCCGATCGGGGCCGTGAAGGCACTGTACGACGGGAGCCTGTCGAGTCCGGCGGCGATCAGCTCCACGCTCCTGTACACGGCGCCGCTGCTGCTGGTGGCGGTCGGGACGTGCGTGTGCGTCCGGGCCGGGGTGTTCAACCTCGGCCAGGAGGGCCAGGTGCTCATCGGCGCGCTGGCCGGCGCCGCGGTCGGGCTGCGGCTGGCCCTGCCGGGGCCGGTGCTGCTGGTGCTCGCGCTCGTCGCGGCGGCGCTCGCCGCCGGGGCGTGGGCCGGGATCAGTTCGCTGATGCACCGGGTGCGCGGCGTCAACATCGTGGTGAGCACGCTGCTGATGACGTTCCTGGCGCAGCAGCTCGTCTCGTACGCGGTGAACACGCCGTGGCTGCTCCAGGAGACGCGGCGCGGGGAGGCGACGGTCTCGCCGCAGTCCAACCGGCTGCCGGAGGACCGGCTGCTGACCTCGTTCGGCGAGTACCCGGGGCTGCAGATCAACACCGGCCTGGTGCTGGCGCTGGTCGCGGCCGTGGTGATCGCGGTGCTGATCGTGCGCAGCCGGTGGGGTTTCCGGCTGACGATGCTCGGCCTCAACCCGCGTGCCGCCCGGCACGCGGGGGTGCGGGTCGCGGCGATGAGCGGGACGGCGCTGGCGCTGTCGGGCGCGTTCGCGGGCGTGGCCGGGGCGGTGCTGCTGACCAGCCCGGTCGGCACCAACCGGCTCCAGGGCGGCATCTCCAACAACATCGGCTGGGACGGTCTGCTGGTGGCGCTGGTCGCCCGCAACCGGCCGCTGGTGGCGATCCCGGTCGCGCTGCTGTTCGGAGTGCTGCGTTCGGGGGGCGGGTTCCTGGCGTCGACCGGCGTCCCGCACTTCCTGGTGGACGTGGTCAAGTCGCTGCTGGTGCTCGCGTTCGTCGTCCCGCCGGTCCTGACCGAGGCGCTGCGTCGCCGGCGGGAGAGCCGCCGCGGCGGCGCCGACGCGGACACGGCGGCACCCAAGGCCAAGGAGGCGGTCGCGTCATGAGCGCCGCGGACAACATCTCCACGATTCTCGCCAGCGGGGCCCGGCTGACGGTGCCGCTCGCATTCGCCGCCTGCGGGGAGTACCTCGCGGAACGGGCCGGGACGGTCAACATCTCGGTCGAGGCCATGATGCTGGGCGGGGCGTTCGGCGCGATCGCCGGCGCCTCGGTGACCGGCAGCGCCTCGACCGGGCTCGTGGTCGGCATGCTGGTCGGGCTGCTCATCGGGTTCGTGCACGGCAACCTGTCGCACCGGGCGGCCGTCAACACGTTCGTGGTCGGGCTCGTCCTGAACACGCTGGTGCTGGGGCTGACCAGCTACCTGATCGTCACCGGGACGTTCACCGGCCACCAGGTGTGGCAGGTCAGCGTGCCGGTGCTGCGCGACATCCCGATCGTCGGGCAGGTGCTGTTCGTCGAGCGGTGGCCCGTCTACCTGCTGATCGCCGTGGTCCCGCTGACATGGTGGCTGGTCGAGCGCAGCCGGTGGGGCCTGGAGCTGCGGGCGGTCGGCGAGGATCCGCAGGCCGCGGACGTGACCGGCATCGACGTCAACGCGCGGCGCCGGCAGGCGCTGCTGTGGTGCGGGCTGCTGGCCGGGCTCGGCGGCGCCTACCTGGCGGTGGGCGAGGTCGGCTCGTTCAGCCAGAACATGACCGCGGGCCGCGGGTTCATCGTGATCGCCGCGGTGATCTTCGGGGCGTGGCGGCTGGGCCGGACACTGCTCGGCTGCGCGCTGTTCGGGCTCGCCGACGCGATGCGGCTGGCGCTGCCCGCGCTGGGCTTCCAGCTGAACTCGCAGCTGCTCATCGTCGCCCCGTACCTGCTGGCCCTGCTGGCGATGCTGCTGTTCGCCGCGAAGGACCGCGAGCCGCGGGCCCTGGGCAAGGCGTTCGAGCGGGGTACGGCGTGATCTGTAAGTGCAATCAGGCCCGGGCGTTCGGAGCCCGGACGATTCCGAGGAGGACAACGTGACCGGACTGACCACCGCGCGCTGGACGCACGTCGCGCTGCCCAGCGGCGACCTGGACAAGTCGATCGACTTCTATACCTCGCTCACCCCGCTGGTGGTGGTGGAGCGGTTCAAGGACGCCGACGGCGAGAGCGCCTGGCTGTCCAACGACGGCCAGGTAGAGACGCCCTTCGTGCTGGTGCTGGTGTCGTTCAACAAGGACAAGGGCGGGCAGCTGGGGCTGCTGCACCCGTTCGCCCACATCGGCATCGAGGTGCCCGAACGCGCCGACGTGGACGCGCTGGCCGAGCGGGCCCGCGAGCTGGGGAGCCTGCACTGGGAGCCGCGCGACATGCCGGACCCGGTCGGCTACATCTGCGCGCTCAAGGACCCCGACGGCAACGTCATCGAGATCTCCCACAACCAGAAGGTGTTCGACACCGTCCGGGCCAAGTGGGGGCGGTCCTGAGCGGCGTCCCAAGGCCGGCGGAACCGGGCGCCGCGGCGCGGGTCGAGGAACGGACCCGCGCGGCGGTGCTGCGGTACCTCGGCGCACTCAACCGCCATGACGCCGAGGCGGTCGCCGGATGCGTGGCCGAGGGCTTCGTCGGCGAGCACACCTCCCCGATGGGGCGCGGCGTCACCGGCCGCGCCGCGTACCGGGAACGGCTGGACGGCTTCCTGGCCGACTTCGCCGACCTGAAGTACGAGATGGAGGACCTGGTCGTCCGGGACGTGCGGGCCGTGCTGGCCTACACGATGTCGTTCCGGCTCGTGTCGGCCGGGAACGCGCCGGTGCGGGTCCGCGGCGTGTTCCGGTTGTGGGTGGACGCGAACGGCCTGGTGGCCCGCCGGGTCGACTACTGGGACGGCTCCGAGGTGACGCGGCAGCTCGCCGCCGCCGTCCCGTCGCAGGGCGGCTGATCCGCGCTCCCGCCGCGCCGCCCGGCCGCGCCCTCCCGTGGGGGCCGGGCGGTGATCGCACGCTGCCCGCACGTAGGTATATCGCATTATGAGATAGCGTCTCTCATTGGTTGACAGGATTCCATCTCGCATCGAAAGATGATGTCGTGCATGTTGTGATGACTTCCGGGGGTCTAGGCCGGATCGAGGACGGCGGCGTCGCCGTCCTCGACACGCCGTATCCCGACGCGGCGGCCCTGATCGAGGCGACGGGCTCGCTGGACGCCCTGGCCACGGCGAAGGTCGTCCGGTGGTTCCCGCTGGACGGCGACGGCGCCGGAGAAGACGCCGGGGACGGTGCCGAGGGCGGTGCCGGGGGCGAGCTGCTCGCCCCCATCGCCCGGCCCCGCGCCGTGTGGGGCATCGGCATGAACTACCACTCCAAGGCCGCGCTGACCGGACGTCCCGTCCCCGACGAGCCGGTGCTCTACCTGGCCGCGCCGTCGTCGGTGTGCGGCCCCGGCGCCGCGGTCCGGCTGCCGGCCGGGCAGACCGCCGAGATGGACTACGAGGCCGAGATCGCCGTCGTGATCGGCCGCACCCTCGACCACGCCGCCGAGGCCGACGCCTGGCACGCCGTCGCGGCCGTCACCGCGGCCAACGACATGACCTGCCGCGACGTCATGAAACGCACCGGGTGGCCCGTCCTGGCCAAGAGCTTCCCCGGCTTCACCCCGCTCGGAGCCTCCCTGCTCGGCCGCGACGAGACCGCCGGACCGGACGCGATCGGCGTCCGCTCCTGGGTCTGCGGCGAGTCGCGCCAGGACTCCACCAGCGCCGACATGATCTTCCCGATTCCGGAGCTGCTGGCCCGGATCTCCCGGTACGCCGTGCTCCGCCCCGGCGATGTGGTGCTGACCGGCACGCCCGCCGGAACCGGCCAGGACCGCGGCGACTTCCTGCGGCCCGGCGACACCGTCCGGGTCGAGATCGACGGCGTCCTGCCGCTGACCATCCGGGTCCGGGCGTGAACCCGCGCCCCGCACCGCCTCACGCGCGGGACCCGGCCCCCCTTTCCCCTTGCACCACCCTCACAGAACCGGGAGCACCTCGATGACCGAAGAAAAGAAGCCCGTCTACGATCGTGTGCTCAGAGGCGGAACGGTCATCGATCCCGCCTCCGGCACCGACGCCGTCCTCGACGTCGCGATCAACGGGACCGCGATCGCCGCCGTCGGCACCGGACTGGCCGCCGGCGCGGCGCAGGTCATCGACTGCACCGGCAAGTGGGTGCTCCCCGGCCTCGTCGAGGGCCACACCCACATCTTCCAGCACGTCTCCAAGGTCGGCGCCCCCGCCGACGACGCGCACCTGCGCCGCGGCGTCGTCGCCGCCGCCGACGCCGGGACGGCCGGCGCCTCCACGTTCGCCGCCTTCCGCAAGCTGGTCGTCGAGCCGACCCCGATGCGGATCGTGAACTTCCTGAACGTGTCCGTCCTCGGCCTCATCGACTTCCGCTTCGGCGAGCTGATGAACCCCGACACGCTCGTCCCGGACGACGCGCTGGAGACCGCCGCCGCCAACCCCGACGTGGTCCGCGGCTTCAAGATCCGCCTGTCGGAGGACGTGGTCGGCGACAACTGGCAGATGCTGCTGAAGAAGTCGCTCCAGGTCGCCGAGCAGGCGGGCCTGCCGCTCATGGTCCACATCGGCGAGACCTCCGAGCCGCTGCCGATCGTCCTGGACCACCTGCGTCCCGGCGACCTCGTGGCGCACTGCTACACCGGCAAGGAGCACGGCATCCTGGACGGCGACGAGGTGCTGCCCGCGGTGGCGGCGGCCCGGGAGCGCGGCGTCCTGTTCGACTCGGCGCACGGCAAGAGCAACCTCAGCTTCGAGGTCGCCCGCCGCGCGATCGCGCGGGGCTTCTACCCCGACGTCCTCAGCTCCGACACCAGCGCCCGCAACTGGCGCGGCCCGGTGTTCGACCTGCTGACCAGCATCTCCAAGCTCGTCGCGCTGGGCATGCCGCTCACCGAGGCGGTCGCCCGCGCCACCGTGCGCCCGGCGCAACTGCTCGGGCTGGACGCGGAGGGCTACGGGCGCCTGGAGCCCGGCGGCCCCGCCCACGTGACCGTGGTCGAGGAGACCGAGCCGGTCGTCCTCCCCGACGCGGCGGGCAACTCGATCACCGCACCCCGCCTGGAGCCGACGCTCGTCCTGCACGGCGGGGCGGAGGTCGAGACCGTGCCGTGGCGCGGCCTGTGACCTCGCCGGGTTCCTCACCACGGGGTTCCTCACCACGGGCCCGGCTGCGGGCGGCGCTGGCGGAGGGGACCCGGGTGACCGGGACCTTCGTCAAGCTGCCCGTGCCGGACGTGGTCGAGCTGTGCGGCCTCACCGGCTTCGACTTCGTGGTCGTCGACCTGGAGCACTCCACGCTGACGGAGGCCGACGCGATCGGGCTCGTCCGGCACGCCGAACGCTGCGGGATCCCGGCGCTCGTCCGGATCCCCGAGGTGGACGCGCCGCTCATCTGCCGCCTGCTGGAGAACGGCGCGGCCGGGCTCCAGCTGTCCATGCTCGGGCAGGCCGCGCAGACCCGCGCGCTCGTCCGGGCCACGCGGTTCGCGCCCGAAGGCGCGCGGTCGGTCAGCCTGGCCAACCGGGCCGCCGGGTTTGGGCTGCGTTCACCGGGGGGCTCGTCCGGCGGCCTCAAGGCGTTCCTGGCCGCCGAGCGCGACGACCCGCCGCTGCTCGTCGGGCAGGTCGAGACCCCCTGGTGGAGAGACGGCGACTCCTGGGACGCGGTGATCGGAGCCCTCGACGTCGTCTTCGTCGGCGGCACCGACCTGGCCGTCAGCCTGGGCGCCGACCCCGGCGGTGACGAGCTGCGCGCGGCCGTCACCGAGATCGAGAGGGCCGCGGAACGGCACGGGGCGGCGTTCGGCGGCTGGGCCCCGTCCCGGGCCGCCGCGCAAGGCCAGGGGCTCGCCGCCGCGCGCTACCTGGTGACGGGCTCGGACCTGCAGATTCTGGCCGCCGGACTGGAAGCGGCGGCCGGCGAAGGAGACAACGGATGACCGAGAACAGCGGCACGGAGAAGAGCGGCACGGAGAACAGCCGCAACGCCAAGCTCTACAACCGGGTGATCGGCTGGGCCGACATGCCGGAGGCGGAGCTGCGCAAGGGGGTGCGGCGCCGCGTCTACTCCACCGACGAGGTGATGGTCGCGCACCACACCCTGGACGTCGGCATGGACCTCAACCCGCACAGCCACGCGGACTTCGACCAGCTCGTCTACATCGCCGAGGGCCGCTGCAACTACTACGTCGAGGGCATCCCGCACGAGATGACGGCCGGGACGTTCCTGCTGGTGCCCAGGGGAGCCGAGCACTACATCGAGCCGCTGGAAGAGCCGTGCGTCAACATCGACATCTTCGTGCCGCCGCGCGCCGACTTCGCCAAGTCCCTGACGTACCTGGACGACCTTCCCTGATCCCGCCTCCGAGCCGCGATCGACTGCGGCGTGCCGCCCGAGTGAGACCGGCTCAGGCCCGTCTCACCGGTTCGTCCCACCGAGGGTGCACGCCGCGGCCCGGCGTTCAGCCGGCCTCGGCGTGGGGGGCGCCGTTGTTGCCCAGGCGCTGGGACAGGTCCCTCGTGATCTCCAGCAGCGCCTGCGCCATCGGCGAGCCGGCCTGCCGCGGGACGTCGACGGAGGTGCCCACGATCGCCATCGTCGCGATGATGGCGTCCCCCTCGAAGACCGGCGCCGCGATGGTGTGCAGGCCGTTCTCGGACGGGGAGTTGACCGACAGGCCGTGCTCGCGGATCCAGTCGAGCTCCCCGCGCAGCTCCGGCGCGCGGCGCAGCAGCTTGGCCAGCGCCGGGACCTGCTCGGGCGTAAGGTACGCGCAGAACACCCGGCCCTGCGCGGAGGTCGCCAGGTCGAGCCGCGACCCGACCCGGACGCTGATCCGGATCAGGTGGTCGGTGTTGTCGGCGGAGCGGACGACGGTCGGCGACTCGCCGTCCCAGATGCTCAGCACGACGGTCTGCCCGGCGGTCTGGACGAGCCGGTCCATGTACGGTTCCGCGGCGGTCACGATCGGCAGCGCGGCGCGTGCGGCGGCGGCGAGCGTGAGGACCTGCGGGCCCAGCGAGTACAGGGCGGTGCGGTCGTCGTACCGCAGCAGGTTCGCCGCCCGCAGCGCCTTGGTGTACCGGTGGGCGGTCGCCTTGCTGGCGCCGAGCCGTGCGGTGATCTCGTTCAGGCTCAGGTGCGGCCGGCTCACCGTGAACGAGTCCAGGATGAGCGCGGCGCGCTGCACCGTCTGGATCGATGAGGAGCTCTCGGCCGTGGTCTCTCGTGCGGTGCTCGTCGCCATCCGTTCCTCGCTTCTGCCTCGGTCACCGGCCGCGTTCCGCCTTGCGCGGCGGGCGCGTTCCGCCTTGCCCGGCGGGCGCCGTGGCGGCACGACACGTCATCTCATCATGAGCGCGACCGCGGCGGTGGTCATTCGCTACTTACGGGTAAAGCGCCCGGTGCGGTACGTGTCAACAGCTTGACCGAATGTCATCTCTTACTGCGAGACGCAATCATGTTAACTGAGACGTAGCTAGTCAAGCCGGTCGGGAACCATCCGTCTACCCCTTGACAGGGTGAACCGGACTGGGGAACTCTGTACACGATGCGAGATGGTATCTCGAATTAGTGAACGATGCTGCTGACGAAGCGGCGTGGAAGGGGGTGAAGCCCGATGTCCGGACCGGATGGCACGGGTCTTCCGGGGCGGCTGGTCGTCGAGGACTGGGACGCACTGACTTTCCGCGTGAATCGGGTCGCGTACCGCTCGGAAGAGATCTTCCAGGCGGAGCGGGACCGGATATGGGCGCGTACATGGCTGTACCTGGGCCACGAGACCGAGATCGCCACGCCCAACGACTTCAAGACGCGGACGCTGGGCGGCCGGCCGCTGATCTTCTGCCGTGACACCGACGGTACCGTCCGGGCGTTCCTCAACTCCTGTCCGCACCGCGGCACGATCCTGTGCCGGGAGCGGGAGGGGTCCAGCAAGCTGTTCCAGTGCTTCTACCACGCGTGGACGTTCCGTAACAACGGCGAGGTCGCGGCCATCCCCGGCAAGGAGGCCTACGAGGCCGCCGGCGAGGGCTTCCTCGACTCGATGGCGCTGCGCACCGTCCCCCGGCTGGAGATCCACGAGGGCTTCGTGTTCGTCTCGTTCGACCCGGACGTCCCGCCGCTGCTCGACTACCTCGGCGACGCCGCCGACTACATGACGATGATCTCCGAGCAGCACGAGGCCGGCATGGAGGTCCTGCCGGGCACCCAGCTGTACGGCGTCCGCGGCAACTGGAAGCTCGGCGTCGAGAACGCCATGGACGGGTACCACTTCTCGCCCACGCACAACACGTTCGTCGGCTACCTGCGCGAGACGGGCTTCGCCGTCACCGACGACGACCAGTACGCCTACAACCTCGGCAACGGCCACAGCCTCCTCGTCCTCACCGGGCACGGCGGCCGGATCAGCATGCTGTGGGAGCCGCGCTTCGGCGAGGACGAGAAGGTCCGCACCGCCGAGCACCGCGCCGAGATGGACCGCCGGCTCGGCCCCGAGCGGGCCCGCTACGTCGCCGACGAGAGCCACATCCTGTTCGTCTGGCCCAACCTCCTGCTCTTCGACCTCGAAGGGCTGTCGATCCGCCAGCTCGAACCGGCCGCGGCCGACCGCACCGACGTGCGCGCCTGGCAGCTCGCGCCGCGCGGTGAGGACGCCGACACTCGCGCGCTGCGGATGAAGACCATGGTCAGCTTCGTCGGCCCCGGCGGCCTCGCCACCCCCGACGACATCGAGGCGTACGAGGCCGTGCAGCGCGGCATCGAGGCCACCGCCGCCGACGCCCGCGCCGGCATGGACTACAGCGACATGTCCCGCGGCATGGTCGACGAGGTCAAGGGCGTCCAGGGCCGCTCCATCGACGAGGGCGCCATGCGCGGCTTCTGGCGGCACTGGGTGGACGCCCTCGGCGTCGACGGCGGCCTGGACGTCGGCGGGCCCCGCCCAGAGCGCTTCCTTGAGGGAAGGAACGTGCGATGACCGCACCCACCACCAGCGCCGTCCTCGTCGGCGGACGCGAGATCACCCGCGCCGACGTGGAGGACTTCCTCTACGCCGAGGCCGAGATCCTGGACGCCTGGAAGTACGACGACTGGCTGGCGCTGTTCGAGCCCGGCGCCCGCTTCGAGGTCCCCGCGACCGACTGGAAGGGCGAGTCGGCCCACGCGTCCGGCTCGTTCGTCACCGACGACTGGGACCTGCTGCGCGCGCGCGTCAAGCGGCTCAAGTCGCGCAAGGCGCACGCGGAGAACCCGCCGTCCCTTACCCACCGGATGATCTCCAACGTGCGGCTGCGCGAGCACGACGAGCCGGGCGTGCTGCGGGTGACGGCGTCCTTCATCACCCACCGGGCCCGCGACGGCGAGTTCGACGCGTACGTGGGCCGCTACGACCACCTGCTGGTCACGGGCGGCGAGCCGCGGACGGGCGGGGCGGAGCTCCGCTTCCGGCTGCGGCGCGCGATCCTCAGCCACGAGCACCTGACCGCCGGCAGCCGACTGAGCTTCATTCTCTGAGGACAAGCGATGATCCAACACAACCTCGCGTTCCGTTTCCGCGAGGACGCGCCGGCGGAGGCCGTCGAGTCCATCCTCGCGGAGCTGCGCACGTTCCCGCGGCGCTACCCGGCCATGCGCGACTTCACGCTCGGGCCCAACATCAGCACCCGCAGCAGCAGGTACACCCACGCGTTCTCGGTGAAGTTCGACACCGAGGCGGACCTGATGGCGTACCTGGAGAGCGAATCGCACGAGCGGTTCGTCCGGGAACGCTGGCGCCCGATCATGGACGACCACATCATCGTCACCTACGAGACCCCCGGCAGGCCCGGCCGGCCGCGCGGCCCGTACGGCATGGAGTACGCCCGCATCGAGGTCCCCGACATGGACCGCACGATCGAGTTCCTCCAGTACCACGTGGGTCTCCAGCTCGAACAGCGCACCGGCGACCACGCCTACCTGCGCGCCGACATCGAGCACCACTCGATCGAGCTGATCAGCGCCCCGGACCGCGAGGCCGGCCACACCGTCGCCATCGGCTACAGCGTGGAGAACGCCGAGGTCCTGGCGGACCTGCGCAAGCGCGTCGCCGACGCCGGGCACGAGATCCTCGAACTCCAGGACCGCCAGAAGGACCTCTGCTCGGACGGTTTCGCCGTCCGCGACCCCAACGGGCTGACCGTGGAACTGTTCATCGGCTTCCTGGAGTACGCCGAGCCGCCGGTGACGGAGCTGCGCCCGGTCGACCTCGTCCACCCGTTCATCGCGACGAACAAGTACGAGGAGTCGCTGGAGTTCTACACGAAGGTGCTGGGCTTCCAGTCCTCCGACGAGATCGTGGGCTCCACGACGTTCATGCGCTGCGAGGACCGCTACCACCACAGCCTCGCCCTGCAGAACAACAAGGAGCACTTCGTCGCGCACCTGTGCTTCGCGACGAAGAGCCTCGACCACGTCATGCGGTTCCGCGCCCGCGCGCTCTACAAGGGCGAGCCGATCGCGTCCGACCTGGTGAACCACTCGGCGTCGACGTCCATCGCGTTCTACATGCACGAGCCGCTGCACGGCCCGCGCTACGAGCTGTGCGACGCGCACCGCGTGTTCACTCCGGAGGAGCACGAGTCCCACGTCGCCCGCCGGATGCCGCCGGACCCGCGCAACATCGACGTGTGGCGCCCGGCCGCCGACGACTGGGGCCGTTTCTGAGTACGGAACCGCAGGACGCGGGCGAGGACATCGTCCGCGTCCTGGAAGTCCTGGACGGCGTCCCGGCGCCGTACGGCCGCGAATCCGCCGCCGCCGTGCACCTCGCCTCCTGGTGCACGGCGCGGTGGCCGTGGATCGACTGGACGGTCCACCGGTACGGCACGGGCGGGGCCAACCTCCAGGCGGGCGACCCGGCCGGGGTGCTGCTCTACTCGCACCTCGACACCTCACTCAGCGGCGACCCCGTCGAGGACAGGCCGATCACCGCCCGTGCCGACCCGCCGCCCCCGCTGAAGGTGACGTCCACCCACGTCGAAGGCTTCGGCCTGGGTGTGGCGAGGGCCCCCGCCGCCGCGGCTCTGACCGGTTTCATCTCCGCCGCATCCCGCGGTGTCCCGGCACGCCTTCTCCTGGCCGGCTCAGGGACGCACCGGAGCATGCTGCACGGCCCCGCCGGCGCTGCCCGCTCGACCGGCCTGGACCACTACCTGGCCACCGAGCCCCGGCCGCCCGCCGCCGTCGTCGCCAAAGGCGGCCCGCCCACCATCCTGTGGGAGGAGCCAGGCGCCCTCTACCTCCGCCTGCGCGTACAGGGACGGCACGGCGCCGTCCTGGCCCGCGAGTCAGCAGACCCGCACGGCGGCATCATCGCCCACGCGGGCCCGGTCCTGGACGCCGTCGAACGCTGGCGCGCAGCCTACGTCGCCTCCGGCACGGCCCCCGGCACGCAGGTGGGCCCGGCCGCCGGTATCGGCTCCCTCGCCGCGGGCCGCCCCGACAAACCCGACCTCTTCCCAGCCCTCCTGGAGGCCGGGATCTACGTGGTGACCATCCCGGGAGCCGCCCCGAAGGCCATCGCCGACGCGCTCCGGACCGAGGTCGAAGCGGCCTGCGCGACCGGCCCACTCGCCAACTGCAAGGTCGAGGTGGACATCGACGAGATCCACCCCGCCGCCGCGACCCCCGCCGACGCACCCATAGTCCGCGAGGCCAGAACCGCCTGGCGTGCCGAGTTCGGCGACGCCCCGCCCCCCATCACCGGCTGGACGGGCTCCACGGACGGCGTCGCCCTAAGAGCCCACGGAGTGGACACCGTACGTCTCGGCCCCGCATCCCGCCCGTCCCCAGAAGACCCGCGGTGCGACGTCCTCGACCTGGCGTCCCTGACCGCGTACGCCCGCCTGTACGCTCGCCTCCTCGCCCGGGAGTGAACCGGGCGCGGTCGGCCCACGTCTCTACAAGGGGAGGTGGGGGAATGCGAAAATTCGGTCCCGGACGCACCGTCGCCAGCTACGCCTGGGCGCTGAGCCCGATCTACACGCTCGGCATGGGCACGTCGATCACGATGATCATCGCGGCGGTGCGGATGCGGTCGCTCCTGCTGTGGCTGGTACAGCCCATCTATCTCGCGCTCGTCGTCCTCGGGTTCGTCACAGCGGGAAGCGAGGACGGCACGACCGGGGACACGGTGTTCCTCGCCGTCTTCCTGACCTTGGTGACGGTCGGCACGGGACACGCGTTCTTCCTCCGCCGCAAGGTCTTCAGCCCGGCGGAGGCCGACCTTCTGAAGCAGGCCGAACTGGACGTGCACCGCCGCCGGGAGTTGCGTGTCCGGGCGGCCGAGGTGGCCCGGCGCTCCCCGGCGCTGGCCGTGGAGATGCGCATCGGACGTCCCGACCTGGAGAGGTCCTACGACGACGGCGGGCTCGTCGACATCAACCATGCCCCGGCATCGGTGCTGGCCGAGATCCCGGGGATGACCCACGAACTCGCGGAACGCATAGTCCGAATCCGGAGCGACACGGGCGGCTTCATCTCCGCGGAGGAGGTCGCGACGCTGGCAGACCTGCCTCCCGTCCTCACCCCGCAGATCGCCGAGTACGGCGTCTTCCTCCGGTGATGGCCGTGGCCCCGTTCACACCGCTCCTGGAACGGGGCCACGAGCAGGGGTGGCCGGTCAGAGACCCCAGGCCTCATTGGGGACGACCGCGTCCGCGATCTGGAAACGGCCGCCCGGCAGGGGCTCCTTCGCCTTCCCGTCGGGCGTGTTGATGACGTTCTTGCCGAAGCCGGGCACCATCGGGCGGCCGACCTCCCGGCGCAGCCACAGCCGCAGCAGGTGGCGGCGGCGCTCCGGCTCGGGGTAGTCGTCGTACTCGGTGCGCGAGTGCAGGGCGGCGTAGTTCAGGAGCCACTGGACGTCCCCCGGCTGGAAGTCCATGTCCAGGGGGAGGCCGGGCTCCTGCGCGATCTCGTCGAACAGGTTCAGGACCTCGATCTGCGCCTCGGTCAGCCGCGGCACCTCCGGGTACTCCTGAGCCGTGAAGATCATCTGGGCGCCGGCGTAGGTGCTGAAGACGCCGTCGACGTAGCTGCAGATCGGCGACTGGTAGGTGTTGGCGGGCGCGTCCGGGTCCTGCCTGCGCCAGTCCCAGTGCCAGGGCTCGAACAGCAGGGGCGCGAGGTCGGGGCGGCGGCGCAGGATCTCGTTGTAGATCGTGGTGCCGCTGACCAGGCTGGACGCCCCGCCCGCGCGGGCTCCGCGCAGGCACATCAGGGCGACGACGTCGGAGCTGTCGGAGTGGAACGGCAGCCGGTCGCGCACCCGCGACGGCAGCGCGGTCGGGTCGTCCATGGTCTTGTTGGACGTGGCGATGACGTGGTCGAGCACGTCGCCGTACTGGTTCTGCGGCATCGGGGATCCGAGGTGCAGGCCCATCAGGTAGAAGATCGCGCCCGCTACCGTGTCGCCGTAGTCCTCGGTGCGGAGCCCGCGGATGAGGATGAAGCCGCGCCCGGCGTCCATCTGCTCGGCGCATTCCTCGATGAGGCCGGTGCAGGCGTCCAGCGGGTAGTCGGCGGCGGTGACGGCGCGCAGGTCCGGGTCGTCGGCGACGAAGCGGCGGCCGACGGCCTCCAGTTCGTCCCGCTCGGCGTCGGACAGCTGGTGGATCCACTCGGTGGAGCCGGCCAGCTCGTCCCCGCGCCAGGCGGACGGGCCGGAAATCGGGGACAGGTCAACGGTCGTGGACATGATGCCTCGCACTTCAGAAAGGGTGAGCAGGCCGCGGACGGACGCCGCGGCCCGGGATGGGGCTGCGGACGTCGTGCGTTAGAAGGGCGTCTGCGGAAGACCCGCGGCCGTGCCGGGACGCATGCCGGTACGCGGCGGGCGGACGCGCAGCGGCTCGGAGTAGGCGCGCACGGCCGGTCCAGGGCTGCCCGGTGAGGCTGCTCGGATCATTGGCGTGCTCCCGACGGTGGAGGATCTCCCGCCAACCTAAGTCAGACCCTCCGATCCCGTCAAGCGAGACGCCATCTCGTATAGATAGCCCACCCGCCGCCCGTGCCACGGCCGAACCACGCGACCGGAGTTCACTGGTTCGCGGCCCGTCCCTCTGCTGCCTCGGCGATCTGAGCGATGAGGGCGTCCGTGGTGGCGGCCTCCAGCAGACAGCCGCCCCACGGCGTCGGGACATAAGCCCACCAGCGGCAGGTGTGGAGCCCCCACCAACAGTGGACACCGGGGAAGTGCTCTCCGATGTTCGCGACTGTAGACGGCCGCACGGCGACGGCCGACCGCCGGTTCGGGCGGTGGAGCGGCGCGGCCGATGCGCCCGGGGGGACGCTCACCGGACGCGCCACTCTCACCTCCCCCCACGGGACCGCGCCGGGGGTCGCGGTCCCCTCCGGTGGCCGGGCGGCGTTGTAGTGCGGCTGCCCCCTCACCGGAGTCCCTTTCGCGCGGCGGCCCGCTCAACCTCGGCGCGCAGGGCGTCACGAAGCGAGTCGGCGTCCGAACAGATCACCGTCGGATAGATCCCGGCGGCCGGGTCATGGAGGCTGGCCACCCAGTCGCCCAGCCGCCCGTCCCAGCGAACCGCCCGCCAGATCCGATGCCCCGTGAACTCCTGACGCAGCCTGGCGAGTTCGTGATCATTGATCGCTTCCTGAGCGTTCATCGGCGGCCCTTCTCCTTCCGCGTTCTTGGGACAAGGATTCCGGCTCCGCGTTACCTTCGGAAGGTTCGTACAGCAGATACAACAACGGGGAGTCGCAGGTGAGCGCCAGAGAGTCATTGAACCCAGAGGGCTCGCTTTGGGATCTCATCGCGGTTCAGCTGCGCAGACATCGCGAAGAACGCAGGATGTCCGGCAGTGCGCTGGGGGTAATACTTGATCTTGATCGATCAAGTGTTTCGCGGCTTGAGTCTGGCCAGGTGAAGCTCCTGGAGAAGCACGCACGCGTCCTTGACCGGGAGTGGGGCACTCAGGACCTCTTCCAGGTCCTCCTCCTCTTCGCCAAAGCAGGCCATGACCCGGAGTGGTTCAAGGCGCACTTCGAACTGGAGGTCCTTGCCGCTGAGCTGCGCATATGGGAACTCGCCTGGATCCCAGGGCTGTTTCAGACGGAGGCGTACACACGTGAGGCCGTGCTTGCAGGCGGGTTCCAGGACGTCGATGGACGTGTGGCAGTCCGGATGAAGCGCCAGGAATGTCTGCTTCGCGATCCCGCGCCAAATCTGTGGGCCATGCTCGACGAGGGCGTTATCAGGCAGCCCGTTGGCGGGGCTGAGGTCATGCGCGGCCAACTCGCCAGGCTGCTGGAGTTGGGTGAACAGCCGAACATTTCCGTGCGGATCGTTCCCCAGCGTGCCGGTGCGCACGTTGGACGCGACGGCTCGTTCAAGATCATGACTGTGGACGGCGGCGACTCGGTGTACGTCGAGGCGAGCTTTGGTGGGCGACTTGCCGTGGATATCACGGATGTACGCTCGTACCGAGCAAACTTCGATCGCATCAGTGATCGGGCTCTTCCGGTGGATGCGTCCGCCGAGTTGATCCAGCAAGTGATGGAAGGCTTCAGATGACTCCCGTCTGGCGCAAGTCCAGCCGCAGCGGAACCGACGCTGGAACGAGCGACTGTGTGGAAGTGGCGCAGCTCTGGCGCAAGTCCAGCCGCAGCGGAAGCACGTCCGGCCAGAGTGACTGCGTGGAGGTTGCGCAGCTTGCCCCCAACATCGGAGTGCGTGACTCCAAGGCCCCCGAGGCCCCCCACCTGGCTCTCGCTGCCGCCGAGTGGCGTGCGTTCGCCGACCGTGTGAAGCGCGGCGAGCACGACCTGGCCTGATTCGTCCCCAGCGTTGTGCGAGCCCTCGGCCCCAGGTGCGGGTCGAGGGCTCGTTGCCGTACGTCGAGCATCCCGCCCTGGAAGGTAGTGGCCAGGTGCGGCGAAGTGGTGATGGACGGACGGGCGGCGCGGAACAATCTGGTGCAGGACGGGATGTCGCGGGTGAGGTCGGCGCTGCGGGAGGCGCGATGAGCAGTGGGGGCGGCAGGCGTCGGCAAGCGGTCGCGGCCGGGGCAGGTGTGGTGGCCGGCGCGGTGGTGAACGTGGCCACGGGGATGTTGACCCAGGAGTGGGGCCTGGCGTGGCTGGCGGCGGCGCTGGCGTGCGTGGCGACGGGCGCCGGATTGCTGGCATGGCTGACGTTCCGTGCGACGGCGGATCCAGAACCGGCAGGTTCCGGTCGGGTGTCGGCGTCGGGAGAGGGCGCGATCGCGGCCGGCGACTCGGTGACCGGGTCATCGACAAAGGTGACGCGCCCGCCCGCAGGCGGCCCGGCACCGACACCACCGGTCCCAGGAGCCGGTGAGGGAGTAAGCGCATCGGGCCTGGGGACGATCGCCGCCGGAGGCGATGTGAAGGACTCCCGTACCGAGGTCACCGGGGATGACCAGGCAACGCCGTGAGAAGCAGCCGAGGCGGCCCCTCACCCAGTGAGGAGGGCCGGGACGCAGAGCAGCCGGACGGACGGGTTGAGGCGGCTGGCACCGGGGCGATGGCCGCCGGCGGCAACATCATCGACTCGTCCACACACGTGGGTGATGTGTATCAGGCGGCACCCCTGCCACGGCCCGAAAACGTAGATCCGCCCCCCTGGGTGCTGCCGGCTCTGCCGTTGCGCACGACGACATTCGTCGGACGGAGCGGGAAACTGGCCGAGTTGGACGCCGCGCTGGCAGACCCGGGTGGGGCGGTGGTGCAGGCGGTGCACGGGCTGGGCGGCGTGGGCAAGAGCGCGCTGGCCGCGCAGTGGGCGCACCAGCATGCCGACAGCCACGTCCTGACCTGGTGGATCACCGCTGATTCCGCGGCAGGCGTCACAGCGCGCCTGGCCGATCTGGCCGGGATGCTGGTGCCCGAGATGACCCGCAGCACGCCAGCAGCGGTGGCGTTAGAAGAGCGGGCCGCTTGGGCACGGCGGTGGCTGGCCGCACACGCAGGCTGGCTGGTGGTGCTCGACAACGTCACCCACCCCGCCGATGTGGCCGAGCTGGTGACCAGCGCTCCCGGCGGCCGCTTCCTGATCACCAGCCGCTTGCGGGAGGGTTGGTACGACCTCGTCCCGGCACTGGTCGAACTGGATGTGCTCAGCGCATCCGAGGCTCAGGAGCTGCTGGCCGGCATCCTCACCACCGGCCGCCAAGCCGCCGACCTGGCCGGTGCCGCCGAGCTGTGCACCGAACTGGGTCACCTGCCGCTGGCCGTCAAACAGGCCGGCGCCTATATCCACCAGACGCACCTGTCCCCGGCGGCCTACCTGGAGATGCTGCGCACCGATCCGGCGGTCATGTACGACCAGACGGCTCGCGGCGCTGACGGTGAACGCACCATCGCCCGGATCTGGCGTCTCACTCTCGACCACCTCACCGCCACCGCCCCGCTGGCCGGTGACGTGCTGCGCGTCCTGGCCTGGTGGGCGCCCGAGGACATCCCCCGCACCTTGCTCACCCCGCTCGGCGGCCCGGTAGAACTCGCCACCGCGCTGGGCGACCTGTCCGCCTACAACATGATCACCCTGGACGCCGACACCATCTCTGTCCACCGCCTGGTCCAAGCCGTCGCCCGCACCCCCGACCCGCGCCCGGTCCAGGGCGACGGCGACCCCCACCGCCGCCCCGACGCCATCGACCACGCCCGCACCCAGGCCACCGACCTGCTCAACCAGGCTTTTCCCGCCACGGCTGGCAACCCGGCAGAGTGGCCGGCCTGGCAGATCCTGGTCCCCCACGTCACCGCCCTCGCCGACCACACCATCTCCTACACCCTCCTACACCGACTCGGTCGAACTCGCGGGACTGCTCCAGGGCACAGCGGCCTTCCTACGCGACCAGGGAGCCGTGAATCGCGCCATCACCTTCTATCAGCGCACGCTGATCTGCTGCGAGCGGGTGCTGGGCGGCGACCACCCCAATACTCTGACCACCCGCAACAACCTTGCTAGCGCCGATGAGGCGGCCGGTGATCCAGGGCGCGCGATTCCGCTGCATCAACAGAGGCTGGCCGATTGCGAGCGGGTGCTGGGCGGCGACCACCCGACCACTCTGGCCTCCCGCACGTGCGTGGCGGCCCCGCAGCACGCAAGGCGCGAATGTCGTCCGCATCTACTAGTATCGAACATATGTTCCAGTGGGTACTGGAGTGGTTCTCACCCGAACGGATCGGTGCGCTGATCGGCTTGGAGGGCGACCTGGGCCGACCGGACCTTCCACGTAAGGCGGACGTGCCGATGACAGCCTCGCCCGACGTCCTCTCGACCTCCATCGACGCGATCAGAAGCTCCCAGGCGCGGCAGCGCCCCGTCATCATGGTCACGTGTGCCGCGGACGGCCGTCCCTGGGTCTGCGTTCCGGATTCGGGGGAGCTGCGCGTGATCGAGGATCGGTGTCTGCGCGTGGCGATATGGCCGGACAACCCCACCGCGACCGACCTGGACCGCGGCGAGCCCGTCCTGCTGATCGTCACGGGTTCGCCGGACGTCCATCTCATCCGCGCCACGGCCCGCCGGCTGGCCGACGCCGCCATGGTGTGGGCTCACTACGACCTCACCATCACGTCGTCGCGGATCGCCGACCGCGGCACCGCGCCCTACCTTCAGTCCGCGCAGCTCAGCGGCAGTACCGACGTCCGCAAGGAGGTCTTGGAGAGCGGCGGCTCGCGCAAGCCGCTGACAAGGTCGTCCATGTAGTCGAGACCGTTTGGATCGCTGAACCTGACCGGCGGTCCAAACGGTCTCCAGCGTGCGAGGGTCACCCAGACGCCTGGCCGAAGGCGCTGTCCTGCGGTGTCCCGTCCCTGCTGGCGCAGGGTGCCGGCCGGACCGAGCGCCGCAGGATCATCAGAGATCTCGGACTCGTTGTGCGATGAGCGCGGCGTGTGACAGCGGCGTCGACAGGTCCGCCACGTCTCCGTTGGTGGTGTAGTCGAGCAGCACGACCGTGTGCTTCGTGCTGAGTTCACGGAGTTCGGCGACGAGATCGGGGGCTCGGTGGTCGAGCATCCAGCGGTAGGTCGGCAGATAGATCAACCGCCGGGCCTCCTCGTAGCCGAGCAACCGACCTTCGAGCCGGTGGCCGAGCGGCGGGCCGAGGCGGCGGACCGTTCGCTTGATCCCCTTCATGGTCGTCACCTCTAGTTTGGAGAAATCCTCCTCCTCGGAGGCGAACACCTTCAGGGCCTGCCAGACGCCCTCGACCGACTGCGCCGTCCGGTCCGGATGGCCGGGCACCGGGATGCCGCCGTGCGGATAGAACGGGCTGAGTCGCACCCAGGGCTCCGGGGCCCGGGACGTCACATCGAGGATCAGCGCGTCCGGGAAGTCTCGGTGGAGCGTGGTGCGGCGGCGGCTCGCGACATGAAGGGACATGAACGCGAACCTGCCATCCGGGTACGACAGTTCATCTCGAAGTGAGACTGACTTCGTCGGCCAATCGGACCGGCCGCCCATGGGCGCTGCCGCTCGGTCCTTGGTCCAGCGTGTCAGCCGAGGGGGCGGACCTGGACTACGCCGGATTCGGTCACGCGGGTTTCGAAGGAGGGCTGGCGGGCGGTGGCGGGGCCGTGGACGACGGCGCCGTCGCGGACGCGGAAGGTGCTGCCGTGCCAGGGGCAGATGACGCAGATCTCGGCGTTGTCGTCGGTGACGACGCGGCCCTGGTGGAGCGGTCCGGCGAGGTGGCTGCAGCGGTCGGTGAGGACGTGGATCTCGTCGCCGGTGCGCAGCACGAACAGGCCGATGTAGCCGAGGCGGCGGTGCACCGGCCAGCCGTCCGGGAGCTCTTCGGCACTGCACAGGTCGTGCCAGCCCAGGGTGACGAGATGGGCGGTCTGGTCGGCGTGGCTGGCGCCGCCGGCCTGGCGGAAGGCGAGGTGGCCGCCCAGGTAGCTGCCCGCCAGGAGGGCTGTGAGGCCGGCGAAGCCGAAGGCGCGTCCGGCGGCGTCGCGGCCCTGGTAGCGGGCCAGGAAGGACGCCGAGTACAGCGTGCTCGCCGTCGCCATGCCGGCCGCGTGGACGAGCCCTACGCGCTGCTGTTCACGGTGCATGGCCGACCAGTCGGCGATTCCGGTGAGGACGGTCGGGACGGCGCCGGCGAGGCCCGTCGCGACGAGGGTCTGCGCGGCGCGGCGGCCGCCGGGCATCAGGTCGAGGACGGCGGCGGAGATCCAGCAGCCCATGGGCACGTCGGTCAGCGGCGGATGCGCGGGATGCCCGACCGGGACGCCGTGGAGGGCGTCCTTGACCGGGCCGGGGCGCAGCGTCCGCCGCACGGCCGTGGACAGGACGCGGATCGTGCGGTCGAGGCTGCGGGCGTGCTCCAGGCCCTCGGTGGCGTCGGCGAGCCGTGTCGAGCCTTGGGGCCGGGAGCGCCGGAAGATGTTCGTCCTGCGGTTCATGCCCCTCCTCCGCGGCTGCTGAGACGCCTGTTGCGACACTAGTCTTCCGCGTTCTCCTGCGGCCAGTCATTCCTACCTGGAGGGGGATGGGCCTAAACCACGGGGTCAGCGCACCACCGGCTCGACGGTGACGGGGACGCCGTTGAACACGGCGTTGCCGGAAAGCGGGTCGATCTCCTGCTCGTCGGTGACGGCGTTGACGTTCACGCCCGCGTGCCGGTGGGCGACTTCGGTGCGGGTGCCGGGACGGTCGTGGCCCCAGCCGTGGGGGAGGCTGACGACGCCCGCCATGACGGTGTCGGTGGGTTCGGCGACGGCCTCGACGGCGCCCGTCCGGGAGGCGACGCGGACGCTGTCGCCGGCGGCGATGCCGAGCCGGTCCGCGTCGGCGGGGTTGAGCTGGAGCGTGCAGGTGTTGGAGCCGCGCACCAGTTCGGGGACGTTGTGCAGCCAGCTGTTGTTGGAACGCAGGTGGCGGCGTCCGATCAGCACCATCCCGCCGGGCGGAACGGGGTCGCGCAGCGCCGAGTGCAGGCGGTCGACGTCGGCGGCGAACGTGGACGGGCACAGCTCGACGCGGCCGGACGTGGTGCAGAGGACCTCGTCCAGGCGCGGCTCAAGGGGGCCGAGGTCGAGGCCGTGCGGGTGCTCGGTGCGGAGTTTGTCCAGCGTGAGGCCGGACGGGTCGGCGCCGAACCCGTCGCCGTACGGGCCGAGGCGCAGCATCATGTCGAGCCGCTGCTCGGTCGGCGTTCCGTCGTCGAGCATCTTCCGGAGGTCGGCAGGGTCGCGGCCGTGCACCGGTGAGCCTTCGAGGGCGGCCGCCTTCCGCAGCGTCGAGTTGATGATCATCTCGTCGAGGGCGGCGGGGTCGCCGTCCGCTCCGGATGCGATCATGGCGAGGCGGGCGAGCAGGTCGGACTCGCTCGGCCGCCCGTCCGGCAGCGGCACGACCGGCGGCGAGTAGCGCGAGTAGTTGCGGACGGCGAGCCCGGTCAGCGCGATGTCGTAGTGCGGCGTCTGAGCGGGGCGCGGCGGCGGCAGGACCACGTGCGCGTGCCGGGTCGTCTCGTTCAGGTACGGGTCGACGCTCACCATGAACTCCAGGCCGGCGAGCGCACGGTCGAGCCGGGCGGCGTTCGGCGCCGACAGCGCCGGGTTGCCGCCGATCGTGATCAGCGCCTTGACCTGGCCTTCGCCGGGCGTCTCGATCTCGTCGACGAGCGTCGCGATCGGGAGCTCCCCGTTGACCTCCGGCAGTTCGCGGACGCGGCTGCGCCACCGTCCGGTCGTGAAGGGCTTCTTGCGACGGTACGTGGGGGTGTGCGCGGGCCGGGGGAACATCGCGCCGCCGGGACGGTCGAGGTTCCCCGTGAGGACGTTGAGGACGTCCACGAGCCAGCTGTTGAGCGTCCCGTACGCCTGGGTGCAGGTGCCGATGCGGCCGTAGACGGCGGCGCGTTCGGCGGCGGCGAGCTCGCGGGCCGTCCGGCGGATCGTGCCGGCGGCGACGCCCGTGGTCTCCGCGACGCGCTCGGGGGCGAAGTCCACCGCGAGGGCGCGCAGGTCGTCGAGGCCGTTGACGTGCCCGTCCAGGTGCTCGGCGGAGGCGACCAGGTCCTCGGCGAACAGGGTGTGGACGAGCGCCATGAGGAGGAACGCGTCCGTCCCGGGGCGGATGAAGAGGTGCTCGTCGGCGAGGGCGGCCGTCCGCGTGCGGCGCGGGTCGACGACGGTGACCTTGCCCCCGCGCGCCCGGATCGCCTTGAGCCGTCCGGGGAAATCGGGTGCGGAGCACAGGCTCCCGTTCGACTCCAGGGGGTTGGCGCCGAGCATGAGCAGATGGTCGGTGCGGTCGAGGTCGGGCACGGGAATCGCCAGCGGATCGCCGAACATGTGCCCGCACGCGACGTGCTTCGGCATCTGGTCGGCGGTGCTGGCCGTGTACAGGTTGCGGGTGCCGAGCGCCTTCACGACCGCGCCCGCGTAGAGGGGGCCGGCGACCGAATGGGCCGTCGGGTTGCCGATGTAGACGGCGACGGCGTCGCGCCCGTGCCGTGCGATGACGTCGGACAGCCCCGCCCGGATCGTCTCGAACGCCTCGTCCCACCCGGCCGCGGCGTGCTCGTCGCCGGCGCGGACGAGCGGTTCCGCCAGCCGGTCCGGGTCGCCGTCGAGGCTGCCGAGCGTCGCGCCCTTGGGGCAGATGAACCCCATGCTGAGCGGATCCTTCTCGTCTCCGCGGACGCGCGTCACCGTCCCCGCGTCGTCCAGGGTCAGTTCGAGGCCGCACAGGGCTTCGCAGAGGGGACAGGTGCGGAACGCCGTGCGGTCGCCCATGGGGACTCTCCTTGAGAACGGGACCGTGTCCCATGATGACCCGTCCCACCAGGGGGCGCCATCATCGGGTCCGGCCAAGCATGGCCGGGACGCCGATTCCGGAGTTACCTTGACAAAGAGGACTTTCGGCAGCCGCTAGGGAGCTGCTATGGAGCCGTGGGTCGCCTGGTTGCTGGTCGCCGCGCTGCTCGGCATCGCCGAGATGTTCACGCTCACGCTGGCGCTGGGCCTGCTGGCCGTCGCCGCGCTCGCCGCGGGGCTGGCCGGCGCGCTCGGACTCCCCCTCGCCGCGCAGGTCGCGGTGTTCGCGCTCGGCTCCCTCGCCGGCCTCGTCGTCGTCCGCCCGATCGCGCGCCGGCACATCGCCCAGCCGCCGCCGCTGCGCTCGGGCACCGCCGCGCTCGTCGGACGCGAGGCGACCACCCTGACCGAGGTGAACCGCCAGGGCGGACGGGCCCGGATCGGCGGCGAGGAGTGGACGGCCCGCCCCTACGACCCCGACCTCGTCATCCCGGCCGGCGCCGTCGCCGACGTCCTCGCCATCGAGGGGGCCACCGCCCTCCTGTACTGGGTCTCGTCCTCGGATGAGGAGCAGCCATGACCGACATCGCCATCACCGTCCTCATCGCCCTGATCGCCGGGGTCGCCCTCTTCGCCACCGCGGTGATGCGGGCGGTGTGGATCATTCCGCAGGCACGTGCCCGCAACGTGGAGCGCCTCGGCCGCTACCACCGCACGCTCGAACCGGGCATCAGCTTCGTCATCCCGTTCGTCGACCGCGTCAAACCCAGCCTCGACCTCCGCGAGCAGGTCGTGTCGTTCAAGGCGCAGCCGGTCATCACCGAGGACAACGTCGTCGTCCACATCGACACCGTGCTGTTCTTCCAGGTCACCGACCCGCGCGCCGCCGACTACGAGATCGTCAACTACATCAAGGCGATCGAGCAGCTCACCGCGACGACACTGCGCAACGTCATCGGCACCCTGGACCTGGAGGCCACCCTGACGTCCCGCGACCGGATCAACACCGCGCTGCGCGGCGTGCTGGACGACGCGTCCGGCAAATGGGGCATCCGCGTCACCCGCGTGGAGATCAAGGCGATCGAGCCGCCGCCGTCCATCAAGGACGCCATGGAGAAGCAGATGCGCGCCGAGCGGGAGAAGCGCGCCGCGATCCTGACCGCCGAGGGCGCCCGCGCGTCCAAGATTCTCACCGCGGAGGGCGAGAAGCAGTCGACGATCCTGCGCGCCGAAGGCGCCAGGCAGGCCGCCATCCTGGAGGCCGAGGGACAGTCGGTCGCGATCGACCGCGTCTTCAACACCATCCACGAGGCCGACCCCGACCCGAAGCTCCTCGCCTACCAATACCTGCAGACGCTGCCGAAACTCGCCGAAGGCCAGGGCAGCACCTTCTGGGTCATTCCCAGCGAGGTCACGACCGCGCTCCAGGCCGTCTCGCAGGCATTCGGCGGTTCCCTGGACGACGCCAAGTCCGCCCTCCAGAAAGCCGCACGCCAATCCGACGGCGAACCGCAGGAACTCGACCAGGGGGACGGCCCCTACGAACTGGGCCGCGGCAACCGCCAGAAGGCCGAACACTGACCAGCGGCGCGCCGGCCAACCTGCGCGCGGTCGGCCGACGCGGTCAGCCGACGTGCCGGTCAGCCGGAGAACGGTCAGCCGGAGAACGGTGCCG
Source organism: Spirillospora sp. NPDC048819 (assembly GCF_040650055.1). Taxonomy (NCBI): domain Bacteria; kingdom Bacillati; phylum Actinomycetota; class Actinomycetes; order Streptosporangiales; family Thermomonosporaceae; genus Spirillospora; species Spirillospora sp. NPDC048819. The sequence goes on along the minus strand of NZ_JBEZGN010000019.1, from coordinate 8,615 downwards.
CCGCCTTGAAGTCGGGATGCACCTCGACGGTCGGGGCGAGCGCCGCCATGATCCGCCGCGCCCGCGACAGCGGATGCTGCGGGAAATGCGGGTCCCATCCGGGGTCGTCCGACCAGTTCCGCGGCAGGCCGCCCTGCACGTCCGGCGCGTAGGGGTGCTGCGCCCACGAGCGCATCATCTCCTGCATGTCGCGCCCCTGCCCGTACTCCGACATGAACCGGTCGAGCGCCACGCTGTCGCGCATCCCGGTGACGCCCTCCTCCAGGCACTGGACCTTCAGCACGAGGCTCCGGTCGGCGCGCGGCACCGTGAACGACCCGAGGTAGGCCACGCCGCTCGGACGGTCCGGCAACGGCAGCTTGACGATCTGCCGCACCGCCGGAAGCCCGTCCACCGTGACGACGTCCAGCTCGACGACCCCGCCGCCGCCCGCCGCCGTGTGCGCCACCGTCCGGGCGCGCAGCAGATCGAGATCCTCCAGCGGCGCGGGCAGATCCGGCGGGATGTCGAACCCGTAGACGGCCAGCCCGTCCCCGTCCGCATTCCGGAAGGCCCCGGGCTGCACCTGCTCCCACCCGGTCACATCAAAGCGCAACGACATAGCGCCGCACCCTAACGCGAACCACGCGACGTCAGACGCTTTCCAAATCAGAGAACGCCACGCTCAATCTCATACCTTCCGGTAGCGGCGTGCTCGTGCTCCTGGTGTCGGTTCCCGTACGTGGCCAGAGCCTGAACGCACGATGCGGAGCAGGCCGCCCGGTGACATGGGAAGCGGCCGGGCGGGGGAGGCCGCCCGGCCGCTTCGGGGCGCGTCCCGCAGAGACACGCCGGGTGAGAGGCGGCCCCGAGGCCGGGCCGTCCCTCTGGGATAGGTCAAGAACCGTTCACGCCGAGGCCCTTGAACGCGACGATGCGGCTCAACCTACCCCGGTAAACACGAGTGTCTCAAGACACTGAATCGGACGTCTATGCCGCGGTGTTCGGTGCGCATGGCATGCTTGGCGTCCGATCGAGGAGGTCCGTGGGGGCCGGGGCGGAGGTGAGGCGATGAGCGTGCGGCGAAACAGGGTCGCGGCTGCGGCCGTGGCGGGGGCGATGGCGCTGACGGCCGCGGCGTGCGGCAGCTCGGGAGACTCCGAGGCGAAGGGCGCCACGCCGCCCGCACCCGGCGGCTCCTCGGCCGGGACGCAGCCGACCAAGCCCACGCAGCCCGCCAAGAAGCCGATCATCCTCGCGTTCGGCGGCGACGTGCATTTCGAGGGAATCCTGCGTCCCCGTCTCAACAATCCCTCGACCGCGCTTGGGCCGATCGCGAGGAAGCTGCGCTACGCCGACCTCGCGATGGTCAACCTGGAGACGGCCATCACGACGGGCGGGACGCCCGCGCCCGGCAAGGCGTTCACCTTCCGCGCCCCCGCGACCGCCTTCAAGGCGTTGAAGGCCGCCGGCGTGGACGTCACGTCCATGGCCAACAACCACGGCATGGACTACATGGAGGGCGGCCTGGCCGACTCCCTGGCCGCCATCAAGCGCACCGGGTTCCCGACCGTCGGAATCGGCAAGAACGCCGATGACGCCTACCGTCCCTACCGCGTCACCGTGAAGGGCAACAAGCTCGCCATCGTGGGGGCCACGCAGGTACTGGACAACAACCTGATCCAGGCGTGGACGGCCACCGACACTAAGGGCGGGCTTGCTTCCGCGAAGAACGTCCCACGGATGGTCCAGGCGGTGAAGGAGGCGAGCAAGGGGTCCGACGTCGTCATCGTCCACCTGCACTGGGGAGCGGAGCTGCAGCCCTGCCCGCTTCCGCGCCAGCAGGAACTCGCCGAGAAACTCATCGCGGCAGGTGCGGACATCCTCGTCGGCGGCCACGCGCACATCCCGCTCGGCGGCGGCTACAAGGACGGCGCGTACGTCCACTACGGCATGGGCAACTTCGTGTTCTACTCCGCCAACGGCAAGACGGCGGAGTCCGGCGTGCTGTACCTGCGCGTGGAGAACGGCAAGGTCACCAAGGACAAGTGGGATCCTGCGCGGATCTCCGGCGGCATCCCGATTCCGCTGAAGGGCGCCCAGGCGAAGGCCGCCGTCAAACGGTGGAACGGCCTGCGGGAGTGCACCGGACTCCAGGCACGCCCGTCCTGACGCCGCCCGTTCGCTGAGTTGGACTCTCCCACTGTGGGAGACGTCAGGGTGGGGCCTGTGAGCAACGATCTCCTGCCGATCGGGCGCTTCGCCCGGCTGTGCCGGCTGAGCGTCAAGCAACTCCGGCACTACGACGACCTGGGGCTCCTCGCCCCCGCGTGGACGGACCCGGCGTCCGGCTACCGGTACTACCGGCCCGGCCAGGCCCGGGACGCCCTCATGATCGGCCTGCTGCGCGCGATGGACGTGCCGCTGCCGGTCGTGGCGCGCGTCCTGTCCGGGGGCGGCGTCGGATCCGGAGGCAGTGTGCTCTCCGGGGCCGAGGGCGGGGGCGATCAGCTGAAGGCGGCGCGGGACCGGATCGAGGCCGATGTCGCGCGGCGGCAGCGCGGCCTGCGTCTCCTGGACCGCGTCCTCGCCGAGGGGCTGCCGGAGAGCACGGTGTCGATCGTCCGGGAGCCGCCGCGGCGGGTCTTCACCGCACGTGAGCCCGCGACACCGGAGACGATCCCGGACGCCACCGCGGCGTGCGTGGCCCGGCTGCTGCCCCGGATGTCACCGGACGGAGTGCTGGTCGGGCTGTTCCCCCTGGACATGGAGGAGGAGTTCGACGTCCGCGTGGTCGTCCAGGCGGCGGACGGCGACGACGTCCTGCCCGGTGGGTCATTCGCCGGGGCCGTCCATGTCGGCCCGTACGAGGAGATTCCGCTCACGGTCCATGGCGTGCTCGCGTGGTTCGGCGACTACGGGCACACGCCCGCCGGGCCCGTCCGCGAGGTGTACCTCAACGACCCCGCGACCACGCCGCCCGAGCGCCTGGAGACTCAGGTGCTGATTCGAGTGGAGGATGACCGATGAGCTGGTACGAGGCGGCGGAGGACCCGGAGCTGGTGGAGCACGGGGCCGTGTCGGGGCTGGCCGTCACCGGCCGTGGCGAGCCGGGCGGTACCGCCTACGGCGAGAGCGTGGGAGCGCTGTACGCGGTCATGGGCGCGCTCGGTGCGCCGATGGCGCCCCTGGAGGGACGCTGGTGGGTGGAGGACGAGCGCTCGCCGTTCGACGTGCCGCGCGACCAGTGGTGGTGGCATCTGTTCCTTCGTCTCCCGGACGGCACCGAGTCGGTCGACCGGGCCTGCGAAGAGGTGCGGCCCGGAGTGCCCGCGGCGTGCCGCGTCCAGCACGTCACGTTCACCGACGGCCGATGCGTCCAGGTCCTCCACCGAGGCGCCTACTCCGACGAGCCGGCGACCCTTGCCCGCATGGCCGCGCTGATGGAGGCCGAGGGCCTCGTGCGGAACGGCCTGCATCACGAGATCTACCTGTCCGACCCCAGTGAGACCGACCCGGAGAAGATGCGCACGATCCTCCGCCAGCCCGTCCGGTAGGCGGACGCGGACGCTACCGGCTGCCCGCCCGAGGACGTAGTTTCACGGGAAACGCTTCTACGGACGGGCAGGCGGGGCTCATGCGAGACCAGCGGGTGAGGTCGGACGAGATCGAGCTGGCCGTGCGGGTGCGCGGCGAGGAACACCGGCCGACGGTGGTCCTCGTCCACGGCTACCCCGACACGAGCGCCATGTGGGACGAGGTGGCCGAGCAGCTCGCCGGACGGTTCCGCGTCGTCGTCTACGACGTGCGCGGCGCCGGCGCGTCCGGCAGCCCGTCCGACCCGCTCGACTACGGGCTGGACGCGCTCATGGGCGACCTCGAAGCCGTCCTGGACGGTGTCGGCGCCGATGAGCCCGTCCACCTGGTGGGGCACGATTGGGGTTCGGTGCAGGGCTGGGAGGCCGTCATCGGGGACCGGCTGCGGCGACGCATCGCCTCGTTCACCTCGATCTCCGGGCCGGACCGGCGGCACATGGCGCGCTGGACGCGGCAGGCCGTCCGGTCCGGTCCGCGCGGCGTGGCGGAGGTCCTCGGCCAGGCACGCCGCAGCGTCTACATGCCGGTGCTGATGGCGCCGAAGGTGGGCGAGGCCGCGGCCCGCGTCCTGTCCGCCGGGTTTCCGCGCGTGATGGGGCTGCGGGAGGGCGCCGAGCCGCGGTCCGGCCACCCGGCGGACACCCTCAAGACGGACGCCCGCAACGGGCTCGGCCTGTACCGCGCCAACATGGGCCGCCGCGCCGCCCGGTCCGGCGGCCAGACGAACCGGGCCGACGAGGGGCGGACGGACGTGCCCGTCCAGCTCATAGTCTCCATCAAGGACAAGTACGGGTCCCAGCCACTGCTGCTGTCCGCGCGCGGACCTGTGACACGCCTGTACGTACGGCGCGCACCGGCCGGACACTGGGTCGCGCGCAGCCACCCGGACCTCATCGCCCGCTGGGTCACCGAGTTCGTCGAGCACATCGACGGCGGGCCAGAGACTCCGGCGCTCGCCCACGCGCGCGCGGCAGGAGAGCCCGGGAAGGACTTCGGCGGCGATCTCGTCGTCGTCACTGGGGCGGGCAGCGGCATCGGACGCGCCACGGCCCACGCCTTCGCCGACGCAGGGGCCCGTGTGGTCGTCGCAGACATCGATGAAGGCGCCGCCAAGCGCACCGTGGACGAGATCGCCGCAGGCGGAGGCGAAGCCCACGCCTACAGGGTCGACGTCGCCGACGCCGACGCGATGGAACAGTTCGCCGACCACGTCCGTGTCTCCTTCGGCGTCCCGGACGTCGTCGTCAACAACGCGGGCATCGCCCTGGCCGGCTCACTCCTCGACACATCGGAAGACGACTGGGCCCGCATCCGCGCCATCAACGTGGACGGCATGTACCGGGGATGCCGCCTGTTCGGGCGCCAGATGGTCGAGCGCGGCGAGGGCGGCCACATCGTCAACGTCTCGTCCATGGTGGCGTACCTGCCCAGCCCCGAACTCCCCGCCTACGCCGCCACCAAGGCCGCCGTGCTCCAGATGACCGAATGCTTCCGCCTCGACATGGACCGCTACGGCATCGGCGTCTCCGCCATCTGCCCCGGAGCGATCGACACGCCCATCACGGGCCGGACCCGCTTCGTCGGCCTGCCACCCAGTGTGGACGGCGAACTGCGCGAGCGGATGGGCCGCGCGGTAGAGCGGCGCGGCTTCCCGCCGGAGAAGGTCGCGCGGGCCGTCCTGCGTGCCGTCCGGCAGGACGCACCCGTCGCGTTCGTCGCCGCCGAAGCCCGCCTCGGCCGCGCCCTCTCCCGCGTGTCGCCAACGGCGAACCGCGCGATCGCCCGCCTCGGCCGCCGCGCAGGAGATCGCCTCCGCACAAACGCAGAACGCCTCCACACCTGACCCCGTCCCAGGCGACACCGTCCCAGGTTCGACCGCCACGGGTTCGACCGACACGGGTTCGACTGTCACGGGTTCGGCCGTCACGGGTTCGACCGGCCCGGGTTCGACCGGCCCGGGTTCGACCGGCCCAGGTTCGACCGGCCCAGGTTCGACTGGCACGGGTTCGACCGCACCGCGGCACCAGCAGGGGCGGCACACCGGCACACCCCACATGAGCGGCACACCGGCACACCCACATGAGCGGTACACCCCGGCACAGGCGGCGCACTCCCACGCGAGACTTCCACGCGGGGCTCCCATGCGGGGCTCCCATGCGGGACTCCCACGCGCGACTCCCATGCGGGACTTCCACGCGGGTGGCGTCAGGGGGCGTCGACGGTTCGCTTGAGGGTCTGGGTGGGGGTCTCCCCGAAACGCTGCCGGTAGTGGGCGGCGAAACGGCTCATGTGGAGGTATCCGGCGGCCCCGGCGATGTCCGTGACCGTGACCGTGCGCGGGCCGGGCCGGGCCTCGACGAGCGCGGTGCGGGCATGGTCGAGCCGCACCCCGCGCAGGAACTGTGTGGGCGTCATGCCCCACTGGTCCTGGCAGATGGCCTGAAGCTGCCGGACGCCGATCCCCACCGCAGCGGCGATGTCGGTGACGCCGATCGGACGATGGTGATGGGTCTCGACCCACTCGCGGATCGTCCCCGCGAGATGGTGCGGGACGCGGGCGGGCGCTTCCGCGAGGCTCTCGGTGGCGGTGTGCGGAAGCCCCAGGAGGATGGCGGTGAGCAGCGACTCCTCCAGGCTCCGCGCCGCCAGTGGATGCAGGCCGCCCCCGCGTCCCGTCGCGTGGTCGAGCACGTCGCAGACATGCCGCCAGGTGCGTTCGACGATCGAGGACGGGGTGATGGCCGGCCCGTCCACGCTGTGGAAACGCAGCGGCGGGCTGTGCTCCCGTCCCAGATGGCGGTCGAGGTGGTCGGCGAGACGCCCGGTGCTCGTGGCGATGACGAGGCAGCCGAGCGTCGGGTGCGGCGTCATCCGCATCGCCTCGTCGTGGGAGAGGACGAGGCTGCCGCCCGCCGTGTCCCGGTTGTGCGTGGACCGGTACTCGACGCCCATCGGCGCGATCGGCGCGCACATGGCGAAGTGTCCCTCGGTCGGGGGCGTGTCCACGATGACCCCGCCGCCTCCGTAGCGCACCCAGACGAGATTGACCGAACCCACACCGACGGCGTTGACGCGGCCGTCCAGCGTGACGCCCGGCTCACGGGCCTGGAGGTCGTGCCCAACGGCGAACGGCTCGACCGTGTCGTGCAGGACGTCGATGTCCTTGCTGACGACCCGCTGGTAGGCGGACAGAGGCGGCGAGGTCTCGGGAGAAGTCATGTTCGTGTCGGTGGAGCCGTTTCGTTACGGTCGGTGGACAGGACACCCCGGGCCCGCAGCCGCGGCATGACCTCGGCGGCGAAGTAGCCCAGCTCATCAGCGTAATTGAGGAACGACAGAGCGATACCGTCGAATCCCGCATCGGCGAACTCCGCGAGACCGTCCGCGACGTCGTCGGGGTCGCCGACCAGGGGGCAGCTTCCGTGCCCGGCGGCGAACCGGTCCCGGTAGACCTGCAGCATCTCGGGCGTGAACGACTGCGCGTGCAACCCCTGCAACCGCATCACCTCGTCGACGGCGGGCCAGTCGGCGTGCTCGTCGGCGTAGTAGCGCAGGAAGTCCTCCGCCTCGGTCCTCGTCGGCCGGCACACGACGTGGCCGAGAGTGAACACCCCGACGGTCCGGTCATGGGACGCGGCCTCCGCGCGGATCGCCTTCACGATCTCCGCCCCGTCCTCGGGGCCGCCGACCACGGTGAACGCGCGGTCGGCGTTGCGGGCGGCGAACGAACGTCCCTGCGTGGACGACCCGGCGTTGATCACCGGAAGGCTCTGCCCATTGTACGGCTTGGGCCTCCCCACCACATGTTTGAGCTGGAAGAACTGCCCTTCATGGTCGAACGGCTCGTCCGTCGACCAGATGCGCCTGACGACGTCCCACCATTCCTGCGCGAGCCCGTAACGCGTGTCGTGGTCGTCGGGCAGGGTGAGCCCGAACATCTCGTATTCGGGGGCGTGCCAGCCCGCGACGATGTTCAGCCCGACCCGTCCCTTGCTGAGATGGTCGGCGGTCGCGAGCTGCTTGGCCGCGACGACCGGGTGATGGAACGCGGTGTGGACGGTGCTGAACACGCGAATTCGGCTGGTGGCGGCGAGGAGACCGGACGCCCACACGAGAGGGTCGAGGGCGCTCCGGTGAAAGTCGGTGTCGGGTCCCCAGTCCGTCCACCGCGCGACGGGCAGCAGGAAGTCGATGCCCGACTCATCCGCGAGACGTGCGAGACGGAGATTGTTGTCCCAGGTCGCGTGCCATCTTTCCGGGGCGGTCGTGATGGCGAGTCCCGATTCGGTGTTGGGTGAGAACAAGCCCAGCTGGAATCCCATGCCGACCCCTTTTCGTCCGTCCGCGTCCGGCATTGCCCGCCCAGTATGGGAAGCCGCCGGCCGACGGGCAATGCCCGGATCCAGCCACGCTCCGTAATGTCATACCGGGATCGTGCCGAGTGCGAGCCGGTCAAAAGATCTCGCGGGCCCGTTCACCTCATTCGAGGGGCGGTCCTCCGTCATCGCGTAGACGACCACCTGCGCGGGTTGCCGCCGCTGCTCCTTGGCCCAGCGCGCCAATTCCTGGACGACCTCGGCGAGATGCGCCCCGCAGGAATCCCCGGACCGCAGCCGGTCGTCGGCGACGGCGTCGGTCTCCAGCCGCACATGAAAGCACGACAAACGACCACAGTGTGGCATCGAGCAGGGCTGCTTGCCGTTGAGGGGAAGAGGTGCGGGGTGCATCAAGTGGCACTTTCAGCGTCGCAGGGGAGCGGAAATGCTGCCTCGAAGGTAGGAAATCCGTACCCCTCCGGACAGGAAGAGCGTGCAGAAATGCCTCCGCGGCAACGACTGGGCGTGAGACATCAATGATGCCTTAGGTCGTCGCTCTGTTCAACGCGAACGAGATAGTCCACTGCGCTGACGGGCTAGTCCAGAATGCGTGCTATCCACTGATTAATACTCCAGCCGCATTTAGTGATCGATGAGGCGTTGTTGTCGTTGGTAGTGGCAGCGGCGGGCGCGGGCCTGGTGGCGGCGTCGCCAGCGTGACCA
>NZ_JBEZGN010000018.1:0-169630 GCF_040650055.1 Spirillospora sp. NPDC048819 | reverse complement strand
TGGGAACCACTCCCGGTCTTCCCATTCTCGTGCGCCGCCGACGATTGCGGGGCCTTCGACGATTTGGAGGGGCATGGACACGGGGTTCACCTCCCGACACCAGAGTCCGTTACCCTTTTAATTGTAGGGGAAGATCACGGTACTGCTGGTGGACATTTTGGACACGCCACATTAATGTCACCGCCCTTTTCTTGCGGTCGGTCCGCCCAGCGCGAAAGGGCCGTTCCTTGCGGCCGATGGTCGTCCCACGGTTTGTGGGTGGCTGAGCGCGGCTTTATCGGGGTTGGGGTGGTTGCTGTGGGTGGGTGGTTGGGGTGGTCCCTGCGGGTGGGTGCGCAGGGTGGGGGTGGTTGCCGGTTGGGGTCACGTTGGTTGCGGTGGTCGGGTTGGGGATGGCTGCTCGGGTGAGGGACGGGTGCGGGGTGCGGCCGCTGCCAAGGGCGCGCTTCGCGCGGTCACCGGCGACCCCGGGCACCCCATTTCGCTGTCGCTGATTGCTTTGCCGCGCGGAGCGCGGCGCCCGGCGGAACTCCGCGCCGACCCGTAGAAGAACATCCCTCCCCGATCCGGCTACCGCAACCAACGTGACAGCAACCGGCAACCAAGAGAAACGACCGCGCTCGCCTTCGGAAGGCCAGCTCAGCCGTCCACCTACAGCAACCACACTAAAACCGGTAAAAAGGAGGACCCCGGGCACGCGCACATCGTGAATCCGCGCAGGAGACCCATGCCGGGGACCATTCACGCAGAACAGATCACCTTCGCGGCGGCCTCTTCGCCGGAACGCGACCAGAACTGCCTACGAGGTGGTAGTTGTAGACCGGGGCGATGCATGGCACGGGCCTTCGTCCGGCCCGCCGGAAGGTGGCGTCGCTGTCGTCCCACTGGATTGTCAGCAAGCGCCAAAGGGGGCGAGCAGGATGAGCCGGGGGGGGAGGGTGGGTACCGAGTAGCCGCCCTGTGTAGCAACCGGCGCGAGGAGCAGGAGCCGGGATGCTGTGCTGCCTGCGCATCCTCTAGTCCGCACCGGGCCTGATCAACACCGTGATGATCCAGGACACCCTCACCCCTGCCGGACCGCCCCAGTGAGTGGGAGGACGTCCTGACCAAGGCCGACCTGCTTGGGCTCGAAGCCGACCGGCGTGGGCTTACCCCGCTGTTCACACCAGCATGACCCCGTGCGGCGAGATCCGACTGTGCACCGACCGCCGCTTGTCGTTCCCGATGCCTCCCGACGTGAACGGCCTACGCCGTCGCCCTCGCCGTCCCGTCACCCTCGCCGTCACAGTGGCCGTCCCCTCGCCGTCGCCGTCGCGCCGTCGCCGTCGCCGTCGCAATGGGCCGTCTGGTCGCCCTCGCCTCGCCGTCGCAGTGGCCGTCCCCTCGCCGCCGCAGCGGCCGCCCGTCGCCCTCGCAGATGCCCGTCCCGTCGCCCTCGCCTCGCCGCCTCGGTGGCCGTCCCCTCGCCCTCGCCCGGCTGGCGTTTGGGACGGTCGGCTATTCGGGGTCTGAACTCGGCTTGGCGGTGTCGCCAGGGGGCGTCTCGGCTTTGGTGTAGAGGACCTCGCGGGCCTGCTCCGCCGCGCGGATCATGCTTTCGCCGACGAAGTCGAGGAAGCGGGCGACGTTCTCCAGGCGGGCGGCGGCCGGGGTGTCGGGGCCGAGGACGCCGGCGCCCTGCCGTGCGGTCTCGATCACCTGGGTGTTGGACCGGGCGCTGGCCATCATCGCCTGGTACCAGAGGTCGTCGTCGACGACGTAGCGCTCGCGGCGGCGTTCGTCGCGTTCCCGGCGGACCAGGCTCTGGCCCTCCAGGAATGTGATCGCCTTGGAGATGGACGCCGGGCTGACCTGGAGGTGCCGGGCGAGTTCGGACGCGGTGAGGCTGCCGGAGTCGGTGATGGAGAGGCTGGCCAGCACCCTGGCCGTCATCTTGGGCAGGCCCGATTGCATGAGGACGGTGGTGAACGCCTCCTCGAACTCGCGCACCGCCTCGGCGTCGCGCCCATAGGGCTGGGAGGTCGCCTCCGGTCCCGTGGGCGCGGACCGCCTGCGCCGGTGGGTGCGGCGCTCGGTGGCGCGGTGGGCCAGGTCGGCGCGGTAGGCGGTGGGGCCGCCGTTGCGCATCACCTCACGCGTGACCGTCGAGGTCGGACGGTCGAGACGTCGGGCGATCTCCGCGTAGGGGAGGCCGTCGGCCAGCCCCAGCGCGATCTGCTGGCGTTCCTGCTGGGTGAGCCTGCCTCCCGGCATCGCGATCTCCTTCGTGCTCGTCGATGCCCCCAGCATAGCGTTCACCTTCATGCCATTGCAATGAATCAAGTGATCGCTGTTGCATTCCTTTCAGGACCATTGCAACAATATTCGTCTATCTACCTGCACTAACACTACATGCATGCAACGAACTAGTTGCCGGAATCTTGAACGCAACGTAGCGTTTCCAGTGTTCGAAACAACGAGCCACAGGAGAGCACGATGCAGAAGTTCGACACCCCCGCCCCGATCTCAGCCGTCCTCGACATCCCCGCGGGACGCGTCCAGTTCATCGCCGCCGACGGGGCCGAGACCACGGTCGAGGTCCGGCCGGCGGACGCCTCGAAGGGACGCGACGTGAAGATGGCAGAGCGGACCGAGGTCGGGTACGACGACGGCGTCCTGCGGATCGAGACCTCGGCGGCGAACCAGTTCCTCGGCCCCTCCGGATCCATCGAGGTGACGGTCCGGCTGCCCGCCGGTTCCCGGGTCGAGGCGAAGGCGGCCAGCGCCGACTTCCGGGGCGTCGGACGGCTCGGCGACGTCGCCTTCGAGAGCGCGCACGGCCCGATCAAGCTCGACGAGGCCGCGAGCGTCCGCCTCACCACCGTCGCCGGCGACGTCTCGGTCGGACGGCTCAACGGACCCGCGGAGATCAGCACCGCGAAGGGCGACATTCACATCGCCGAGGCGGTGCGCGGCACGGTCGTGCTGCGCACCCAGGCCGGCGAGGTGTCGGTCGGCGCCGCCGCCGGAGTCTCGGCCTCACTGGACGCCGGCACCGCCCACGGCCGGATCCGCAACGCGCTCAAGAACGCCGAAGGCGCCGGCGCCCAGCTCGACATCCACGCGACCACCGCCCACGGCGACATCGTCGCCCGCAGCCTCTGAGGAGCAGCATCATGACGAACCCGGCCATCGCGGCGAACGGGCTGCGCAAGTCCTACGGCGACAAGATCGTGCTCGACGGCATCGACCTGGCCGTCCCCGAAGGAACGGTCTTCTCCCTGCTCGGCCCGAACGGCGCCGGCAAGACCACCACCGTCCAGATCCTCTCCACCCTGATCCCGGCCGACGGCGGCACCGTCCAGGTCGCCGGCCACGACCTGGCCCGAAGGCCCGACGACGTGCGCGGCGCGATCGGCGTCACCGGCCAGTACTCGGCCGTCGACAAGCTGCTCACCGGCGAGGAGAACCTGCTCCTCATGGCCGACCTGAACCACCTGTCCCGCGGGGACGGCAAGCGCAGGGCCGCCGAGCTGCTCGACCGGTTCGACCTGGTCGACGCGGCCCGCAAGCCGGCCTCAACCTACTCCGGCGGCATGCAGCGCAGGCTCGACCTGGCGATGACCCTGGTCGGCGACCCGCGCCTGATCTTCCTGGACGAGCCCACCACCGGCCTCGACCCCCGCAGCCGCCGCTCGATGTGGCAGATCGTGCGCGAACTCGTCGCGAGCGGCGTCACCATCTTCCTCACCACGCAGTACCTGGAGGAGGCCGACGAGCTCGCCGACCGCATCGCGCTCCTCGACCACGGGCGGCTGATCGCCGAAGGCACCGCCGAAGAGCTCAAGCGGCTCATCCCCGGCGGCCACATCAAGCTCACCTTCGCCGGCATGCCCCCGTTCGACGCCGCCCGCGACCTTCTCGGCACGGCGATCGCCGATCCCGAGGCGCTCACGTTGCAGGTGCCGAGCGACGGCGGCGTCAGCGCGATCCGCGAACTGCTCGTCCTCCTGGACGAACGCTCGATCGACGTCGCCGACATGAGCGTCCACACCCCCGACCTCGACGACGTCTTCCTCACCCTCACGGGCCAGCAGACGGAAGCCGTCCGATGAACACCCTCACCCCCCACCAACCAGCAAACAGAAACCGCCCGATGAACACCCTCACCGCAACGAACCGGCAGACAGAAACCACCCGATGAACACCCTCACCCCCCACGAACCAGCAGACAGAGGCCGCCCGATGAACACTCTCGCCCTTGCCACGCGCGACTCGTCCACCATGATCCGGCGCCAGCTCAAGCGCCTGCTCCGCTATCCGTCCATGACCGTGCAGTTGGTCGCGACCCCGGTCATCCTCTTGCTCGTGTTCGTCTACGTCTTCGGCGGCACTCTCGGCGCGGGCCTGGGCGGCGGGCGCGACACCTACGTCAACTACGTCGTCCCCGGCATCCTGCTCATGGCCGTGGGGACCGCCGCGACCGGAACAGCCGTCATGGTCGCCACCGACATGACCGAAGGCATCATCGCCCGCTTCCGGACCATGCGGATCTGGCGGCCGTCGGTCCTCACCGGTCACGTCGTGGGCGCCGTGATCCAGCAGCTCCTCGGCATGGCCGTCCTGATCGGCGTCGCCCTGGCGATGGGCTTCCGCCCGAACGCCACCGCCGCCGAATGGGTCGCCGCGGCCGGTCTGCTCACCCTGTTCGTCGTGGCCATCACGTGGCTGTCGGTCGCTCTCGGCTTGAAGGCCCAGACCCCCGAGTCCGCCAGCAACGCGCCCATGCCGCTGATCCTGCTGCCCTTCCTCGGCAGCGGCTTCGTCCCCACCGACTCCATGCCCACCGCCCTGCGCTGGTTCGCCGAGTACCAGCCCTTCACCCCGATCATGGAGACCGTCCGCGGCCTCCTCCTCGGCACGCCGATCGGCAACAGCGCCGCCATCGCCACCGCCTGGTGCGTCGGCATCGCCGCCGTCTCCTACCTCTGGGCCAAGAACACCTTCGACAAGGCCTGACCATGGACCGGCCGAACAGGGCCGTCGGACCCCCGGGTTCCGACGGCCCTGAACGTTTTCCCAAGCCGCTCCACCGACCTCGCGCTGCTGCCCCGGGTCGCCCCCGAACGACCCGGCTGGTGCCGCGACTTCCGGTCGCGGCACCAGCGACTTCCGGTCGGATTCAGTGACGTGGCGGCGGCGTCGATCAGCGCGTTGGCCCACCTCTGGCCTACAGCTCGTTGCCCCAGCACATGCGGGCGATGGTCTCCACGTGGACGAGCTTGCGGCGCTGGTCGTCGGCGGAGATCGCGGCGCGTCCGGCGGTGTCGGAGAAGCCGGCGCTCGGGGTGACGGCGATGTCCTCGATGTCCTTCAGCTCCGCCGCGGCGTCCATCCGCTGCATGATCGTTTCGACGTCCTCCAGTTCGGCGACCGTCGGGTCGACGATGCCGAGGGCGGCGTCGCGGTCGGTGGGGACGGCGCGCAGGAGGTGCGTCTCGCCTTCGGTGCCCTTGTCGTAGGGCAGGACCCAGCGGTCGACGGGCAGGCCGGCGAACAGGCGCGCGGCGGCGTCGCGGTCCACGGCGCCGGACGCCCGGTGGGTCGGGCAGAGGCCGATGCGGACGTCCTCGGGCTTGGCCACGTCCACCGCGATGGAGTCGATGGCGATCGCCTGATCGAGCGTCAGCGGCTGCCCGCCCCGGTTGAACAAGTACGAGCCGTAGCGGAAGTTGTTCAGCTGGACGAGGCGGATGCCCCGCGAGACGAGCAGCTCGATCTCGTCGCGGATGATCCGGGCGAGGGCCTCACCGAGCTCCACCGGGCTCTTGTAGGCGGCACCGGAGATCTCGGGGTCGTAGCAGGTGGCGGCCACGTATGCCGGGGAGGGCAGGGTGGCCTTGGGGGCCGCGCTCCCGGCCATCGCCTTGACGCCGTCGTAGCCGTCGGCGATGAGGGCGCCGCTCGCCTTGACCTCGCCGTCGACCGCCCACTGCGCCCGGCCGTACTTGTCGGTGCCGCCGGTCCGGCGGAACCCGCCGACGGTGTCGAGGACGGCGCCACGGAAGTCCTCGCGCCGGAACTCGCCGTCGGTGACGACGGACATCCGCAGCTTGCGCTGCTGACGGGCCGTCTCGCTGACCGCCTCGTCCTCGACGGCGCGCAGGCCCGCGTCGTCGAGTTCCCCGGCGGCGTGCCGGGCGCGCGCGTTCAGTACCTCCGCCGGGCGGATCAGGCTCCCGTGGTGGTCGATGCGGAATTTGTAAGTGTCAGCCATTGCCGCTCTCCTGCTTCCTGGGGGCGCCGGAGCCCCATGCGGGGAACTCCAGCTCGTAGCCCAGCGCCGCGAGTACCTCGTCGCAGATCTTCTGGTCCTCGTCGGGGGTGCCGCCGGAGACGCCGAGGCCGCCGAGGATCTCCCCGTCGCGCTTGATGGTGACGCCGCCTTCCGTCGCGACGATGGGATGGGTGCCCATCGTGGAGAGCTGGGCGAAGAAGCCCGGGTTGCTCTCGGCCCAGTTCTTCAGCATGTTGCTGGGCCGCTCCATCACCGCCGCGGTGTAGGCCTTGCTCATGGCGATGCTGGGGGTGAGCGGTCGGGCGCCGTCCGAACGCTTGATCAGCACCGGGAAGCCGCCGGCGTCCACGACCGCGATGCTGAGCGCCTTGCCGAGGGCCTCGCTCTTCCTGAGGGACGCGGCGACGATCTCCTCCGCCTCCGCCTGGGTGAGTTTCATGCCGACGCCTTTCCCTCCGAAAGTGCTTCACGGACGCGGACGACGGCCGCGTTGAACAGGTCGGGCCGCTCCCAGTACATGGAGTGGGGAGCGTCCGGAATGAGCTCCAGCCGGGACCCCTTGACCAGCTCGTGGGCCCGCCTGACGGTGGCGGGGCTCAGCACGGCGTCGTCCTCCCCGGCCAGGAACGTCACGTCGATGCCGGAGGAGACCACCTCGTCGATGGAGGGGCCGTCGACCGACAGGTTGCGCAGGTCGGCCATCTTGGCGACGTTGAACGTGCCCATCTGCTGGAACAGGAACGTCCGGGCGGGCTCGGTCTCCTGGAACCGCTTGCTCAGCAGCCGGTCGATGACGGGAAGCTTCACCGCTTCGGCGCGGTCGTCGGCGACGAGCCTGGACAGCTCGGGGTGGGAGATGCCGCCGAGCGAGTGCGCCAGGACGACGCCGCCGACGCGGTCGGGGCGGGCCAGCCCGGCCCGCAGCGCGGCGACGGCGCCGATGGACTGGCCGACCAGCAGCACGTCCGCCAGGTGCTCCCGGTCGAGGACGGCGACGATGTCGCCGGGGAAGTCCCGGCTGTCGAACTCCGGCATCGTCGAGTCCGACTTGCCGAAGCCGCGCAGGTCGACGGTCACGACCGTGAACCGGTCGCGCAGGGGCGCGACCTGCTGCCACCACGCCGCGTGGTGGCCGCCCGAGCCGTGCACGAGCAGCACCGCCGGGCCGGACCCGTGACGTTCGTAGTAGATGGCGGTGCCGTCGGACGATACGACGCTCATCTGTGGTCCTCCTTGGGTCGTATCGCGCGTCAGGACGGGCGCTTGCCGTGGTAGACCAGCTCGATCATCGTGTGGTCGGGGTCGTGGATGTAGCAGAACTTCGACTGGTTCTCCGGGCGCTCGATCGGCCGGGTGTGCCGGATCCCCAGCTCCTTGAGGTGCGCGAGGAAGCCGTCCCAGTCGTCCACCTCGATCGCGAAGTGGTAGGGGGCCATGCGGTCCATCTCCTCCACCGGCGTGAAGTGGAGGTCGAAGTTGCCGCGCGTCATCAGCAGCACGCGGGTGTTGCTCTTCGCCTGGATCCGTTTGAGGCCGAAGACCTTGGTGTACCACTCGGCGGTCCGGTCGGGGTCGGTCGTCGGGAAGTTCACGTGATGGATGTAGCGGGGCCTGTTGCTCATCGCCGGGTGCCTTTCGGTGCGCCGTGTCTTAGTCGTCTTCTTCTGCGTGGACGGGATTGGACAGCACTCCGATCCCGCTGATCTCGATGTCGATGACGTTGCCCGGCTCGATCCGGCAGGTGCCGTCGGCGCCCATCCACAGGACGTCGCCGGGGTGCATCGTGATGTACCTGGTCGTCTCGACGATGTACTCGTACGGGTCGAAGATCATCGCGCCGGTCGGGAAGGACGCGCGCGGCTCTCCGTCCACGCGCATGGTCGTCGTCTGGGCCAGCGGGTCGACGTCGGTCTCGATCCACGGCCCCATGGGTTTGAACGTGTCGCTGTTCTTGCTGCGCCAGAAGGACCGGTCCTGGTGCTGCCAGGTGCGTGCGCTGACGTCGTTGCCGATCGTCCAGCCGAAGACGGACTCCTGCGCCTCCGCGTAGCTCGCGCGCCGCAGCCTCCGCCCGATGACCGCGACGACCTCGCCCTCGGCCTCGAAGCGCCCCTCGACGCCGGCGGGTTTGACGATGGGCGAGCCGTGGCCGGTGAGGGCGTTGTTGGCCCGGTACGCGACCTCCGGCCGGCCGGGCACGTTCACGGCGGCGTACCCCTTCTCCAGAGCGTGCTCGATGTGGCCCTTGTAGTTCAGGCCGACGGCGTAGAACACCGGCGGGACGACGGGCGGCAGCAGGACGGCCGAGGCCAGCGGGACCGGCGTCCCGGCGTCGCGGCGGCCGCCCTCCAGCGGCGACCCGTCCAGCGGCTGGACGACGTCGTCCTCGACCCGTCCCCAGGTGGGACGGCCGTCCAGCTCGATCCGGCAGAAACGCATGGCGGCTCAGCCCTCCAGCAGGTCGGGGACGCTCAGCCGCGACGGCAAGAACTTCTTCATGGCGTTCAGTCCTCCAGGAGGTGGGACACGCTCAGCCGCGAGCGCAAGAACTTCCTCATGGCGGCTCAGTCCTCCAGGAGGTGGGACACGCGCTTGGTGACGAGGTAGCCCTCCAGTCCCTCCGGGCCGCCCTCGCGTCCGTGGCCGCTCTCCTTGAAGCCGCCCGAGGGGGCCTCGTGGACCGATCCGCCGCAGTGGTTGATCGACAGGATGCCCGCGTCGAACCCGCGGACGAGCCGTTCGGCGGTGGCCGACGACCGGGTGAAGCCGTAGGCGGCCAGCCCGTAGGGCAGCGCGTTCGCGGTCTTGAGCGCGTCGTCGAGGTCGGTGAACGCCGTGATCGGGGCGATCGGGCCGAACGGCTCCTCCACCATGACCCGGGCGTCGCCCGGGACGCCGGTGAGGACGGTCGGGGCGAAGAAGTAGCCCGCGCGGTCGAGGCGCCCGCCGCCCCGCACGACCTCGGCGCCGCGGCTCACGGCGTCCACGACCAGGTCCTCCATGGCCTTGACGCGCCGCTCGTTGGCCATGGGCCCCATGGTCACGCCGTCGTCGAGGCCGTTGCCGACCACGATGGCGTCGGCCGCCCTGACGAACTCGGCGGTGAAGTCCTCGATGAGGCTCTCGTGGACGAGGAACCGGCTGGGCGAGGTGCAGACCTGCCCGGCGTTGACGAACTTGGCCTTGGCCGCGCGCCGGGCCGCGGTCACCGGGTCGGCGTCCGCGCAGACGATCACGGGGGCGTGGCCGCCCAGTTCCATGAGCGTCGGCTTCATCTCGGCGCCGGCGCGGGCCGCGAGCAGCTTGCCGACGGGGATGGAGCCGGTGAAGGCGACGAGCCGGACGGCGGGCGAGGCGATGAGATGCGCGGACACCTCGGCGGGTTCGCCGAACACCAGGTTGAGGGCGCCGTCCGGTACCCCGGCCTCCTGGAAGCAGCGGACGATCTCGCAGGCCGTGCCGGGCGTCTCCTCGGACGCCTTGATGACGATCGAGCAGCCCGCCGCCAGCGCCGCGGAGATCTTGCGCATCGGGGAGCCGGCCGGGAAGTTCCACGGGACGAACGCGGCGACGGGCCCGACGGGCTCCCGCCGGACCGACAGGACCGTGTCGTCCGCCGACGGGATGATGCGCCCGTAGGCGCGGCGCGCGTCGTCGGCGTGCCAGCGCAGCGCGTCGGCGACGCGCAGGGCCTCGCCGCGGGCCTCGGGCAGCGGCTTGCCCTGCTCCAGGGTCATCACCCTGCCGACGTGGTCCGCCCGCTCGGTGAGCAGGTCGGCGGCGGCGCGCAGGACGGCCGTCCGCCGCGCGATCGGCGTCGACCGCCAGGCCTCGAATCCGGCGACGGCCGCGTCGACGGCGCGGTCCAGGTCGCCGGTCGTCGCCAGCGGAACCTGCCCGATCACCTCTTCGGTGGCGGGGTCGATCACGGGCGCGGTCCGCCCGGTCCCGCCGGCGCACCAGGCGCCCGCGATGAACATCTGAAGGGAGGTGTACTGCCGGGTCATCGGTTCTCTTCTTCTCGTCGCGTCGGGGTGGTCGGCGTCAGCGGTCGACGGTCAGTGCCGGCGGTCGGCGTCAGAGGTCGGCGTCGGCGGTCAGTGCCAAAGGGCGGCGTCAGAGGTCAGTGCCAGAGGTCAGTGCCGGAGGTCGGTGTCAGCGGTCGGCGTCCTCGGGGGCGTCCCGGGAGGTGCGCAGGGTCCAGACGTGGTGCGGCGGGGCCGTCTCGTGGACGCGGGTGCCGTAGGCGCCGTCCACCCGGTCCATGTCGGCGGCGTACTCCACCCGCCCGCCGCACGGGGCGTGGACGAACCGGAAGATGTTCGAGCCGACCGTGTGCCGGCCGAGCCGCCGCGCCTCCCGCCAGCCCTCGGCGATCATGTGGTTGCCGGCTTCGACGACGTCGTCGAAGCCGGGCACCTCGAAGGAGACGTGGTTGGTCGAGGCCCGGTCGGGACGGTGGCACAGCAGGAAGTTGTGCTGGTCGGCGTCCCCTTCGCACCGCATGAAGACGCCCATGGGCTTGACGATGTCGGTGGGTACGAAGCCGAGGCGGTCCACGTAGAAGGCGACCGCCTCGTCCCGTCCGGCCTTGGGGATGTTGAGCGCGACGTGGCACATGCGCAGTGGCCGGACGCGTCCCACCGACGTCACCGGGGTGTTCCAGCGCGCGACGTTCCCCCAGGTGTTGCCGGCGCGTGGCGTCCGCGGCCCGGTCTTGTCCGGCCCCGCCAGGGTCAGGCCGAGGCCGAATCCCGTCTCGTCGGCCGTGTGGTGGACGCCGTCGTCGGTGAGCCGCACCTCACGGTCTGCGGCGACCCGCGCGACGATCGCGTCCAGTTCGTCCTGCGTGTCGACGCCCCAGACCACCTCGCGGATCCCCGGGCCCTGCTCCAGGGCCGGCGGGAGGTCCGGGTCGGCCGGGACGGCGAGGCGGAGGGTCTGCCCGGCGAGGGTCTCGAACACGGCCCGTTCGTCGTCGCGCTCGACGAGCGTCAGCCCGAGGTCCTCGAAGAAGCGGACGCACTCGCCGAGGTCCCCGACGTTGTAGCGGACCGATTCGATGCGCTGGATTCCCACCGCCATTGCCTTCCTGAAAGGTGCCGAGCGCGATGTCCGGCACGGTCACATATTGATCCTAGGAACTCGGCGGCCCGGCTCCAACGCTCCATGACCATGAAGCCTGCAAACGTTAGTTGCAGACAATGACCGACGGCGCGGCCGCGCTATCGCTCGAACGCGGGGATGGGGTTGTCGGAGAACCAGCTGGTCAGGAACTTCAGGAAGACCTCGACCTTGCGCGGGATCTGCGCGGACGGCCCGTAGATCGCGTAGAGGGAGCGGTCGGGCACGGGCAGGTCGGGCAGCAGGACGCGGAGGTTGCCGCTGACCAGGTCCTCGTAGGCCGGGCGGTGCGGGATGAGGGCGATGCCGCGGCCGTGCACCGCCGCCTTCTGCAGCGCGATGTAGGAGTTCGACATGAAGGCGACGTTGCGGATTTTGTGCAGGGTGCTGGCGTGCCCGTGCCCGATCCGCCACACCGGGTCGTTGACGTGCACAAGGCAATCGTGGTCGTTCAGTTCGTTCGGGTCGGCGAGCAGTCCGCGTTTCTTGACATACGATTCCGCGGCGCACAGCACGAACGGCAATGCGGCGATCTTTTTCAACCGGACGCTGGAGTCCCGCAGATCCCGGGTGTGGAAGGCGACGTCGAATCCGCTGTCCAGGAAGTCATAGGTGCGGTCGGACATTCCGCCGAGTTCGAAACGCACGGTGATCTTCGGATGGGCGACGGCGAAGGCCGCGATGGCGTCGCCGAGGTCGAAGCTGCCGATCCATTTCGGGCAGATCACCGAGAGCGGCCCCTCTGGCCGGTCGTGCATTTCGGCGATGCTCGCGTCCTCGTCGTCGATCTCGTCGAGGACGCGCTGCGCGAACGTGCTGTAGCGCAGCCCCGGCTCGGTCAGGCTGATCGACCGCGCGGTGCGGTTGACGAGCCGCACGCCGAGCTGTTTCTCCAGGTCGGCGACGTGCCGGGAGACGAGCGACCCGGAGGAGCCGAGGACCTTGGCGGCACCGCTGAAGCTGCCCACCTTCGCGACGGTGACGAAGCTGCGCATGACGAGAAGACGGTCCATGGCTCCTCCGGCGTGAGGGTGAAGGGGCGTGCCGCGCCTCACCCGTGGGTTTCCTACGGTCCGGATACTAAATTTGGGACATTCTATGACATCCTTAATGTTCCAATCCGATTCGGACGGGCCGGGTCACCGCGGGTGTTCACCGGCCTCCACGCGCCCGTAGCCGCGGATGTCGGGGAACGGCGGCGTCCGGTCGGCCTGCAGGTCGACCTGGAAGGCGTTCAGGCACATGCCGAGCATGCTGAAGTTGCCGAGCGAACCGACCGCGTCCACCAGTCCCTGCGAACCGAAGTGCCCGTGCGCCGCGCGGAACGTCTCCTCGCTGACGAAGTGCTCCTCCAGCAGTTCGTGGCAGAACCGGTAGAAGGCGGCGTCCTCGTCCCGGTCGAACTCCGGCTCCCGGCGCTCGGCGATCGCCTGGACGGCCTCGGCGGGAATGCCCGCCTCCACGGTCTTGTCGACGTGGGCGTTCCATGAGTACTGCGCGTCCCAGTGCCGGGCGGCCATGAGCAGCGACAGCTCCCGCAGCCGCAGAGGCAGGCTCGACTCGAACCGGACGAAGGCTCCCAGCGCCTCGACGCGCTCACACAGCTCCGGGCTCTGCAGCCACACCCGGTACGGCCCGCGGACCGCACCCCGGCGCCCGGCGATGCGCTCGGCGATCTCGCGCTGCCGCTCGCTCATCTCGTCCGGAGCGATGATGGGAAGTCTCATGAGTGACCGAACACCTGCCTCAGTGGTCCTGGCCGACCCGACGGGGGCGGTTTCGCCAGAACGTACAGCGCGGCGCACGCCACTCACAGAGCGCCTTATGCAAGTTAAGGGTGCACCTCTCGTGGCGCCGGCCGGCCGCACTCCGGATCTACGCTCGAAGGCACGTCGTTCCTCCCGAGAGGCCGTGCTCCATGCCAACGATCATCAAGTCCTCCCAGGTCGCGACCCTCGACCGCGGCGGCGCCATCGCGACGACGCCGCTGGTGACCTCCGCCTCGGCCGCCGGCGAGAACGTGATCACCAGCGGTATGAGCGTCTACCCGGTGGGAACGGGCGCCCCCATGCACTCGCACAACTGCGATGAGCACGTCACCATTCTCGACGGCGAGGCCGAGGTTCTGGTGGAGGGCGAAGTCACCCGGCTCAGCCGGTTCGACACCACCTACATTCCCTCCCCGATCCCGCATCTTTTCCGCAATGCCGGCCAGACCCCGCTGCGCATTCTGTGGGTCTATACGTCCGCCGAGGTCACCCGGACCTTCACCGACACGGGCATCACGGTCGAACACCTCTCCCCCGAAGACAAAATGGCCCGCGACTAGGCCCCCGGGCCACAAGGCTCTGCTACCACGCGGTGGTCAAGAGGTCTGTGAGGGACGCTTCGGACGGCGTCCGCGGGTTCGGGTACGGGTCTGCCGCCACCCGCCCGGCGATGCCGCGCAACGCCGCCCGGGGAACCCCCAGCTCGGACAGGCGCGTCGGGCCCTCGTGGCCGCGGGCCAGGCCCTCGACCACCGCGACCGGGTCGTCCCGTCCGGTGACCCGAGTGAGCCGGGACGACGCGGCGGGCGCCGCGGGCAGGTTGAACGCCATCACGTGCGGCAGCAGCATCGTGTGCAGCTCGGCGTGCGGCAGGTCGAACGCGCCGCCGAGGACGTGCGCTAGCTGGTGATGCAGGCCCATCCGGGTCTGCGCGAGGCAGATCCCCGCCAGCCACGCGGCCGACTGCAAACGGGCGCGGGGCTCCGGGGCGGACGGGTCGTCCAGCACCTCCGGCAGCGCGTCCAGGATGCCGCCCGCCGCCTCGGTGGCCAGCGCGTCGGTGACCATGGTCGCGTCCGGCGCCCACAGGGCCTCGACGGCGTGGGCGAGCGCGTTCATGGCGCTGGTCCGGGTCAGGGCGGGCGGCATCGTGAGGGTGAGGTCGGGGTCGTAGACGACCGTGCCGGGGGCCAGGGCGGGGTCGCGGCGGGTGGTCTTCACCCCGTCCTCGGTCTCCCCCAGAACCGGGGTCGCCTCCGAGCCGGCGTAGGTGGTGGGGACCGCGACCTGCGGCATTCCGGTCCGGGCCGACACCGCCTTGGCCAGCCCGATCGCGGACCCGCCGCCGATCGCGACGACGCAGTCCGCGCCGGCCTCCTCCACCACCGCCATGGCCTCCGCGGTCACCGCGACCGGCGTGTGCGGCGCGGGCCTGCCGAACGACGCGGCCAGCCGCCCGCCCAGTTCCTCGGCGACCCCGGCGGCGGCCACGGCTGCGGACGGGGACGCGACCAGCAGCACCCGTCCCGCCCCGAGCCGGGCCACCTCGCCGGCGACGAGCCGGCGGGCGCCGGGGCCGATCAGGACGCGCGAGGCGAGCATCTCGTGGACGCGGACGGCCGGACGGTCCCGGCCGCCCGCGGAACCAGTGCTCACGACGGTTTTCTCCCAGCTATGAAAGGCCGTTCCCGGCGGCCCGCTCCGGGGGCTCACGGTAACGGACGCGCGGGGGCCACCGGCTGCCTCACCGCGTCGTTCGCCTGGCCGAGGTGCTCCCGTTCAGCGTTCGAGGTGGTAGTCGGAGGAGTTGAGGCGGCGGGTGCGGCGGCGGTAGCCGGTCATGGAGCCGGGCCAGTTGTTGGTGTTGCGGCGGTCGGCGTCGAGGTACCAGCTGTCGCAGCCTCCCTGGTTCCAGACGGACGTGCTGAGGCGGTGCTGGGCGGCGGTGTCGAACTCGTCCAGGACGTCGGCGCGGACCTCCAGGGAGGTGACGCCGTCGGCGAGGAGGCGGGCCGCCTGGACGATGTAGGCGATCTGGCTTTCGAGCATATGGACGATGGAGCCGGAGCCCACGTTGGTGTTGGGCCCGTACATAAGGAAGAAGTTGGGGAACCCTGTGACGGCGAGGCCGAGGTAGGCGCGCGCGCCGTCCTTCCAGGCCGCGTTCAGTTCCTGGCCGTGCAGGCCGATGATCCGCATCGGCGCGACGAAGTCCTGGGAGCGGAAGCCGGTGGCCCAGATGATGGTGTCGGCCGGGTGGTGCTCGCCGTCGCCGGTGCGGAGGCCATCGGCCGTGACCTCGGTGATCGGGCGGTCGACGACGTGCACGTCGGGCCGGTTGAGGGTCGTGTAGTAGTCGCTCGAGGTGAGGATGCGCTTGCAGCCGGGCTCGTAGTGGGGCGTCAGCCGCCTGCGCAGACCCGGGTCGCGCACCGAGCGGAGAGCGAACCTGCAGATCGCACGGATGTGCGCCGAGAGCAGACGGCGTCCGCGCGGTGAGACCAGGGCGGGGTTGAGCAGCAGCTCGAACCACAGGAAGATGCCCAGCCTGGAGAGCTTCTGCACGGACGGTGCGCGGCGGTTCAGGGCCCGCCGCCAGCGCGGATAGACGCGATCGGGTTTGCGGCTGATCCAGTGGGCTTCGAGCTGGAAGACGGTCAGCTCGGAGACGTCCGGGGCGATGAGCGGGACGAACTGGATCGCGCTGGCGCCGTTGCCGATGACGGCGACGCGTTCGCCGCGCAGGTCGTGGTCGTGGTCCCAGCGGGCGGAGTGGAAGACGGTGCCGGAGAAGGCGTCGAGTCCGGGCAGGTTCGGGATCGCCGGGTTGCTGAGCTGCCCGCACGCCGAGACCAGGAGATCGTAATCGTGCCACTTCCCGTTTCCGGTGTGGACGCGCCACCGCCCGGTCGCGGGCTGGTACTCGGCCTGCGTGACCTCGGTGCCGAACCGGAAGTACGGGAGGATCTCGAACTTGAGCGCGCACTGCCGCAGGTAGTTCAGGATCTCGGGCTGCTCGGCGAACCGGCGTGACCAGTCGGGCTTGGGCTCGAACGAATAGGAGTACAGGTGGGACGGGGCGTCGCATGCGGCGCCGGGGTAGGTGTTGTCGCGCCAGACGCCGCCGAGGCCGTCCGCCTTCTCGAAGATGGTGAGGTCGGTGAACCCGGCCCTGCGTAGGCCGATGGCCAGGCCGATGCCGCTGAACCCGCTTCCGACGATGACGATCGACGGTTCCCTGCGCCCCATGCACGGCTCCCTGCTCGGTCCGGGTGGTCGGAGGACGGCGACGGCGCACGGCCGCACGGCCGCGCGGTCGCATGGCCGGGCGGCCCGCCGTCGGCACGTCATTTACCGACGCTCATGTCGGTTAGGGTGAAGCCAACACGGGAGGGAGTCAAGCCGATGGCGGAAACAGGTCCGAAATCGAGGATGCGCGGGCCGGCCCGCAAGGCGCTCATCACCGAGGCCGCGCTGGAGATATTCGCGAGCAAGGGTTACCACGCGACCTCGCTCGGCGAGATCGCGACGGCGGCCGGGGTGGCGCGGACGGTGATGTACGACCACTTCCCGTCCAAACGGGTGCTGCTGCTGGCGGTCATGCAGGAGCAGAACACCGCGCTGGTCGAGTACGTCGGCGCACGGATCACCGGCGCCGGCACGCCGCGGGAACGGATGCGGTCGACCATAGACGCCTATTTCGGCTTCGCGCAGAGCAAGCCCGCCGCCCGCAGGCTGCTGTTCGACCGCACCGACGAGGACGATCCGGCCATCCGCACCGTCCGGCAGGGCATCCGGGAGGCGCGCACCCAGGCGGTGACGGCCCTGCTCGGCAACGACATCCGCACGACGGTCGGGCTGAATCCGCACGAGCCGATCGCCGAGGCGATGGTCGAACTCCTCATCACCGGTTTGGACGGCGTCGCCCAGTGGTGGGAACGCCACCCCGACATGCCCCGGTCGATGCTGGTCGAAGGGCCGATGCGGTTGTTGTGGACGGGTTTGGGCCATTCGGAATAAGCACTGACATCTGCGAGATTCAGCCGCCGCGGGACTTGACGTCCCCCGGCGGCTTCCTCATAGTTGGGGCCAACTCCTAACCGACACCACTGTCGGTTAGATCCACCCCCGTGAGGAGTGCGCCGTGGAGGACAGAACCTCATCGCAGGCCGGTCCGGAAGAGAACGAGAACGAGCACCAGGTCGACCGCCGCAAGTTCGTCACCGGAGCGGTCGCGGCGGCCGGGGCGGTCGCCGCGGCCGGAGTACTGGGCGGCGGGACGGCGTCGGCCGCCACGCCCGCCACCGCCCACAAGGCCCCGCGAGCACGCAGGGCCGCCGGTCGCCGCGTCGCGATCTTCGGCGGCGGCATGGGCGGGCTGAGCACCGCCATGGAACTCGCCGAACGCGGCTTCCAGGTCACCATCTACGAACGCAAGACGTGGGGCGGCAAGAACCGCAGCATCCCGGTGCCGAACACCGGGTCCGGGGGACGCAAGGACCTTCCCGGCGAGCACGGGTTCCGGTTCTTCCCCGGCTTTTACCAGAACCTGCCCGACACCATGAGCCGCATCCCGGTACCCGGTGGCGGCAATGCCGCCGGCAACCTGAAGGACGGCAAGGAGGTCACCGCCTACTACGACGGCACCAAGATCATCCTCCCGGCGGCCGGCAGCATCGAGGGCACGCTCAGCCCCGAGTCGCTGCTGAACTTCCTCAGCACCGGGATCAACGTGCTCGGCAAGGTACCGGCGTGGGAGGTGGGCTACTTCCTCCAGAAGATGATCGCCTTCGTCACCAGCGGGCCGAAGCGCCGGTACGGGCAGTGGGAGAACCTGAGCTTCGCCCAGTTCGTCAACTCCCACAAGATGTCCGAGTCCTACAACGAGCTGCTGGTCGACATGTTCACCGGCACGCTCGTCGCGGCCAAGCCCGAGAAGGCCGGGGCCCACACCATGGGCAAGATGGCCGAAGCATGGGTCTACAGCACCCTGGGCCTGGGCGGATACGGCGCTCCCGACCGGCTCCTGAACGCCCCCACCAACGAGTCGCTCATCGACCCGTGGATGACGCACCTGCGTTCGATGGGCGTCACCTTCCAGATCGACGCGACACTGGAGCAGCTCAACGTCCAGGACAAGAAGATCGCCAGTGCCCGGGTCAGGGGGGCGAACGGAGTCGTCGACGTCGAGGCCGACTACTACGTGCTGGCGGTACCGGTCGAACGTGCCGTCCCGCTGCTGAACAACGACATCCTGGCCGCCGACCCCAGCCTGAAGTCGCTGAGCAACATCACGACCGACTGGATGAACGGCATCATGTTCTACCTGCGGCAGCCGATCAGCCTCGGCAAGGGGCACGTCGCCTACGCCGCCCAGCCGTGGGCGCTGACCTCGATCAGCCAGTCGCAGTTCTGGAAGAACGACTTCGGCGACACCTACGGCACCGGCGAGGTCAACGAGTGCCTGTCGATGTGCATCTCCGCCTGGGACGTTCCCGGCATCCTCTACAACAAGCCGGCCCGCGAGTGCACCGACGAGCAGATCTTCAACGAAGTCAAAGCACAGCTCCGCGCGGCCATCCCGTGGGGCCCGATCGTCCTCAACGACTTCAACATCCACTCCTACTTCATCGACCCGGCCATCACCGGCAACGGCACCCCGCAGGCCGCCAACGCCGAGCCGCTGATGATCAACAAGCCCGGCTCGTGGAACCACCGGCCCGAGGCCACCACCGGCCTGCCCAACCTGTTCCTGGCCTCCGACTACGTGAAGGCCGACATCAACCTGGCCACCATGGAGGGCGCCAACGAGGCCGGCCGCAAGGCCGCCAACGGCATCCTGGAAGCCTCCGGGGTCAACGAAACCCCCGCCAAGCTGTTCAAGATGTACCTGCCCGACGAGTTCCAGGGCTTCTACGACGAGGACGACCGGCGCTACGACCGCGGCGAAGCCAACATCTTCGACCTCTGGGACCCCGCCAAGCCCTGACCACCCGGCGGGATGGTCTCGCTCACACGGATCCTTCCCCATCCCAAGCCGCCGCCCGCGGTCCGGCCCTGCGCGCCGACAACCGGGCCGCGGGCGGCACGGAAGGCCCAGCCATGCCCACCGACCACCTGCCGATGCAGTTCCAGACCCTCGCGGTCCTGTCCACCGGCATCTACTTCAGCGGGCTCGCCTACTTCAAGATGGCCGCGGCGAACATGCGGCCCCTGCGGGGAGACCGGCCCTGGATGCTGACCCGCGAGATGCTCAGCAGCGGCACCTGGTTCACCGGCGCGACCGTCCTGGCCGTCGGCGCCGCCGTCCAGGTCGCCGCACTGTCCGGCCTCTCCGTGCTCAAAGCACTCCCGATGTTCCTGGTGGGCGTGGTGGTGCTGCTCGTTCTCGCCATCCCCATCCTCGGCGAGCGACTCACCCCGCGCGAGTGGGGATGCGTGCTCCTGCTGGCCGGCGCGACCGCCCTGTTCGTCCAAACCGGCGCCGCCGCCCACCCGCCCGCCGAGGCCACCGCCCCCGCGCCGGTGCTCGTCGTGGCGGTCGCCCTGCCCTCCCTGCTGGTGCCCTGCATCGCCTTCCTGGGCGTCGACCTGGCCCGCAAGGGCACCCACTCACGACCGCTGACCGGTGTCGCATTCGCCATCCATGTCGGCCTGCTCACCGGCACCTCCGAACTCATGCTCAACGGAGCCGCCGACCTGATGAGCACGGCCCCCACCGCCCTCCTGGCCGCCCCCTACCTCTACATCTTCGCGATAGCCGCGCTGCTGGCCCTCGGGCAGCTCCAGATCGCCCTGCAACGCAGCCGCCTCGTGGTCGTCGGGCTGGTCGCCACCGCCACCGCCAAGACCTACCTGCTGATCACGGCGACGGTCCTCTACGACGAGCCCTGGCCCGCCGACCGCACCCAGGTCGCGCTCGCGCTGGCACTGACGATCCTGGCCATCGTCGCCGTCCCCCATCACGAACCCCGCACCGCCCCGCCCCGGCTCCCCCGCGAGTCCGCAGCCATGCACTGACCACGCGCACCACCGGAAGGAAGCATGAACCGACAGCACCGCCTGCCGCACCCCGCCTGGATGTCCAACCCCCAGTGGAGGTTCATCCTGCGCCACCTGACTCCGGGAGACATCCGGGCGACCCCCGCACAACTCGCCACGCTCCGCTCGTTCGCCGACGTCGGCGACCCGCCGGCGGACGCCGTGGCGGCGATGATCGCGGAACGTCCCGGCGGAAGCGGCCGACGGCTGTTCGAACGTGCCCTGCACGAGGGCATCGACGCCCTCGACGACCCGCCGCGCGAGCTGGTGGACTTCTTCGCCGAGGTCGACGCCGTCCCGTACTGGGTGGACGCCGATCGGCTCGACCACGGCGCGAGGGTCATCGGCCGCACCGGGCTGTTCGGGCTCACGATGGTGATGCCGTGCTTGTCCCTCTACGGCGGCTACCTGGCCTCCCGCGCCAACAAGACCCTCGTGCGCACCGGCGATCTCGACTCCATGGCGCCGCGCCGCCTCGCCGAGACCGCGAGCTGGTGGGTCGACGTCACCACGCCCGGCGGGCTCGGACGCTTCGACACCGGCTTCAAGCAGACGATCCGGGTGCGCATCATGCACGCCCAGGTGCGCGCGGCGATGCGCCGCCGCGGCGACTGGGAG
Source organism: Spirillospora sp. NPDC048819 (assembly GCF_040650055.1). NCBI lineage: Bacteria > Bacillati > Actinomycetota > Actinomycetes > Streptosporangiales > Thermomonosporaceae > Spirillospora > Spirillospora sp. NPDC048819. The sequence continues at coordinate 148,801 of NZ_JBEZGN010000018.1, read as the reverse complement.
CACGAGGCGTGGGACGCCCCGATCAACCAGATCCAGACCGCCGGGACCCTGCTGCTGTTCTCCCTGGTCATGCTGCTCGGATCGCGTGCCCTCGGATTTCGGTTCTCCGCCGCCGACCAGTCCGCGGCCCTGCACCTGTGGCGCTACGTGGGTCACCTCATGGGCGTCCACCACGACCTGCTCCCCACGTCGGAGGCCGACGCGTGGCGGCTGTTCTGGCTGGAGGGCTCCACCGAGTTCTTTCCCGACGAGGACTCACGCCGACTCGCCGACTCCCTGATGAACGCCGCGGCCCCGCTGCTCCTCCCGCCCCGCCTGAAGAACTCCGCCACCGCCCAGCGCGTCCTGACCCACTACCTGTTCTCCTACAGCCGCGTCGTCCTCGGCAAACGCAACGCCGACTTCCTCGGCGCCCCCGACCGGAAGGCGTACCAGGCCGCCGTTCTCGGCACCGCCGCCGCGGTCTTCGCCGCGGAGACCGTCCGCCGGGCGGTTCCCGGAGCGACCCGCCTCAGCGAACGCTTCGGGCAGCACCGCCGCACCGCCCTCATTCAGCGGATGCTCCTCGAACAGCACGCCGACCGCACCCACAGCCGCCTGGACGCCGGCCGTTCCGCGCAAATCGGCCGCGGACCCCTCACCGAAGGGACGTGAGTGGCCCGATGTGGCCGGAGAGTGGGTCTGGGCAAGATCGCGAATAGCGTTCATATTTCCGGTCATGATGGGTAAGCGCGTCTCGCGCACCGCAGTCGTCGCGCTCGTGTTCACCGTGGCCCTGGGGCTGATGACGGCCCCGGCGCTCGGCCACGCCGAACGCGAGGTCAGGTTTCCGGCGGGGACGGGCAAGGTCCCGACGTACCGGAAGGCGCCGGCGTCGCCGCGGCTGGTGGTGTGCAAACCGGAGTCGGCCGAGCTGATCAAGGGCTACACGGGGTGGCTGAAGACGCTCAACGAACTGCTGCTGGCGGAGTGCTCATACCGGCACATCCAGGCCGCGGTGAACGACGTCACCGTGCGCGGCACGACGATCTACGTGCTGCCCGGCACGTACCGCGAGGAGCCGAGCCGCGCCGAGCCGAGCCCGCGCTGCGCCGCGCTGGAGGACCAGGACCTGCTGACCTACGCCGAGCAGTACGCCTGCCCGAACCTCCAGCAGCTCGTCGCGATCTTCGGGGACGAGACGCCGGACGACGACGACTACTCGTGCGACAGCGCGCGCTGCGACCTCCAGCTGGAGGGCACCGGCCGCGAGATGACCGACGTCGTCGTCGAGGGCGGGTTCACGTCCGACGGGACCTGGGCCAAGCTCAACGGCATCCGGTCGGACCGCGCGGACGGCTTCTACCTGCGCAACATCACCACGCAGCTGTTCGAGTTCAACGGCGTGTACATCCTGGAGCAGGACGGCTTCGTGATCGACCGTGCGCTGGCCCGGTGGAACGAGGAGTACGGCTTCCTCACCTTCGCCAGCGACCACGGCCTCTACACCGACTGCGTCGGCCATCACAACGGTGACGCCGGGCTCTACCCCGGCTCGGCGTCACCGCTCAACGGGCGCCGGCATTCCGTCGAGATCCAGCGCTGCGACTCCCACCACAACGCGCTCGGCTACTCCGGCACCGCCGGGGACTCCGTCTACGCGCACGACAACAAGTTCCACCACAACTCGGCGGGCGTCTCGATGGACAGCGCCTTCCCCGGCCACCCCGGCCTGCCGCAGAACCACGCCACGTTCGAGAACAACCTGATCTACAGCAACAACGTCAACTACTACGGCAACGTCTGGGACGGCACCTGCGCCAAGCTCCCCAGGGACCGGGGCCACGAGGACGGCGTGGTCTGCCCCGCCCCACCGGTTCCGGTCGGCACCGGCCTGCTCCTCGGCGGCGGCAACGACAACAACTACGTGCACAACCGCCTGTACGACAACTGGCGCAGCGGCTTCCGGCAGATCTGGGTGCCCGCGCCGCTGCGCGGCGAGAACGACTGGACGAAGTTCCGCGACACCTCGCACCGCAACCGGTACACACACAACGCCTTCGGCGTGGCGCCGGACGGCAGGGTCCTGCCCAACGGCCTGGACGTGTGGTGGGACGAGCAGGGCGACGGCAACTGCTGGCAGGACAACACCTCGTCCTGGGGGACGGTGAAGTCCGATCCGGCCCGCCTGCCCGACTGCGCCCACCCGTCCGGCTGGACGATCTTCTCGCCGTTCGGCAACCTGCTGAAGGTCCTGGCCGCCCTGCCGTGCTCGGAGTACGGCCGCGACAAGCCGAGGCCCGAGGGCTGCGACTGGTTCGACACCCCCACCCGCCCCGCCCCCTGACGGGCGGACCGGGACCCGGCCGGATGCGGGCGCCGTGTCCCGGACGAGCGCCGGCGCCGGCCCGGCCCCGTGTCGCCGCGTCCCGGGTTCGGTCAGGTGTCGGTGGTCAGGGTCGTCCAGCGCCGCTGGGCGGGCGCGTGCCATTCCTGGTGCAGGTCCTTGAACACGTTGGCCGCGCGGACCCCGATCCAATGCGGCGGGAGCAGTTCACGCGGCAGCTGCGGGTCGAGGCGCGGGAAGCGGCGCCACGCGTCCACCAGGCGGACCTGGGCGAGGAGGACCTGGTCGCCGGGGTCGGGCTGCAACCCGGCGAACTCCCGGACGAAGCCCTCGTAGGCGGTGGCCAGGTCACCGAGATGCCAGGCCTGCTCGACCATCGTGCGCTCGGAGCCGATGCCGGAGAAGGGACCGCAGAACGAGTACACCTCCGCGTCCAGGCCGAGGCTCTCCACCACCTGTTTGGCCTCGGCCTCCCGGGACGTGTGCGGGCTGATCCACAATCCGGGGCGGGGCTGCCGAGGCCCGCCCACGTCAGCCGGTTGCGCAGCTGGTGGCGCAGGTCGCGCTTGGCCTCCGGGACGCTGGCCAGCAGCACCAGCCACCGCCCGTCCCACGTGTCGCGGTCGCGGCCGAACGAGTAGATCCGCTCCGCGCCCTCGGTCAGCAGCGCGTGACCGTGCCCGGTCAGCGCCCAGCGGACCCGCCGCCCCGAACGCTCGGACGCGATCCAGCCGTCCGCCGCCAGCCGGTTCAGCGCCTGGCGGGCCGACTTCTCCTCGATCTTCAGGCCGGTCAGCAGGTGGAGCACCGTCGACGTCCACACAGGCCGGCCGTGCGGGAGCACGAACTCGCCGAAGACCGTCAGCAGAAGCGAACGGGCCGTGCCCGCGCCCATCTGCTGACGGCGGCTGAGCGAGGGGACGGGCGCGGGCGCATCGTCATCGTCACGGGACATGGCGGGGCCGTTACTCCTTGACTGGGAACGTCCACAGGATAGCCATCGCCACTTGACGAACATCCGACGCGACGTCGCGTCCATGACGGACCACCGGCCCGGCTGCGCGCGCAGCCGGGCCGGTGGCCGTGGGGGTGGGAGGTGGGACCGGTCAGTCTCCGAGCGGGCCGAACTCCTTGCGGGTGTCGATGACCTCGCCGACCAGGCTCCAGCGCTCGCCCTTGAACTCCATCATCTGCATCGACTCGATCGGGAAGCCGTCATCGGGCCCGGTCTTCATCGTCACGCCGGGCAGCAGCATCGGCACCTCGACGTTGTTGAGGTTGTGCACCGAGTCGCGCAGGCCCTCGCGGGTCTTGCACTTGGCGGCCTCCATCGCCTTGTGGAAGCTGCTCGCCACCGCCCAGCCGTAGGCGTGGTACGGCACGGCGGGGTCGGCGCCCGGCTCGTACTGCTTCATCTTCGCCTTGTACAGCTTCATCTCCGCGTCGTCATCCCACTGCGGGTCGTTCGGGTCCTTGTAGTACGTGGACGACACGACGCCCTGCACGTTCTTGAAGCCGACCGGCTTCAGCACCGTCACGGACGCGGCGACGTTGTTCAGGACGTGCAGCGGGTTCCAGTCGGTCATCTTGGCGTCGGCGGCCAGCGCCTGCGAACCGAACTTCGGCGTGGTGATGTTGAGGAACACGTCGGCGCCCGAGCCCGCCAGGTCCCGCATCTGCGCCTCGACGCTCGGGTCGGTGACCTCGTAGCTCTTCTCCTGGACGATCTTGATCTTGCTGCCCTCGATCGCCTTCTTGAAGCCTCCCAGCAGGTCCTCGCCGAAGTCGTCGTTCTGGAACAGGACCGCGACCTTGGCCTCCGGCTTCTCCTGCTTGAGGTACTGGGCGTACACCCGGCCCTCGGAGAGGTAGTTGGGCTGCCAGCCGATCGTCCACGGGTGCTTGTCGTCGGCCCCCCACTTGGACGCGCCGGTGGCCACGAAGATCTGCGGCACCTTCCGCTGGTTGGTGTAGTCCCACGTCGCCGTCGTCGACGGCGTGCCGAGGGTCTGGAACAGCGCGAACACCTGCTCCTGCTCGACCAGCCGGCGGGCCTCCTCGACCGCCTTCGGCGGCTGGTAGCCGTCGTCGCGGACGGTGAACTCCACCTTGCGGCCGTCGATGCCGCCCTTCTCGGCGTTGACGTAGTCGAAGTAGGCCTGGATGCCCTTCGGGATGGCGCCGTAAGCGGAGGCCGGGCCGGACAGCGGGTAGATGCCGCCGAGCTTGAGCGTGGAGTCGGTGATGCCGGTCGTCTGCTGCCCCTCGCACGCACCGCTCGCGGTGCCGCCGCCGTCGCCGTCGTCGCGTCCGCCGCAGGCCGCCGCGGTCGTGGCCGCCAGCAGCACGGCCGCCGACACCGCCGTGCCCCGCATCAGCACCCCGCCCCCGCTGATTGACCGGCCTCTTCCCATTGATCGACGCATGCCCTTACCCCTTCCGGAGGATCCTGTTAGAGCGGGTCTTGTTGAACCAGTGCGCGGCGCGTCCGGCGAGCCCGGCGAGCCCGGTCGGAGCGACGTACATCACCGCGATGATCAGCAGCCCGAAGATGACCCCCGGCGCCGCCTTGTTGATGTCCTGGGAGAAGCTCGGCACGAACATCACGAACAGGCCGCCGAGCAGCGGCCCCCAGGTCGAGCCCAGTCCGCCGACCACGATGCCCGCCAGCAGCGTGATCGAGAGGTTGACGGTGAACGAGTCGGGTGAGACGAACCCGATCGTCCACGTGTAGAGGCAGCCCGCCGCGCCCGCGAACATGGCGCTCCACGCGAACGCGAGCCGCTTGTAGGACGCGGGCTTCACGCCCATGACCTCCGCCGCCGTCTCGCTGTCGCGGACGGAGTGCAGCGCCCGGCCGACCCGCGAGCGCAGCAGCAGGCGCACCGCCACGAACGCCAGGATCGTCACGGCCAGCGCCAGGAAGTACAGCCACTGGTCGGGGGCCAGGCCCGTCCAAGCGGGCGCCGACGGCTTCTCCAGCGTCAGGCCCATCGACCCGCCGGTCACCGACTCGAACCGCTTGAGGAGCGGCACGATGAAGATCGCTATGGCGAGCGTGACCAGCGCCAGATACAGCCCGCGCAGCCGGGTGGCCGGCACCCCGAACGCCAGCCCGATCACGAACGCCAGCGCGGCCGCGAGCGGCAGCGTCAGCGGGTACGGCAGCTCCCAGTGGAACATCATGACGGCCGTCCCGTACGCGCCGACCGCGAAGAACGCGCCGTGGCCCAGCGAGATCTGCCCGGCATGGCCGGTCAGCAGGTTCAACCCGAGCAGCGCCACCGCGTAGACCATCACCATCGTGAACTGGAAGACGCGGAACGGGACCAGCTGGAACGGCGCCCACACGGCCGTCAGCAGCAGTACCCCGAGCGCGATCCACCGCCAGTTCCGCACGGTGAACGCCACCAGGCGGTCCCGCGGCGTCGCGGGCGCCGGCCGCTCGTCCTTGGCGGGCTCCGGCGTGTCCACCGCCCGGGTGGTCTCCGTGGCTTCCGTCGATTCGCTCATGCGCGTTCCACCGCCGCTCGTCCGAACAGGCCTTGGGGGCGCAGCAGCAGGACGCCGAGAATGACGGCCAGCGGAACGCCGATCTTCAGGTCGGAGCCGATGGCGTCCACATACGACCCGGCGAGGGTCTCGGCCACGCCGACGATCAGGCCGCCGACCACCGCGCCCAGCGGGCTGTCGAAGCCGCCGAGGGTGGCCGCGGCGAACGCGTAGATCAGGACGCCGCCCATCATGTTGGGCTCCAGGAACAGCAGCGGGGCGACGAGGACGCCCGACACCGCGCCGACCATGGCGGCCAGGCCCCAGCCCAGCGCCAGCGTCCGGCCGACCCGGATGCCGACCAGCCGGGCCGACTCGGGGTTGGTGGCCACCGCGCGCATCCCGAGGCCGACCTTGGTGTAGCGGAACAGCAGGTAGAGCAGGCCCATCACCCCGCCCACCACGGCGAACACGCCGAGCGTGGAGTAGCCGAGGCTGACCCCGCCGGCGCGGAGCGCGCCGTCCGGGAACGGGTTCGGGAAGTCCTTGATCAGGAACGACCAGATCCAGCCGGCCGCCGCGTTGATGAAGATGAACAGGCCGACGGTGACGATCACGAGGGTCAGCTCGGGGGCGCCCTCCACCGGCCGGATGATCACCCGTTCGATCAGCATGCCGCCGATGAACGAGATCGCGAGCGTGAGGACCAGCGCGAGCCAGAACGACAGGCCCGCGTCGATGAACGTCCACGCGACGTAGGTCGCGAACATGGCCAGCTCGCCCTGGGCGAAGTTCACGATCCCGGTGAACTGGTAGATCAGCACGAGGGCGAGGGCCAGGCTCGCGTAGATCGCGCCGGCGCTCAGCCCTCCGATGACGGTCTGCAGGAAGTCGGCCATGACTAGATCCGGTATCCGAGGTAGGACTGGGCGACCTGATCGTCGGCCCGGATCTCCGCCGCCGAGCCCGACAGCACGATCCGGCCGCTCTCCAGCACGTGCGCCTGCCCGGCGATGCCCAGCGCCAGATGTGCGTTCTGTTCCACGACGACCACGGTGGTCCGCTCCTCCTGGTTGATCGATTGGACGATGCCGAACAGCTCCCTGGTCACCAGCGGGGCCAGGCCGAGCGACGGCTCGTCCAGCAGCAGCAGCCGGGGCCGCGACATCAGCGCCCGGCCGATCGCGAGCATCTGCTGCTCACCGCCGCTGAGGCTGCCCGCCGGCTGCTTGACCCGCTCCTTCAGCACGGGGAAGTGGCCGTACACGCGTTCCAGGTCGGCCTGGACGCCGGCCCGGTCGCGGCGCGCGTACGCGCCGAGCCGCAGGTTCTCCTCGACCGTCAGCGGCATGAACGTCCCGCGTCCCTCGGGGACGTGCGCCACGCCGTGCCGGGCGACGGCGTCCGGCGAGCGCCCCGACAGTGCCGTTCCGTCGAGCCGGACGGTGCCGCGGCCGCGGATCACCCCGCTGAGCGCCCGCAGCAGGGTCGTCTTGCCCGCTCCGTTCGGCCCGAGGATCGCGCAGATGTCGCCCTGGCCGACCCGCAGGCTCACGCCGTGCAGCACCCGCACGGCGCCGTAGCCCGCGTGGAGGTCCTCCACCACGAGGAAGTCCTGGCCGGTGCCCTTGGCCACGGCCACCTTCGCCTCAGTCCCCTCTGTGGCCTTTCCGACCTCTTCGGCTTCCGCAGTGTCTGTGGCCTCTTCGGCTTCCGCGGCGTCTGCGGCTTCTGTTGCCTTTTTGGCCTGTGTGGCCTCTGTGGCCTCGCTCGGCTCGCTCATGCGGCTGTCCCCAGGTAGGCCTCGATGACGGCGGGATCGCGCTGGACCTCCTCGGGCGAGCCCTCGGCGATCTTCTTGCCGAAGTCCAGGCAGACCACCCGGTCGCAGGTGCCCATCACGAACCCCATGTGGTGCTCGACGACGATCACGGTGACGTCGAAGTCGTCCCGGATCGACTGGAGCCAGCCGGCGAACTCGTCGACCTCGCCGAGGCTGAGGCCGTTGACGGGTTCGTCCAGCAGCAGCAGCCGGGGGTGGGCGGCCAGCGCGCGGGCCAGCTCGACCCGCTTGAGGGTGCCGAACGGCAGCCCGGCCGCGGGATGGTCGGCGACCTCGGTCAGATCCAGCCGTTTGAGCAGCTCGTCGGCCTCGCCGCGCAGCCTCCGCTCCTCGCTGCGGACCGACGGCAGCCGCAGGCTCGCACTGACGAAACCGGCCCGGCCGTGGTGATGTGCGCCGACCATGACGTTGTCCCGGACGGACATGCGGGGGAAGAGCCCCAGGTTCTGGAACGTCCGGGCGATGCCCAGCGCGGCGATCGCGTGCGGCGCCACGGCGAGCAGGTCCCGATCCTCGTAGGTGACCTTGCCCCCGTCGGCGTCGTAGCGGCGGGTCAGGCAGTTGAACAGGGTCGTCTTGCCGGCGCCGTTCGGTCCGATCAAACCCACCATCTCGCCGCGCCGCACCTCGAAGCCGACACCCCCCAGTGCGGTGATGCCTCCGAAGCGAACGGTAAGATCGTGAACCTCCAGCATCCGGCCTCCTGTGCGCGGGGTGCGGCGGCGCCGCCCTCGGGCGGTCACCACAGAACGGTGTTCTGGAGCAGGGGTCCTCACCGTAAAATCCGCCGCTCAGCGCGCACATTGGGCACGGGAACCCAAGATGTGACCTGGGTATTGTCCGTCCCGCACAGCGTCCGTCTCGGACGTGTCACGGACCGTTGACGCTGGGCGGATACCCAGCAATCATCCGGACATGTCCGCTGCATTCAGCACGGGAACGCTCAGCGATACGGAGACGCTCCGTACCGAACGCTCACGAATCCTCGCCGAACTGCTCCATGTCGTCGACGAGCTGGCGGACAAGGCCGTCGAGACCATGCGCAAGGAGATCCCCGCCTACGCCGCGAAGGGCGACGACTTCTGCGCCGACGTGCGCGAACAGGTGGGCCGGCACTACCGAACGAAGCTCGCCGTGCTCCTGGAGGAGCGCACGGTCACGTTCGAGGACATCGCCTTCACCCGCCGCGCCTCGATGCGCCGCGCCCAGGCCGGATTCGCCCTCGCCGACTACATCAACGCGTTCCGGGTCGGCCAGCAGATCTTCTGGGAGGCGGTGGTCGAGCACGCGGGCCGGTCGTACGCCGGGCACGAGGCGGCGCTGACGCTGGCGTCCCCGCTCATGCGGTACTGCGACTTCGCCAGCACGCACGCCGCCAACGCGTACGCGGAGTTCCAGCAGTACGCCGCCGCGGAGACCGTCCGGGAGAGCCGCGACCTGGTGGAGCTGCTGCTGGGCGGGGAGGCGCCCACGCGCGGGCCGCAGCTCGCGACCGCGCACGCGCACGGCCTGAACCCCGACTCGCGCGCCCCGCTGGTGGTGGTGGCGGCCGTCCTGGTGGGGTCGGAGTCCCAGGTGGACGCCCAGCACGCGGCATGCGCGGCGATCGCCCGGACCGAGGTCAACAAGCACCGCACGCTGTCGGTCGTGCGGCAGTCGGAGATCGTGGCGGTGCCGGCGCTCGGCCCCGGCGGCGACGTCGGGAAGCTGTGCGACCGGCTCCAGGCCGTCCAGGAGAACCTCCTCGCCGAGGGGATCGTGCTGGCGATGGGGATCAGCACCGTCGTCGAGGGCATGGCGCAGATTCCCCGCGCCTACCAGGAGGCGCGGGCCGTCCTGGATTACCTGCCGGAGGACGGCGGTGTGGCGGCGCTGCCGCGGATCTCCCCGTTCGAGTACATGGCGCTGCGGGCCGACGACACCGCCCGGCACCTCGTCGACCCGCGGGTCGCCGAACTGCTGTCGGAGGACCGGATGCGCGGCGGGGTGCTGACCGCGACGATCCGGGCGTTCGCCGCCGCGGACCTCAACCTGCGCGCCGCCGCCGAACAGCTGCAGATCCACCACAACACCGCCCAGTACCGGCTCCGCCGCATCCAGGAGCGGACCGGCCGGAACCTCCGGCATTTCACCGACCTCGTCGATCTGCTGGTCGCCATCGCCCTGCAGGACGTGTTGCCGCCCACCACCAATCCCGGGCGGAAAAGACTGGTCTCCGCGACCAATGAGGCGGACGGGATAGCCGACGTACCGTCGGCCCATGAACCTCGCTGAGCGGCTCCGGACCGCCGCCGAACGGCTCGGCGCACGGACGGTTCTCACACTGGACCGGGAGGGGCTCAGCTACCGCGCGCTGGACCTGCTGAGCGCGCGCATGGGTCTGCTGCTGCGAAGACGCGGGGTCCGGCCCGGAGACCGGGTCGCGGTGATGCTCCCGAACGTCCCCGAGTTCGCCGTCGTCTACTACGGGGCCATGCGGATCGGCGCGGTCGTCGTCCCGCTCGATCCGCTGCTGAAGCGGCGGGAGATCGCCGCGTACCTCGACGACAGCGGCGCCCGGCTGGTGATCGCGTGGCACGCGTACGCGGAGACCGTGGAGGCGGGGACGGCGGACACCCGGACCGACTTCATGTTCGTGGTGCCGGGCGAGTTCCGCAGGCTGCTGCGCACGATGGCGCCCGAGCCCGACATCGTCCCGAAGGCCGCCGGCGACACCGCCGTGATCCTCTACAGTGCCGGGACGACGGGCCGCGCCAAAGGGATCGAGCTCACCCACGGCAACCTCGCCAGCAACGCCGAGACGGTGGCGCGGATGCTCGCACTCGGGGTCGACGACGTCGTCCTCGGGGCGCTGCCGCTGTACCACGCGTTCGGCCAGACGTGCGCGCTCAACGCCACGATCCACGCGGGCGGGCGGCTCACGCTGCTGCCGCGGTTCGAGGCGGGCCGCGCGCTGGAGATCATCCGGCGGGACGGGGTGACGGTGTTCCACGGCGTCCCGGCCATGTACATCGCGCTGCTCGACCAGCCCGGCGTGTCCGACCTGTCGCTGCTGCGGATCTGCGTGTCCGGCGGCGCGGCGATGCCGCTGGACGTGCTGCGCGTGTACGAGACGCGGTACGACTGCCCGATCATCGAGGGCTACGGGCTGAGCGAGACCTCCCCGCTGTCGGCGTCCAACCGGGGCGGTCCGGGCCGCCGGCAGGGGTCGATCGGGCGGCCGGTCCGGGAGGTGGAGATGCGGGTCGTCGGCGACGACGGCCGGGAGGTGCCGTGCGGCGAGATCGGGGAGATCCTCGTGCGCGGGCCCAACGTGATGAAGGGCTACTGGAACAACCCGGAGGCCACGGCGGAGGCGATCCGCGACGGCTGGTTCCACACCGGCGACCTGGGCCGGGTCGACGACGACGGGTTCTTCTTCCTGGTCGACCGGCGCCGCGACGTGATCATCCGGGCGGGCTACACGGTGTATCCGCGGGAGGTCGAGGAGGTCCTGTACGAGCATCCCGCGGTGCGCCAGGCCGCCGTCATCGGGTTCCCGCATCCCGAGGTCGGCGAGGAGATCGCGGCGGCCGTGGCGCTGCGCGCCCCGGCGAGCGCGGACGAGCTGCGCCTGTGGGTCAGGGAACGGGTGGCGGCGTACAAGTATCCGCGGCGCGTGTGGTTCGTGGACGAGATGCCGACCAGCCCCACCGGCAAGATCCTCAAGCGTGCTCTCGGGCTGTCGTTCCCCACGGCGGACCCCGCGCCGCCGGACGACCACCCCGGCGGCCTCACACCGGCCAGGCGGCAGCACGACTAGCCGCACCCGCCGGCCGGGTTTCGCCGGTACGGCCGCGGGTAAGCGCGCGGCGTGGACGGTGCCGGCCGGAGTGGGCATCGCGGCGTCCCTCATACCGCCGATCTGCGGATCGAGGCGTGGGCGCCGGACCGTGAGCGCTGCGTCGCCGAGGCCGTGCTGGGCCTGGTGGAGTCGTTCGCCGACACCACCGGCGTCCGGCCGTCGCGCACCGCCTCGCTGGACGTGCCGCCAGGCACGGACGCGGACCTGCTGGTGACCGTGCTGGACGAGGTGATCTACCGGCTGGAGGTCGGCGGGGAGATCGTGCTCGGCGCGGAGATCACCGAGGCGCCGGGCGGCGGGCTCGCGTCCCGGCTGGAGGTCGGCGACGCGGCGGAGGCCACGGCGGTCGGCGCGGTCCCCAAGGCAGTGTCCCTGCACGCCCTGCGCTTCGGCGTCGACCCGGCGACCGGCGGCTGGTCCTGCGCGGTCACGATCGACGTGTGATCGGGCGGGCGTCAGCCCTTGACGACCCCGACCGGGGTCAGCCGCACGACCTTGCGGCACAGGCCCGCGCCCTCGCTCGCCTCGACCACCGCGGACACGACGTGTGATCGGGCGGGCGTCAGCCCTTGACGACCCCGACCGGGGTCAGGCGTGCGACCTTGCGGCACAGGCCCGCGCCCTCGCTGGCCTCGACCACCGCGGACACGTCCTTGTAGGCGTCCGGGGTCTCCTCGGCGAGCCCGCGCCAGGACGAGGCGCGGACGGCGATTCCGCCCCGCTCCATCTCGGCCCGCAGCTGCTTGCCGCTGACCCCGCGGGCGGCCTGGTGGCGGCTCTGCGCGCGACCGGCCCCATGACAGGTGGAGTGGAACGCGGGCCCGTCCGGCACCCCGGCGAGGACATAGGAGGAGGTGCCCATCGTCCCGGGGATCAGGACCGGCTGCCCGGTTTCGCGGAGGTCGGGCGGGAGTTCGGGATGGCCCGGCGGCAGCGCCCGCGTGGCGCCCTTGCGGTGCACGCACACCCGCCGCCGCTCACCGTCCACCCGGTGGTCCTCCATCTTGGCGAGGTTGTGCGAGACGTCGTAGACGAGGTCGAGCCGCGCGCCCGCCACCCGCCGGAACACCTCTCGCGTCGCCTGGGCGAGCAGTTGCCGGTTGGCGCGGCCGTAGTTGGCCGCGGCGGCCATGGCGCCGAGATAGGACCGTCCCTCGGGCGAGTCGACCGGTGCGCAGGCGAGCTGCCGGTCCGGCACCTCGATGCCGTGCCGGGGCATCGCCTTCTCCATCGCCCGGACGTGGTCGGTGCAGATCTGGTGCCCGAGGCCGCGCGACCCGCAGTGGATCATGACGCAGATCTGGCCGGGCCGGAGCCCGAACGCCTCGGCGGCGTCCGCGTCGTACACCTCGGCGACCTGCTGCACCTCCAGGAAGTGGTTGCCCGATCCGAGGCTGCCGACCTGCTGGGCGCCCCGCTCCACGGCCCGTTCGCTCACCTGGCCGGGGTCGGCGTCGGCGACCGCGCCCGCGTCCTCGCAGCGCAGCAGGTCCCGTTCGTCGCCGTGGCCCTGCTCGACCGCGTAGCGCGAGCCGCCGGTGAGGATGCCGGTCAGCTCGCGCCGCCCGGGCAGATGCCACACGGCGCCGCGGCCCATGCCTCGGGGGATGGCCGGGTCCAGGCCGTCCATCACGTCCTCCAGGACGGGCCGAAGCTCCGCCTCGCCGATGTCGGCCGCCATCAGCCGGACGCCGCACGAGATGTCGAACCCGACGCCGCCGGGCGAGACCACGCCGCCGTCCCGCGGGTCGGTGGCCGCGACACCGCCGATCGCGAAGCCGTACCCCCAGTGGATGTCCGGCATGGCGTACGACGCGTCCACCACGCCCGGCAGCGCGGCCACGTTGGCGACCTGGTCGACCGCCTGGTCGGCCGTGGTCAGCAGGTCCCGCGAGGCGAACACCACCCCGGGCACGCGCATGGCGCCGGACGGCTCGATCCGGAAGCGGTACGCCCCGTCCTCCACCAGTCGCACGGGCGATCACACCGTGGCGGGCTGCGTCAGATACCGGTCGAACCACCGGGCGGCCATGGCCGTCACCTGTTCGAGCGTGCCGGGCTCCTCGAACAGGTGCGAGGCCCGAGGGATGATCTCCAGCCGGTGCTCGGCGGCGTGCATCCGGCCGGCCGCGTCGTCGTTCAGCCGCAGGACCTGCGGGTCCCGCGCCCCCACGATCAGCAGCACCGGCGCGCTGACCCGTTCCAGCGCGTCCCCGGCGAGGTCGGGGCGGCCGCCGCGCGACACCACCGCGCGGACGTGTCCCGGACGCCGCGCCGCCGCGGCCAGGGCGGCCGCCGCCCCGGTGCTCGCGCCGAACAGCCCGACCGGGTACCCGGCGGTCGGCGGCGCGTCGGCGAGCCAGTCGATCGCCCCGATCAGCCGCCCGGTCAGCAGCCCGATGTCGAAGCGCAGCTCGCCGGTGGCGGCGTCGGCCTCGTCCTCCTCGGCGGTGAGAAGGTCGATCAGCAGGGTGCCGATCCCCGCCTCGTTGAGGCCGGCCGCGACGGCCCGGTTCCGCGGGCTGTGCCGGGAGCTTCCGCTGCCGTGCGCGAAGAGCACCACGCCGCCCGGTTCGTCCGGCAGGGCCAGATCGCCCGGCAGCGACGCATCTTCAAGATCAATCGTTACGTTCGCAATGTTCATACCGCGGGGCTACCCCTCCGACCGGCCCCCATGCGGGCATCTCAGCCGGTGCGCCCGGCCCGCGCCGGCCGCCGGCCGGAACGGCTCCGCTCGCGCAGCCGGCTCAGGACGTGCCGGGCGTCCGCCGCGACCCCGCGCAGGGTGGCGGACGCGAACGAGCGCTGCCACTCCAGCCCGACGTACCCGAGCCCCGAATGGGTGGTGGAGACGCCGCCGTCGTGGCGTGGCCGTCCGTTCGCGTCGAGCGCGCCGAGCCCGTCCAGGTACTCCACGCCCGGCCGGTACCCGGTGGCCAGGAGCACCACGTCCACCCGCTCCCGGGTCCGGTCGCTCCAGACGACCTGGTCGCCGTCAAGGCGCGTGAACATCGGGCGGCGGTCGGGATTCCCCTTCGCGATGGTGTCCCGGTAGGCGCCGGTGTCCATGACCGGGGTGCCCTTGCCGCCGGTCAGCAGCGGTCGCGCCCACCCGGCGGTGTCCAGCCCGGTCCGGTGCAGCCACAGGTGGACGTCCCGGCCCAGGACGCGTTGCGCCATGAAGCGCAGCGGGTGCCGGGTGGCCAGGGTGACCCGCGCGTGGGCGGCCAGCTCGATCGCGATCTGCACGGCCGAGTTCCCGCCGCCCACGATCACCACCCGCCGCCCCGCGAACGGTTCGGGCCGCCGGTACTCGGCCGAGTGCAGGACCGTGCCGGTGAAGGCGTCCAGCCCCGGCAGGACGGGCCGGTGCGGACGGCTGAACTCGCCCGTCGCCGCGATCACCAGCGGCGCGGCGAAGACCTCGCCGTTCGCCGTGACGGCCTCGAACCCGCCGGAGCCCGCCGCGCGCACCCGCTCGACGCGGTGTCCGGTGCGGATGTCGGCGTCCAGCCGGGCCGCGTAGTCGGCGAGGTAGGCGACGACCTCGTCGCGCGCGGGGTAGCCGTCGGGGTCACCGGGGAAGGTCGCGCCGGGCAGGGCGCTGCGCCGGGCCGGGGAGAACAGGGTGAGGCTGTCGTAGTAGTGCGGCCATGCCCCGGCCGGCCGGTTCGCGGCCTCCAGGACGACCGGACGGCCCATGCCCAGCGCCCGGACGGTGTGCGCGGTGGCCAGACCGGCCTGGCCGCCGCCGATGACGACGACCGGCGCGGTGCCGGCGGACGGGCCTGCAGGCGTGTTGGTGGACCTGGTGGAGGACATGCCGGCAAACATATCAATGCTTCATGAAACATCAAAATGTTTCGGAGTGGGAAACCGTGTGGCCGGTGTCGGCCGCTTCGCGATCATGGTGTGGCCGCAGGCGGACGGATCGGGAGAAGGTGGTCATCCAGGCGGTAGGGAGGCGGAAATGGGCGTGGAGTTCAACCCGTACGACTTCCACGGGGTCGACGCGGACCCGTATCCGGCGTACGCGCGGCTGCGCGAGGAGGCACCGGTCTACCGCAACGAGGAACTCGGTTTCTGGGCCCTGTCCCGCCACGCCGACGTGCTCGCCGCGTTCCGCGACGCGGCCCGTTTCTCCAGCGTCAACGGGCCGCTGCTGGAACAGCGGAGCTGGGGTCCGGAGGCGCGCAAGGCGCTGTCGTTCATCGCGATGGACCCGCCCGAGCACACCCGTATGCGCAGGCTGGTGTCCCGCGCGTTCACCCCGCGGCGCATCGCCGAGCTGGAGTCGGGCGTCCGCGTGATCGCCCGCCGCCATATCGAGGCCGCGCTGGAACGCGGCGAGTTCGACCTGGTCGCCGACATCGCCGCGCCGCTGCCCACCGACGTCATCTCCGAACTCGTCGGCGTCCCCGAGGAGAGCCGGGCCGAGCTGCGCCGGCTGGGCGACGCGGCGCTGCACCGGGAACCGGGGACGCACGAGATCAGCCAGGAGGGCGCCACCGCCATCCTGGAAATGGTCGGGCACTTCGCCGAGATCGTGGCCGACCGGCACCGGCGGCGGCGCGACGACCTCGCGTCCGCGCTGCTGGACGCCGCCGTCGACGAGGATCCGCTCACCGACGAGGAGATCATCGCGTTCCTGCACCTGCTGGTCGGGGCGGGCAACGAGACGACCACCAACCTCATCGGCAACGCCTGGTACTGGGCGTGGCGTCATCCGGCGCAGCGGGCCAAGGCGTTCGAGGGCCGGGTCGCCGACTGGGTCGAGGAGACCCAGCGCTACGACACCGCCGCACCGACCCAGCTTCGGACCCTCACCGAGGACGTCGAGCTGCACGGGACGCGCCTCCCCAGCGGCGGCCGCGTCATGCTGCTCCCCGGCGCGGCCAACCGGGACCCGAGGGTCTTCGAACGGCCCGAAGAGTACGACCTGGACCGCGACACCAGCGAGATGCTGAGCTTCGGCAGCGGCCCGCACTTCTGCCTGGGCGCCGCGCTGGCCCGGCTGGAGGCCCGGGTCGTCCTGGAGGAGATGGTGGAACGGGTCGCCGACTTCGACCTGGACCCGTCCGCCGGAGCGCGTCGGCACTCCATCTACATCCGGGGGTTCGCGTCCCTCCCCATGACCGTCACCGCCCGCTGACCGGGCCTTCCGCAACGCCGATCAGGGCTTCCGCAACGCCGATCAGGGCTTGCGGGCCACCGCTCCGAGCCAGACTTCGCGCAGGTCCTCGCGGATGACCGGGGGATCCGGCATCCGCCATTGCGAGATGCACACCAGGCCCGGATCGTGCGGTTCCAGGCCGTCCAAGAACCGTTCGATGCCGGCGCGGGTCCGCGGATGCATCGGGGCGTTGCTCTTCGCGAACACGTCCATTCCCGACCGGTTGTCGTCGGGCCGCGTCCGGCGCACCTCCTCGTCGGTGATATGGGAGATGACCAGATGGCTGCCGGGGCACATCGCGTCCGTGAGGACCTTGATCGACCCGTGCGGATCGTCGGCGTCGGGGACGAAATGCAGAACGCCCGTGGCCAGAACGCACAGCGGCTCGTCGAAATCGATCAGGCGGCGGGTCTCGAGGTGCGCCAGAATCCGTTCCGGGCGCCGCAGATCCTCCTCGACGACCGCGACGGTACCGGGATCGTCGGCCAGCAGCGCGCGGGCGTGGGCGCAGACGTTCGGGTCGTTGTCGACGTACACCACGTGCGAGCCGGGCGCCTGCCGGTGGGCGATCTGGTGGACGTTGTCCATGGTGGGCAGGCCGGTGCCGACATCGAGGAACTGGCGTATCCCGTACCCGGCCATCAACCGCACGGCCCGGCCGATGTACTCGCGATGCTGGCGCGCGTACAGGGGCGACAGCGGCTCCAGCTCGGTCAGCCGGTCGGCGGCCTCCCGGTCGGCGGCGAAATTGTCCTTGCCGCCGAGCATCGCGTCATAGATCCGGGCGATGTTCGGGACGCTGGCGTCGAAGTTCGGTGGCACTGGAGTCTCCGCTGGCCGGACAGGGGAACGCCACACTATCCCCGGCCTCGGCACCACGGCATCCGGCCGCATAAGGCGCGTGCGGCCGGATGCGGCCTTCAGCGATTCCGCCCGCCCCCGCGAGGCGAATCCCCGCCTCAGGGGGTCGGGACGGCGCTGGATTCCCTGTCCCGCTCCCGGCTTCGCCCGACGGTGAGGAAACCGATCAGCGCGGCGATCGCCGCGATGAGCTCGCCCGCCAGGCTGATCGTCTTGTCCGCGTACCACGACGGGTCGTACATGCGCGGAATCGGACCGAGCTGCCCGAAATCGACGAAGTAGTAGATGAGGACGGCGCCCGCGGCGCTCGCGGCGACCAGGAACGCTATCGCGTACGTCCATCTGCGCGCCCACACCAGGACGAGCACGCCCGCCACCGCGGCCGCGATCGCCTGGGCGTAGAACAGCGTGTCCCCTGGAATGGTGCCGCCCGGAGTGTTGGGTCCCGGCGCCATGCCAGGCGCGAAACGCCAGTGGATGATTGCGTCTGCCGCGAGTCCCGCGGCGACGAGTAGTCGAAGAACGATGCCCATACCCATGGCACGGTCATACCCGCTCGCCGGATCAAATCCGCCGGACAAAAATTCGTCCGGCCCCCTCACCCGGCCTGCCGCGCCGCCTTGACGCGCCGATAGCTCCAATACAGGAGGGCGAACAGGATGAATCCGGACAGGATGAGGCCCGACCCGGTGCTCCATCCGCTGAGCGGCAGCCTCGGCTCGAGACCCCACAGCACGCCCGCGCCGAGCAGGGTCAGCCCCGTCAGCACCGAGCCGGTGAGGCGCCACCACGAGGTGACGCTCTCCTCCGCCGCCTGAATCGCCCGCAGCCGGACGGGTTCGACGAAGCGGTTCACGGACGGGAACTCGCGGGCGAGGATGAGCAGCCCGGCCAGCACCATCAGCATCCCCGGGCCGGGCAAGACGAGCAGCGAGATGCCGGCCAGCAGAACGATCCCGCCGACGACGAGCATCACACCGCGTTTGGCGGACCTCCCGTACCCCATGCTCCCCCTCCGTCCGGCGGGGCCCCCGCCCGCACCGCTTCCACGCTAACGGCGGCGGGCGGATGCAGCGGTAGATCTCGCGCACGGGGAGGTCCGCAAACTCCCCGCCCGTCAACCGGGAAGACGCGTCCTCCCGTTCCGGGCGAAGGAGGCGGCCGGCGGAAGATCGCGCGACGACGGCCCCACGTGGACGGTATAGGCGCCGCCGGGTGTCGTCCACCCACCGGAAGGCCGTCGATCTTCGGGGTTCATGCGTCCGCCTCCGTCACTTCTCCTTGTAGGCCGCGTCCATCTGCTTCAGGACGGAGGCGGGGTCGGCCTCGCCGGCGAACATTTCCTGGACGCCGGTGAAGTGCGCCTGCTGCACCTTGGGGTTTGGCCACAGCTGGTCCATGAACGGGACGGTCTTGCCGGCCTTCTGGAAGTCGATGAGCGGCTGAAGCGCGGGGTCCGCCTCGAACGTGTCGTTGGGGACGCTGGGCAGGTTCCCGGTGGCCCCCGCGTAGAGGTTCATGGCCTCCGGCGTGGCGAGGAAGTCGATGAACTTCGACGCCAGATCCGGGTTCCCGGCCTTGGCGTTCAGGGCGAACGCACCGCCCGCGGCGCCCGGCATGCGAGTCTCGTCCGCGTCGTCGGTGGCGGGGACGGGGAACAGCCCGAACTCGGTGCCCTCCGGCGCCTCGGACTTGAGCTGGTTGAGCGTGGACGTCACCTGGATCATGGCGACGGCGTCCCCCTCGGCCAGCTGGGACACCGACGTCTCGAAGGAGGTGCCGAGCGGGTCCTTGGAGAAGCAGCCGCGCTCGTCCATCTCCAGGTACTTGTCCATCGCCGTCTTCCAGCCCGATCCGGCGAAGGTGGCGGACCCCGCCTTCATCTTCTGGTCGAAATCGGGGTTCGAGGCGTAGACGGTGGTGGGAACGAGGGCATAGTCCACGAGCTGTGTGACCCAGTCGGTCTGGTTGCCGAGAGCGAACGCGACCTTGCCCTTGGCCTTGGCCGCGTCGCAGAACGCGAGGAGCTGCGTCCAGGTGGCGGGGGGCTCGGCGCCGACCTCGTCCAGGGCCTTCTTGTTGTAGAGCGCGCCGATGCCCACGAACGTCAGCGGGACGATGTAGGTCTTGCCGCCGACCTGCGTGACCGGCTTGATGCCGGACGGGATCGCCGACGTCCACGAGCGCCCGGACAGGTCGGCGATGTAACCGGTGGGGGCCAGCACCTCGATCGCGCCGGGGTTGCCGTTGCCGGGCCAGGCGAAGAACACGTCGGGCGCGGTGCCGGACGACAGCTGGGTGCGCAGCGTCCCCTGGTACTGGTCGGTGTCGGCGTAGGCGGTGGTGATCTCCACGCCGGGGTTCTTCTGCTTGAACGCCTTGACGACGGCCTCGGTCCCGGCGCGGTCGGTGGCGACGGCGGAGATCCGCAGGCCGTCCTCCCCGGAGGACGCGCCGGTGCCGCTGCTGCAGGCGGCGGCCGCGAGCGCGACGGCCGACATGGTCAATGCTGCACAGATTCGGGTGCTGCTTGTCATGGCTTTCTTCCTGGTGGGGGGTGGAAGCCGGGCCACTGGCGGGGCGGCGCGGCGGTGAACCGGTAGTGGCCGGAGGCGAGCCCGACGCTCAGGGACCCCGGGCCGGTTTCGGTGATCTCGATCCCCGTGGCGCCGGGGGTGCCGGTGAGCGGCCGGTCGCTCTCGCGCACGCCCCCGGGGTCGCCGGTGGGGATGACGAGCGTGGCGCCGGGGCCGGGCGGGACGATGACGTCGAGGGTGAGCACGCCGTCCTCCAGCGTCCAGCCGCAGCTCACGGTGCCCCGCGGGGTCACCTGCCGCGCGCGGGCCCAGGTGAGGCGTCCGCCGACGGCGGGTTTCAGCAGCAGCTCGCGGTAGGCGACGGAGCCGGGCGCCTGGCCGATGCCGGCGACGCCGCCGTACAGCCAGTCGCCGACCGAGCCGAGGCTGTAGTGGTTGAAGGAGTTCATCGCGGGCGACTGGAAGCCGCGCTCCCGCGTCCATCCGTCCCAGCGCTCCCAGATCGTGGTGGCGCCGTGCCGGATCGAGTACGCCCAGGACGGATAGGTGTCCTGGTGCAGCAGGTGGTAGGCGAGGTCCGCGCGGCCGTGGGCGGTCAGCACCGGGCACAGCAGCGCCACCCCCACGAACCCGGTGGTCAGATGCCGGTCGCGGGCCTCGATGTCGGCGACCAGCCGGTCCACCGCCGCCGGGACGGCGTGGCCTGGCAGCAGGTCGAACGCGAGGGCGAGCAGGTAGCCGGTCTGGGTGTCGCCCGCGACCCGGCCCTCGTCCGCGTCCACGAAGGCGTCGATGAACGCCTCCCGGACGGACGCGTGCAGCGCGCCGTAGTACTTGGCGTCGTCGTCGTGGCCGAGGACGCCGGCGGTCGCGGCGACCAGTTCCGCGCTGCGCGCGAAGTAGGCGGTGGCCAGCAGGTCGCGGCGGGTCTCGACCCCGACCTGGAGCCAGTCGCCGTAATGGTTGCCGACCGCCGTCCGCCACAGCAGGCCCGGATTGTTCCGGTGGACGTGATCGACCCACGCCTTCATCGCCGGGTAGGACCGTTCGAGGACGCGGCGGTCCCCGTACACCCGGTACAGCTGCCACGGGATGATCACTCCCCCGTCGCCCCAGGCCGGGGCGCCCTCGCGGTCCAGGCACAGCTCGGGGACGACGTCGGGGAACGCGCCGTCGGGGTGCTGCGCGTCGACGACGTCCCGCATCCAGCGGGCGAAGAACGCGCCCACGTCGGCGTTGCGGCAGGCGGTCGGGAGGAACACCTGGGCGTCGGCGAGCCAGCCGAGCCGCTCGTCCCGCTGCGGGCAGTCGGTGGGGATGGAGACGAAGTTGCCGCGCTGCCCCCACCGGATGTTGGACTGCAGCCGCGTCACCGTGGCGTCCGAGCATGCGAACTCGCCCGTCCACGGGACATCGCTGTGCAGGACGCGGCCGGTGACGTCCTTCGGCCGCAGATCACCGGGGTACCCGGTCACCTCGACGTAGCGGAACCCGTGGAAGGTGAACCGCGGCTCGAAGGTCTCCACGGGCTCGCCCGACGCGATGTAGACGTCCGTGGCCTCTGCGGTGCGCAGATTGTCCAGGTAGAGCTCGTCGCCGGTCAGCATCTCGGCGTGCCGCAGCCGGATCCGCCGGCCGCGCTCGGCTCCCCGGACGGTCAGCCGCACGCGCCCGACCATGTTCTGCCCGAGGTCGACGACGCACCGGTCGTCGTCGAGCCGCCGCACCGACCGCGCCGGCAGTTCCTCCAGAACGCGGACCGGCTGGTCGCAGGCCGCTTCGAGGACGCCGGTGGAGGTGTCGGCGACGGCGGCGGGCGTCCAACCGGCGTCGTCGTAGCCGGGACGGTCCCAGCCGGGCAGTTCCTCGCGGGCGTCGACGTACTCGCCCATGAGCATGTCGGAGTACCGGACGGGACCTGCCTGCGCACGCCAGCCGCCGTCGGACAGCACCCAGCGGCGCGACCCGTCCGGGAAGTCCAGCAGCAGCTGGACGATCAGCTGGGGCGCGACGCCGTAGTGCATCGCCTGGTGCCGCGCGTCGAATCCGACGAAGCCGCTCCACCACCCGTCGGCGAGGACGGCGCCGACGACGTTCTCGCCCTCGTTCAGCAGGTGGCCGACGTCGTAGGTCTGGTACTGGACGCGCCGGTCGTACTCCGTCCAGCCGGGCGCGAGTTCGGCGTCGCCGACGCGCCGGCCGTTCAGCCGGAGCTCGTACAGACCGCGCGCACTCACGTACGCCCTGGCGCGCACGGGCCGCCGGCCGTCCAGGACGAACGGTTTCCGCAGGTGGGGGCACGGAAGCAGATGGCGGGTCCGCTCGGTGCGGTCGTCGTCGCGGGGCGGCTCCATGACCGGCGCGGTCGCGGGGTCCCGGGCGATCCACACGGCCCGCCAGTCGTCGGCGTGGAGCAGGCCCGTCTCGAACCAGGAACCGGCTCGTCCCGTCTCCTCGCCCTCGCCGTCCCAGACCGCGACCCGCCAGTGGTACCGCGTGGACGACTGGAGCGGCGGCCCGTCGTACGGGACCAGCACGGAGTCGGCCGACTCCTGCCGCCCCGTGTCCCAGACGACGCGGCCCATGTCCAGGTCGGCTTCGCTCAGGGCGACGGTGATGCGGTAGGCGCTCTGGGCATCGCCCCGCCGGCCCGAACGCAGCTTCCACGACAGCCGGGGAAGCCGCTCGTCCAGCCCAAGCGGACGGTCGAGCATCTCGCAGGTCAACCCATAAGGCGTCAGCGCACCGCTCATCCCTGTTCCCCGTGGGGGGACGACCCCCCACACCCCCCGGTTCGCTCCGCTCATCCCTTCAGCCCCCCGGCAAATCCCTTGATGATGTGCCGCTGCATCACGAAGTAGACGGCGAGGATCGGCAGCATCGCCAGGACGAGGCCGGCGAAGACGAGGTTCCACTGCGAGACGTACTGGCCGAGGAATCCGAAGATCGCCACCGGAATGGTCTGCTGATCACCGCCGCTCAGATACAGGAAGGGGGTGAGGAAGTCGTTCCAGATGAAGATCGCGTTCAAGATGATGACCGTCCCGGTGATGGGCCTCAGCAGGGGGAAGACGACACGCCAGAAGACCTGGAACGGGCTTCCGCCGTCGATGAGCGCCGCCTCCTCGTAATCGCGTGGGACGGCCCGCAGAAACCCGGTGTACAGGAACGTCGCGAAGGGGATCTGAAGGCCGCTGTAGAACAGGACGAGAGACCACAGCGTGCCCAGCAGATGCAGGTCACGGATGGTCTGGTAGAGCGGGAGCAGGGAGAGCTGGAACGGCAGCAGCAGGCCGAGCATCACCAGCAGGAAGAGCCACCGCGACCAGCGCGCGGTCACCCGCGCCAGCGGATACGCCGCCATCGCGGACACGACGACGATGAACAGGACGCTCAGCGCGGTCACGACGACGCTGTTGACGACGGCGCCCGCCAGCCCCGCCTCCCGCCAGGCGTCCGCGTAGTTGCCCAGCGTCGGTGACGTCGTCGGCGCGATCACCGAACCGCCGTCCTTCGGGTCCCGGAGCGACAGGTTCACCAGCACGTACAGCGGAAACACCATCACGGCGGTGACCGCGATCATCACGATTTCGCGCAGCCGGGTAAGCGCCGTGTACCGGTTCATCGGACCGCCCTCTCCTGCCGGCGCAGCAACCCGTACTGGCCGCTGGAGATGACCGCGACGAAGACCGTGAGCACGATCGCGATGGCGACGCTGTACCCGTATTCGTTGAACTGGAAGGCGTTCTTGTACAGGAGCGTGGAAAGCGTCTCGGTCGCGGTTCCGGGCCCGCCGGACGTCATCACCCACACCTGGTCGAACAGCTTCAGGCCGCCGATGACCGACAGCATGAGGTTGATGGTCATCGCGGGCGCCAGCAGCGGAAGGACGACGCTGCGGAACCGCCGCCACGCCCCGGCGCCGTCGACCGCCGCCGCCTCGTAGACCTCGTCCGGGATTCCCTGGAGCCCGGCCAGGAAGATGACCATCGAGTACCCGGAGAACTGCCAGACGATCACCCCGATGACGCTGGCGAGCGCCAGATCGGGGTCCCCCAGCCAGTTCTGCCGCAGCCCGTCCAGTCCGACGGCACCGAAAAGGCCGTTCAGCGCCCCCTCGGGCGCCAGCATGTACTTCCACAGCGCCGCGGTGACGACCGGCGTCATCACCGCCGGCGCGAACAGCAGGACGCGCAGCACGAACCGGCTCCTGATCCGACTGTGAACGCCCAGCGCCAGAAGCAGCCCGATCCCGTTCTGCACGACCGTGACCGCCGCCGCGATGATCAGCGTCTGCCTCAGCGCGCCGCGCGCCGCCGGGTCCTTCAGCATCTCCCGGAAGTTGTCCAGGCCGACGAAGTGCTTCACCGGGCTCAGCCCGTCCCAGTCGGTGAACGCCAGCCCGGCGCCCTGGACGCTCGGCACGAGCACCACGAAGACGTAGAGGGCCAGCGCCGGCAGCACGAACCATCCTGGTGGCCGTCCCAGCGGACGCGGTCTTCGCGCCGTGTGCCGCCGCCGTCGGGGCACGACGCCGGCCAGGTGAAGATGCTGGTTCATGCGATGGATCGTGCGCCCGCATCCACCTGGCCCGATAGCCCAGAATGGACCTCCGCTAGCACAAAATTCACCTCGGGGGCCGCGCTAGTGTGCCCGGCATGGACCCGCCCCAGGTCGGCACGGCCAAGAGCCTGCTGTACTTCACCGACGGTTCACTCGCCTATGCCGGGCACTACATCCACGACGGGGACCACCCCGTCCACACGCACAGCTTCGTGGAGATCGCCGTCGTCATCGGCGGCCGCGGCGTCCACCGCTCCCTGGACGGACGCCGCAGGCTCCAGGTCGGAGAGGTGATCCTGCTCCGCCCCGGCGTCTGGCACGGCTACGAGGACTGCACACGCCTCGACGTTTACAACTGCTGCTTCAGCACCGAGCTACTGCAGCGCGAACTCGCCTGGACCCGCGAGGACCCCCTCCTCGGATACCTCCTGTGGACGGGCCCCAACTCCATGCAGCGCCGCGGAATGCTCGTGACCCGCCTCGACGCACAAGCGCTCAAGGCGTCCGTCGTTCACCTCGACGGCCTCGACCGCCTCGGCCAGGCCCCCATCGACCGGCACCGCGGCGACATCATCGGCCGCCTCACCCTGTTCCTCAGCCACCTGGCACGCGCCGTCGCCGAACACCGCGGCGACGACTCCACCGGGCCGACGCACCCCGCCGTCGTCCAGGCGATGCGTCTCCTGGAAGCGCGCCCGGCCCACCGGTGGACGCTGACGGAACTGGCCGACCAGCTCCACCTGACACCCGGCTACCTGGTACGCCTCTTCAAGTCGGCGACCGGTCTCCCGCCCATGACCTACCTGGCCCAGCACCGCGTGGAGAAGGCGGCCTCACTCCTCCTCCACACCGACCAGTCGATCACTCAGATCGGCCAGGCCGTCGGCTGGGCCGACCAGAACTATTTCGCCCGCCGGTTCAAGGCCCACTACGGCCTGCCCGCCTCCACCTACCGCCACCGCTTCACCCACAACACCGTCCGCATGTAGGCCGGTGGGGCCGGGGCGTCAGGCCGGGTACCGGGTGGCTCCCCCGTCCGGAAGGAAGCGCGATCCGGCCGCGGCATGCCCTGGTCACCGGGCGTCCACACCATGATCGGGTGGCTTTCGGCTGGGGAGAAAAAGCCTCACTGAGCGGCGAGTGTGTGCAGGCCACGCAAGGTATGCGGTATTAGTTCAAACTTGCGGTAAGCCAGATGTTCCTTGTGCATCGTGACCAGACGATTGACGATGATGTATGCCCTTGAAAATGGACGTTTCGGAAAGTGGTTCGTTGGTCTGCTGTTACCAGTGAATCGGACATCAACGTGCGCTGCACCGCCGGAAACTGACGGCTTCCCCCTGCACTGACAGGCCGACCCCTGAGAGCGGACACCATGACGAATGATCTACCTTCTCTGTCGACGGACGAGTTCCTCGCCGGGATCGACGCGGTCGCGTCCAAGTTCGATTCCGCGATCTATCCACAGCAGTACCTTCCCCCCGACGGCTGGGCGCTCCTGGTGAGGGCCGGGGTGCGTCTTCCGACCCTGCCCAAACAGTACGGAGGCCGCGACAGCCATGCCGAGATGTGCCGGATCGTGGAGATCGCATCCGAGTGGAACCTGGCACTCGGCGTATATGTGATCGTCAACACGGGACTGGCCCTCCTGCCCGTCGTGAAGTGGGCCGGAGAAGAGGTCAAACAGGAGATGCTGCCGCTGTTCGCCGGCAGCGATCCGCTGATGGCCGGGCTCGCCGCCACCGAACCGGGCGCCGGCTCGGCCCTGTCCGCCATGGCGACCACGTTCGAGGAGGTCGACGGGGGCTACCGAATCCGCGGTCGCAAGCACTGGCAGGCTCTCAGTTCCACCGCGCACTGGTGGCTGGTCGTCGCAAAAAGCGCACACCGCCGCGAGTACGGCTATTTCGTCGTCAACCGTAGCGAGGGATTCCGCACCGTCGAACTGTACGAGGCCCTCGGCTTGAAGCTGCTCGACTACGGAGTCAACGACATCGACGTGGTCGTCCCCCGGCACCGCCGGATCGACGCCGAGGAATCGGGCCTTACCTCAGTGGACTTGTTCATGGTGTCGCGGACGCTGCTTGCGGCGGCGGGAGCCGGATTCCTCCGCCGTATCAGCCGCGAGGCGCACACCTACACCGAAGGCCGTCAGATAGGGCGGAAGCCGCAATCCAAGATCGGCTTCGTGAACTACAGGCTCGCCGCGATCGACACTTCCCTCACCATCTGCGAGGCGCTCAACCACTACGTGGAAACGGAGTTGGACTTCAGGGACGACATGACTCCCGCCTTTCCGGCGGTCCAAGCCCTCAAAACCGTCGCCACCGAGCGGATCGTCAGTGCGGCACAGCATTACCAGCAGCTGACCGGCGGTGAAGGGTACCGCTGCGGATCGCCCACCAACATCGCCGGTCAGGCGTTCCTGGACTCACGGGTCTTCACCATTTTCGACGGCAACAACGACATGCTCAGTCAGCAACTCGCGGCACACTGCCTGACCCGGCGGGCCGGCCGGCCCCTCAGCGGATTCCTGGCCGAATGGCCGCTCACGGCGTCCGGCGTCGCGGCGCTCCAGGCGGACCTGAGCTTCCTCGACCAGCGCCTGGACCAGGCACGTCAGGTCCTGGCCGGCCGCGCCGTCGCGTACCTGTTCGCGGTCGGCCGGGTCCTCGAATGGGCCGCTGAGACGGGTGCCGACCCCGGCAGGGTCCGGTCCGCCATCGAGTTCCTCCGGAACGACATCGCCGGTGTGGCCGCGGAGTTCCGCTTGCTGGCCACCGGAGTGCTCGACAGCGGCGGCGCGGCGCAGCCGGCCCGACACGGGCCTCGCGACCCGTTCCCGCTCCGGCATGACCTGGGCTGGGCCGAAGCGGCGACTGACGTCGGCGACTGACGACGTACCGCGCTACTGGCCGGGCAGGCCCTCGCGGCGGTGTATGCGGTCGACCAGTTCGGCCGCCCTCCGCTTCATGAGGTCCAGTCCGGCCTTGCCCCACGGGCGCGGTTCGCTGTCCACGACGCAGATCGTGCCGAGAACCGTGCCCGTGCGGTCCGTCAGCGGAGCTCCGGCGTAGCTCCGGACCATGAGCTTGTCGACGATCGGGTTCCCGGCGAAACGCGGGTAGTCGAGAACGTCGTCGAGGATCAGCGCCTTGCGCCGGACGACGACATGCGGGCAGTAGCCGGCGTTGAGGGGGATCCTCGCGCCGAGGACCCCCTCCACGACGGCCGCGGCGGCCGGGGGCGCGTAGACGCCGCCGATGAACTGATCGTCGCCGACGAGGTTCACGAAGGCCACCGGTGTGGCGGGGAGCCCCGCGAGTTGCTGCGCGTCCAGGGCGACCGCATGGGCGAACTCATCGAATTCGCCTTCCCGTGCCTGCCCCAGACCGAGCTCTCGCAGTCGCGCCGCACGCTGGGATGCCTCCTGGTCGGGCGGGATCAGAGGACGGGTGGGGAGTTCGTATGCCTGGTCACTGAACTGATACGTCACGGGGACCTCCAGGTGGGGACGTGTGTGCGGTGGCGGGCATGGAAATTCGTGCGGTCCGCGTCAGGCGGAGGCGGATGGGGCGGCTGCGAGAAGATGAAGGATCAGGGCTTTGAGCGCCGAAATGGCGGAGGAGCGGTCCCGCGCGTCGCACAGGACGATCGGCACCTGCGGGCCGAGTCCGAGGGCGCCTCGCACTTCATCGGGTACGTAGCGGAACGCGTCGTCGAACTCGTTCACTGCGACGAGGAACCGGGTTCCCCGGCTCTCGAAGAAGTCGACGGCCTCGAAGCAGTCTTCGAGGCGACGGGTGTCGGCGAGGACGATGGCGCCCAGCGCTCCGGCGGACAACTCGTTCCACAGGAACCAGAAACGCCGCTGTCCGGGCGTTCCGAACAGGTAGAGCACGATCCCGTGCTGCTCGATCGTGATCCTGCCGAAGTCCAGCGCAACGGTGGTGGTGGCCTTCTCCTCCACTCCTCCGAGGTGGTCGATGCCGGCACTGGCCTCGGTGATGAGTTCCTCGGTGCTCAGCGGTTCGATCTCGCTCACGGCGCCGACGAACGTCGTCTTTCCGACGCCGAATCCACCCGCTATGAGGATCTTGACCTGGGTGGGGGGCGGCTCAGGCTCGCTGTAGGCCATCGAGCAGTTTCTCCAAAAGAGCTCGGTCGGTTGGATCTGTCGCGGAATGCGCCGCGTGTGTGGTCATCGCCCGGCGGTCGACCAGATCGGAGAGAACGATCTTGGTGACCATCACGGGAAGGCGCAGATGCGCCGCGACCTCGGCGACCGAAGTCGGTGCGCGGCACAGCGCGAGCGCCTTGGCATGCTCCGGATCCATGGCCGGCGGAAGCCGGTCGGTCGCCACCACCAGGGACAGCAGGTCCAGGTCGACGGTCGGACGGGTGCGGCCGGCGGTCACCGTGTACGGGCGTATCAGCGGCCCGGCGTCTTCGTCGAGCCAGAAATCGTCGTCACCGGCCGTCATGTCGATGGATTTCCATTGATCGTCGTGGCCGTCGACCGTGCCGCGGTGTGCAGGAAGGGCTGCACGGACTTGATCAGCCGGGCCATCTCCAAACCGACGATGGCCGGGTCGGCCTCCGCCGCCGCCAGCACCGCCAGCACGGAATTGAAACCGGCCCAGGAGATGAACAGCTGGCTGGACTTGAGCTCCGCCACCACCTGCCGCACCTCGTTGGCGCCGTCGAATTTCGTTCCGGCGCTGCGTGCGATGGAGAAGAGACCCGATGCGAGCGCGGCGAACTGTTCCGCACTGGTGCGGTCGAAACCGTCCGCCGCCTTCAGCATGCCGTCGGAGGTCAGCAGCACGCTGCCGCGTATGTGCGGAACCTCCTCGCCCAGCCCCCGCAACAGCCAAGCAAGGTCCTGAGCCTGGTTTGGGGAGACAGCACTCAATGGACGCTCCTTATCATTCATGACGCTCGTCAGTTCGCACCGTCGGAACCGGCCGCAGCGCCGTCATTCTCCTGAGCGCTGCGCAGGCCCTTCTGAAATGCCGCCATCAATCCGGGATTGTGTTCGATCTCCTGCTCGTCCTCGGGGAGGGCGGGGGCGGTGGCCAGTTCGGGCGCCAGATGGGTCTGGGCCTGGCGTTGCGGCAACGGCGGCCGTTCACCGGCGACCGCCTGAAACGTCGGCTCGATGCCGGGGGCCGGTTCGGTGCCGGGGGCCGGCACGCCGGCCGACGAGCCGGACGGCTGCGCAGTCGCGGGCGCAGGCACGGACGCGGGCGCAGGCACGGCGGACGTGGACGCAGGCGCCGGCGCGGGTGCGGGTGCGGGCGGGCGGTCGGCGGCCTCGTCCGCGGTGGGCGCCGATGTGCTCGCGGCCAGCGGCTGCGTGGGCCGGGGGCGCACCGCTGCCGCCTGGGGCCGTACCTCGGCCTCCTCCGTTTCGCTCCCGTCCAGTTCCTTGGGGATGACGACGATGGCCTGCGTGCCGCCGTAGACATTGCCCTGGAGCTGGACGCGGGTCTTGTGGCGGCGGGCGAGCGCGGAGACCACCAGGAGTCCGATGCGCCCGTCCTTCAGCAGTTCCTCGGTGTCGGCCCGATCGGGGTCGGCGAGCAGGGAGTTCAGCCGCCGCTGGTCTCCCCGCGGAATGCCGAGGCCGCGGTCCTCGACCTCGATGGCCAGACCCGCGCTGACGGTCTCGACGCGGATGAGCACCTGCGTCTGCGGCGGGGAGAACTTGGTCGCGTTCTCGATGAGCTCGGCCAGCAGATGGACGATGTCCGCGACCGCACCGCCGTGCAGGTTCCCGTCGATGGGCGGCACCACCTTGACCCGGTTGTAGTACTCCACCTCGGCGATGGCCGAGCGCAGCACCTCGTACACGGTCACCGGCTTGGTCCATTTGCGGCGTGACGGGGTGCCGCCGAGCACGGCGAGGCTCTCGGCCTGGCGGCGCAGTCGGGTGTTGAGGTGGTCTACCTTGAACAGGCCTTTGAGGAGGTCCGGATCCTCGACCTGGTTCTCCAGGTCGTCGAGTCCCTGGATGGCCCGATGGGACAGTGACTGCATCCGCCGGGCGAGGTTGACGTAGACGCCGACACGCCGGCCGACGTCGCCGGCGGGTTCGCGGCTCGCGACGGCGAGCATGGTGTTCCAGGCCGCACTCTGCGCCCTCTGCAGTTCGTACGTCAGGAGGACGACGGCGTCGCCGTTGTCGGGGACGGGAAGATCTTCACGGCACGGTGCGGGCTTCTCGCCGGCGCCGAGCCCGTCGGCCAGCCTCTGCAGGTCCCGCCGGCCGCGGGCGATCAAGAACCCCAGCTCGCCGAGCCGCCGCTGCATGTGGACGGTCGATTGGGCGTGCTGCTGATGGACCCGGCGGGTCGCCGCCTCCGCCGCCACGGCGGCGGCCGCCAAGACGATCACGACCCCCGCGGCCGCCATGACCAGCGCCAGGCGCGTCTGGCGGCTCAGGGCGTCGCCGTCGTACAGAACCGCCACGGCGGCGAGCCCGAGGACCCCCACAATGGCAGCGGGAACGACGGAAATGGACAGGTGAAAGGCACGCATGCCGCTCTGTCGCCCACTGCTCCGCCGGCGTTTACCACGGGTCAGGGACCTGCCGGCTCGTCGGGCGTCCTGGTGCGCGGTCCCGGCGGCAGGTTCGAAGAAGTCAGGCATC
This sequence comes from Spirillospora sp. NPDC048819, assembly GCF_040650055.1. Taxonomy (NCBI): domain Bacteria; kingdom Bacillati; phylum Actinomycetota; class Actinomycetes; order Streptosporangiales; family Thermomonosporaceae; genus Spirillospora; species Spirillospora sp. NPDC048819. The sequence goes on along the minus strand of NZ_JBEZGN010000018.1, from coordinate 117,507 downwards.
GGCGTCCTCGGGGCGTCTTCAGCGAGATCACGATTCTGAGTAATGCGTACTCATACGTGTACAGCTCGTATCTAGGCTGACACAACGCCTCATCGAGCAGGTACGGATTGCTGAGATTCCAAGGACCCGAGGGTGCTATTTGGTAATCCGTCCGGAAATGTCCTTGTTTTCGCCCAACGCGACGGCCGTCATCCCCGGCCCGAAAAAGACGTTCTGCGAAAAGGACGACTGAAAAGGACGGAACGGGCAGCCGGTAACGGACCAATGCACGTGACCCGGCGGCCCGAAAGGGGGCGGCCCCGCCCCGGGGCGGGGGGCGGGGCCGCGGGCCGCGCGGGACCGGGCGACGGTCGCCCGCGCGGCCGGGTCTCTCAGTGCTTGCTCGCCACCTCGGCGCCCGCGCCCGTGAGGGAGCGGACTTCGATCTCGGCGTACTTCTCCGCGTTGTACTCCTTGCTGAGGAAGGCCCCGACGAACCCGCACAGGAAGCCGAACGGGATGGAGATGATCCCCGGGTTGCTCAGCGGGAACCAGCTCCAGTCGGAGTCGGTGAACAGGGCCTTCTCGGAGCCGGAGACGACCGGGGAGAAGGCGACCAGGAAGATCGCCGAGCCGAGGCCGCCGTAGATGGCGGAGACGGCGCCCGCGGTGTTGAACCGCTTCCAGAACAGGCTGTAGATGATCGCGGGCAGGTTCCCGGACGCGGCGACGGCGAACGCCAGGGCGACGAGGAACGCCACGTTGAGGCGCTGGGCGTAGATGCCGAGGACGATCGCGACGGCGCCGATGACGAACGCGGAGATGCGCGCGACGCGGACCTCGTCCCGCTCGGTGGCCTTGCCCCTGCGGAACACGTGGGCGTACAAGTCGTGGGAGAAGGACGAGGACGACGCCAGGGTGAGGCCGGACACGACCGCCAGGATCGTCGCGAACGCGACCGCCGCGATCACCGCCAGCAGGATCGTGCCGCCCGCGGAGCCGAACACGAGTTCGCCGACGCGTTCGGCGAGCTGCGGCGCGGCGGTGTTGCCGGCCGCGTTCTCCGCGGCGATCTCCTCACTGCCCACCAGGGCGGCGGCACCGAAGCCGAGGACCAGGCTGAACAGGTAGAAGACGCCGATGATCCCGATGCCCCACATGACGGACTTGCGGGCGTCGCGGGCCGTCGGGACGGTGTAGAAGCGGATCAGGATGTGCGGCAGCCCGGCGGTGCCGAGGACAAGCGCGAGGCCGAGGCTGATCAGGTCGAGCTTGCCGGACAGGCCCTGCTCCTCGGTGCCGTACCGCAGGCCGGGCTCCAGGAAGGCGTCGCCCTTGCCGCTCTGCTGGGCCGCGTCGTTCAGCAGGCTCGACAGGTTGAAGCCGGACTCGGCGAGGACCAGCACCACGATGAGGGCCGCGCCGGTCATCAGCAGGCACGCCTTGACGATCTGGACCCAGGTGGTGCCCTTCATGCCGCCGAACACGACGTACACGATCATCAGGACGCCGACCATCGCGATCGTGGCGCCCTTGGCGAACTCGCTGTCGAAGCCGAACAGCAGCGAGACCAGGGCGCCCGCGCCGACCATCTGCGCCAGCAGGTAGAAGATCGACACGACGATGGTGGAGACGCCGGCGGCGGTGCGGACGGGACGCGGGCTCATCCGGAACGCCAGCACGTCCGCCATCGTGAACCGGCCCGAGTTCCGCATGAGTTCCGCGATCAGCAGCAGCGCCACGAGCCACGCGACGAGGAACCCGATCGAATACAGGAACCCGTCATAGCCGTACAGCGCGATCAGCCCGGCGATGCCGAGGAACGACGCGGCGGACATGTAGTCGCCGCCGATCGCGAGGCCGTTCTGCGCGCCGGAGAACGCACGTCCGCCGGCGTAGAAGTCGGTGGCGTCCTTGGTGTTGCGGCTCGCCCAGACGGTGATCGCGAGCGTCGCCGCCACGAAGGTCACGAAGAGGATGATCGAGAGGGTCTCATGGCTCATCGAACGTCCTCCTCGGCCTTGGCTTCCTCCGCTTCGATGGCCTCGCGGATCTGCTTGGCCAGCGGGTCCAGACGGCGTTCGGCGCGCCGCGAGTACAGCCACGCGATGCCGAACGTCGACACGAACTGCAGGAGCCCGAAATACAGGGCGACGTTGAACGGGCCGAGTTCCTTGCCCATGAAGCCGCGCGCCCACCCCGACAGCACGACGTAGAGCAGATACCAAGCGAGGAACGCCGCGGTCATCGGAAAGGCGAAGCTGCGGACTCTTCGCCGGAGATCCTGGAACTCCGTGGTGCTCTGGAACCGTTCATATACGGTGCCGGAGGCGTTCTTATCGACGGACACGACCGCCCTCCTCTTTTGTGACGCCGGTCACGCGCCACGGTATGGACGGGGGCCGGGGACGATCGAGGGGGCGGGCGCGGGGCTGCGGTCAGCTGCCGTTCATCGTCGCCGGTCTGCGAGCCCCGTCGGTGAACGGTTCGTTTGACGCGATGAACGGTCACACCCGTTTCGGTCGCCACGTTCCGCGGTCGACGGCGAGCGACTCCGGAGTGTGCAGGCGCACCATCATGCGCGCGACGCCGGGCGGCACCCGCCCCGGTGTGCACCACGACACGACGATCATGGTCGCGAACGCGACGGGGACCGTCCAGGCGGCGGGTTCGGCGAGCAGCGCGCCGATGAGCCCGCCCGGCGGCCCGGCCGCGATCGTCACGATCACCGCGGTGCCCGCGAGGACGCCGCCGGTGGCGAGGCCGGCGAGCGCGCCCGGCACGGTCAGCCTCCGCCACCAGACACCGAGGACCAGCAGCGGGCAGAACGTGGACGCGGCGACGGCGAACGCCAGCCCGACGACGTCGGCGACGGGGAGCGACCGGGCCGTGATCGCCAGCGTGAGGGGGACGACGAGGGCGAGCAGCGTGCCGGCGCGGAACGACCGCACCCCGCCGCGCAGGATGTCCTGCGCGATCACCCCGGCGACGGACACGGTGATCCCGGACGAGGTCGACAGGAACGCCGCGACCGCGCCGCCGGTCACCAGCGCGCCGAGGAGGTCGCCGCCCGCGCCGCCGATGAGCCGCCCGGGGAGGGTGAGGACGACGGCGTCGGCGCGTCCCGTCATCAGCAGTTCGGGGGTGTAGAGGCGCCCGAGCGCCCCGTACACGGCGGGGAGCAGGTAGAAGGCGCCGAGCAGGGACAGCACCATCACGGTCGTGCGGCGCGCGGCCCGCCCGTCGGGGTTGGTGTAGAAGCGCACGAGGACGTGCGGGAGCCCCATCGTCCCGAGGAACGTGGCGAGGATCAGCGAGTACGTGGCGTAGAGGGAGTGGGGACGGCCGTCCAGCGGCATCGCCCACTCGTGGTCGGTGGTGACGGGCCTGCCGGTCACGTGCGGCACGTCGGCGCCGGCGGGGAAGGTGACGGACGTGTTCTGCGCGATGTGATGCGACCCCAGGGTCAGGGTGACCGGGGCCGCCTTGTAGGGCTGCCCGTCCACCCGCCCGTCCACGACGACCTGGACGGGCGTGGCGACGTCGACGGTGACGGCGAGGCCGACGGAGACGGTGGTGCGGTCGGCGAACCGCGGCGGCGTGTCCCCCGACAGGCCGGGCGCGCCGTCGTACCGCCAGGCCAGCAGCAGGAAGATCAGCGGGACGGCGAGCGCGGTGAGCTTCATCCAGTACTGGAACGCCTGGACGAGCGTGACGCTGCGCATGCCGCCGACGAGCACGTTGACGGCGACGACGACGGCGACGAGGACGCCGCCCGTCCACACCGGCCAGCCCGTCACCGTCCGCAGCACCAGCCCGGCGCTCTGGAACTGGGGCAGCAGGTACAGCCAGCTGATCAGCACGACGAGGATGCTGGCGACGCGGCGCACCGACATGGACTCCAGCCGCGCCTCGGCGAAGTCGGGCAGCGTGTACGCGCCGGAGCGGCGCAGCGGCGCCGACACCAGGACGAGCAGGACGAGGTAGCCGCCCGTCCAGCCGACGGGGAGCCACAGCATGTCGGCGCCGTAGGCGAGGATGAGCCCGGCGATGCCGAGGAACGACGCGGCCGACAGGTACTCGCCGCCGATCGCGGACGCGTTGCGCAGCGGCGTGACCGTGCGGGACGCCACGTAGAAGTCGGAGGTGGTGCGGGAGATGCGCCCGAGCACGCCGATGAGGATGGTGGCGACGACGACCAGCAGGACCCCGGCGAGCCCATAGGCGGCGTTCATGGCCGCCCGGCAGACGCGTCACCGGAGGCGGGCATGTCACCGGCAACGGGCGCGTCACCGGGCACCGGCACGTCACCGGAGGCGGGCGCGTCGCCGGAGGCGGGCATGTCACCGGGCACCGGCACGTCACCGGGCACGGGCACATCACCGGTGGCCAGCACGTCACCTGGTGTGGGCATGTCACCTGGTGTGGGTGGGTCGTTGAAGGCCGGGGTTCGGTCGACCAGGTCGGCGAAGTCGTCTTCGTTGCGTTCGGCCTGCCGGACGTACCACCAGCCGCAGCCGACGAACCAGGGGTAGATCAGGCCGCCGAGCACCACCCACGGCAGCGGCAGGCCGAGCAGTTCCTGCTCGCGCACTTCGGGGGCCAGGACGAACAGCAGCGGCAGCCCGATCACCACGGCGGCCAGCACCAGGCAGAGCCCGAGTGCGAGCCGGAGCTGGGTGCGCAGCAGCGAGCGCATGTACGCCTCGCCGAGCCCGGTCTGCTCGTCGATCTCCCGGGTGACGGGGTAGCGGGGCCGGCGGACGGCCCGGGTCCGCGGCCCGGTCACCAGGACCCGGCCGGGTGCGATTCCGGGCGGCCGCTCGCCCGGGCCGGGCTCGCCGGGGGTCGGCCCGCCGGGGCCCGGCCCGGTGGGAGGCGGCTCGCCGGCGGCGGGCTCGCCGGGGCTCAGGGGGACCGCCTCGCCCTGCGCACGAGCAGGTCGCGCAGCTCACGCACGTGCCTGCGGCTCACCGGCAGCTCCGTGTCGCCGACCAGGACGGTGCAGCGCCCCGAGTCCAGCCGCAGCTCCTTGATCGCCGACAGCGCGACCAGGTGGCTGCGGTGCACCCGGACGAACCCGGCGCCCGTCCAGCGTTCGCTCAGCGCGGCCAGCGGGATGCGCACCAGGTGGCTTCCTGCGGAGGTGTGCAGCCGCGCGTAGTCGCCCTGCGCCTCGACGTACAGCACCTCGGCGGGGGTGACGAACCGGGTGACCCCGCCCAGTTCGACGGGCATCGGCTCGGGCTCGGCCGGGTCCGCGGGCTCGTCGTCGTCCTCGCCGGTGGCCTCGGTCACGCGCCTGATGGCCTCGTTCAGCCGCTCGGGGCGGACGGGCTTGAGGATGTAGTCCGTCGCCTTGATCTCGAACGCGTCGACGGCGTGGCCCTCGTAGGCGGTGACGAAGACGATCTTCGGCGCGCGGGCGAACTGGGCCAGCACCCGGCCGAGGACGGTGCCGTCCAGGCCGGGCATCCGGATGTCGAGGAAGACCGCGGCGATGGGCCGCCCGTCCGCGAGGGCCCGGTCGAGTTTGCGCAGCGCGGCGGCGCCGTCCCGGGCGGTGTGGATCTCCCCGATCCGCGGGTGGGCGCTCAGCAGGTGGACGAGGTCGTCCAGCGCGGGCGCCTCGTCGTCCACGGCCAGGACACGTAGGCCCACGACACCGTCCTTCCCACGTAGCACGGACATTCCAGTCAATGCACGCCCGAGAGTCAAGAGCTCAGGACGCGGTCACGCCGGGCCCGTACTCGGGCACGCGCACGGACACCCTGCCTCAGGACGCCGTCACGCCGGGCTTGTACTTCGGGACGCGCACGGTCACTTTCGTGCCGGCGCCCGGTCCGGTCTCCACGGCGAGCCCGTATTCGTCGCCGTACACCTGCCGCAGCCGGTCGTCGACGTTGGCGAGCCCGATCCCGGCCGCGTCGCCGTCGTCGGTCAGCGGGCGCACCTCGCCGGCGAGCAGCCGCCGGACGTCGTCCGGGTCCATGCCGATCCCGTCGTCCTCCACGCTGATCACGCAGTCGGACCCGGCGTCCTCGGCGACGATCGTGATGACGCCGGGCTCCGACCTGTCCTGCAGGCCGTGCCGGACGGCGTTCTCCACGAGCGGCTGCAGGCACAGGAACGGCACGGCGACCGGCAGCACCTCGGGCGCGATCCGCAGGGTCACCCGCAACTGCTCCCCGAACCGGGCCCGCTGGAGCAGCAGATACCGGTCGATGGAGCGAAGCTCCTCGGCCAGCGTGGTGAAGTCGCCGTGCCGCCGGAACGAGTAGCGGGTGAACCCGGCGAACTCCAGCAGCAGCTCCCTGGCCCGTTCGGGGTCGGAACGGACGAACGAGGCGATGGTGGTCAGCGAGTTGTAGATGAAGTGCGGCGAGATCTGCGCCCGCAGCGCCCGCATCTCCGCCTCCATCAGCAGGGTCCGCGAATGGTCGAGTTCGGCCAGTTCGAGCTGCGCGTCCACCCACTGGGCCACCTCCTCGGCGGCGCGGATGAGCCCGGCGGGGATGTCCTCCCCGTAGGCGGCGAGCGTCCCGACCACGCGGTCGTCGGTGGCGAGCGGCACCACCACGACCCGCCGGATCGGGCAGTCCAGCCGGTCGCAGGCCACGTCGTGCACCTGGGTGCGCCCGCTGCCCAGCGTGACCTCGGCGTGCTTGGGGCCCTCGTCGGCGTGGTGGTCGTGCTCCCCGTCCCAGGCCAGCAGCCGCTCCCCGTCGGTGATCGCCAGGGCGGCGCAGTCCAGCAGCGCACGGAGCTGCCGCGCGGCCTTCTGCGCGCCCTGCTCGGTCAGCCCGGCCCGGAACGCGGGCGCAGCCCGGGACGCGGTGTGCAGCGTCTCGAACGTCGCGCGCCGCGCGGGCCCGCCGAGGTCACCGCCGCGGCCCTGCCGCCGCCACCACACCAGCGCCGGAATCCACGTCACCAGCAGCGTCGCGGTGACGGCAATGACCACGTTCATCCCGCAAATCTACGCCGCCGGGCCACGTCCTCACCGGCGCATCGCGCAGAGCTCGCGACGTCGCGCACCGGGCATTGCAGCCCGGCGTTTCGACATCTTTTGGGAGTTATGTCGGCCTTGACCGCATATTCCACGACATTTGCAGTCTCAGTACTGAAAATGTGAAGCTGATCACTTGTGAATGTCCGACATAGCGGGAATGACGCATTCATGTCACGTTGGACGGGCCGACAGTAACGCGATCTTGGCCGGTGCCTCCAGCCGCTCCCCCAGCTGTTCAAGGCAGGGCCCGGCCGTGAGGAGTGCGCATGCGCCGCCGTCGAAGTCTGGCTTCCCTGACCGTCCTGTCCCTCGCCCTTCCGCTGGCCGCCGTGATGCAGGCCCCGGCCGCAGCGGACGAGCTGTCCCTGTCGAACTTCCAGCTCCGCCCGAACGCCTACGGGACGGAACTGCGGGACCGCGCCGACGCCCTTCCGCTGGTGAAGGGCACCGTCACCAACATCATGAACGACCTCAACCGGCAGGACGACGACGACCCCGCCGGCACCGGTGAGGCGTGCGAGCCGAACGCCCTGCAGTCCGGAAGCTCCGTCGCGATCAGGCGGAGCGTCTGCTTCAACGACGGCGACAACGCCACCACCCAGTGGTATCCGCAGGGCGTGACCACGGTCGCCGACATGCAGGCCGACAAGCAGTGGGGTGACGGCTACCAGCCCGTCCTGGTCAGCTGGTACGACCACAACGACCTCGAAGACGGCATGGTCAAGGGCGTCCGCATCAGCTTCATGAATCCCGACACCGGCGCCTACCGGCACGTCCTGCTGGTGTATCCGCGAGCCAACGGCGACTACGACACCGTCCGGGTGTCGATGGATCCGTCCAACGGCAGCTACAACACGTCCCTGCACGCGGGCGGGATCCTCTGGTACGGCAACCACCTGTTCGTCGCCGACACCGCGCGCGGCTTCCGCATGTTCGACATGCGCCGCATCTACGACCTCGGCGCGTCCGAGAACGGCACCACCAGCGGCGCCGACAAGGTCGGCCTCCACGGCGACATGTACTACGGCTACGGCTACCGCTACGTGATGCCGCAGGTCGGCTCCTGGACGCGGACGGCCTCGACCGGCACCAAGTGCACCGCCTCGGACGGGTCCCCGCAGTTCTCGCACGTCTCCCTCGACCGCAGCGGCACCGACCACGTGGTGGCGGGCGAGTACTGCGCCGGAGGCGAGGCCGTCAACGGGCGCGTCGCCGCATGGCCCATCGCCGGCGCCTTCGACGGCAACAGCGAGCTGATCACCAACACCGCGTACCGGTGGAACGCCGACACCGCCCACAAGCTGCCGGTCAGCAACGTCCAGGGCGCGACGCGGTTCAACGGCCGCTGGTACCTGAGCCGCAGCCGGGGCACATCGACCGCCGGGACGCTCTACACGACCGCGCCGGCGACGTCGTCCACGACGACGCTCCAGGTCGACGGCGAGCAGCAGCTCAGCATCGGCCCGGAGGACCTGGCGCACTGGCAGACGGGCACCGACCCGTCCAGCCCGGGGCTCGGCGACCTCTGGACCGTCGGCGAACACCCAGGGAAACGGATGGTCTACTCCGTCTCGCCCCGGTGACGCAGGCGCCGCAGCCGTGCCGCCAGCGGAGCCCTGACGTGCACGGTCAGCGGGTCACGGTCGAGCCGGACGTGGACGCGGCGCGGCGGCAGGACGGACGCGGTCACCGGCCCGAGGACGCCGTCGCCGTCCGGGACGCGGATCCGGACCGGGTCGCCCACCCCGTCGATCTCGAACGACGCCCGCCAGCGCCCGGGCCGGGCACCGGCGAGCGGGACGTCGGCGCGGTGGTGCGTCCACCGGTCCGGGTCGGTCGCCAGCGGCGCCCGGAGGACGGTGCCGTCGTCCTCGTGATGCCGGAGCAGGACGCTCAAGCCCGGCGGCGGGCCGGGCGGCAGGACGGGTGGCGGCTCCCCCCGCAGCCATAGCCGCCCGCCCGGCCCGAAACCGATCTCGACGTTGCGCAGGTCGGCCGGGCTGAGGCCGCCGCCCACCTCAAGGGCGAGCCGCCCGCGTTCCCGCGGCGCGGGCGGCAACGGCCGGACGAGACGCCGTCGCTCCCCGGTCTCGACGAGGGCGGCGTGCGGGACGGCCATGCCCCGCGGTTTCGTCAGGGGAACGCTGAGGACATGCCCTTCGAGGGCCGCCTCCACGCGCACCGTCCAGCGGCCGTCCGGCAGGGAGGCCCGCGCCGGGCGGAACGTCGTCCTGTAGGTGGTGGCGAGTCCATCGCCGGTCCGCACCGCGGGCGCGGTCTCGCAGCTCAAGCTCACCCGATGACCGGTGCCGGCACCGTCCTCCAGCACCAGATCGAGGCGGGGAGTTCCACCGTCCACGTCGCGGAAGAGGACCTTTCCGCTGACCACCAGGGCATCGTTCTCCCACACCACCCCGGTCAGGTCGTGCCGGAGCACCGGTGGCGCACCGGTTTCGAAGCACGCGTCGGGGATGGCCGCGGCGGAATCCCGGAAGAAGGGGTACGTGAGGTAGGCGCGCCCGTCCTCCAGGTGGACGCCGACGCGTTGCCCGGACTGGTGGAATCGCATGACCTCCGCCAGTTCCTCGTCGAGGTGGTGCCCCAGGCAATGGGCGAGGATCCGGTGCCGGGGGCCGTAACGCTTCAGCAGCGTTGGGGTGAGCCACGTTTCCAGCAGTTCGCGGCACCCCTTGAGAGTGCTCTCGCGCTCTTCACCGGACGAACTCAGGTAGCGCTGCTCAAGTAGAACGAAGACCTCCAGCAACAGGTACCGGTAGTGCAGCCGGTCCCGGATCTCGCCGGGTTCGGTGTACTCGGCGACCAGCGCCATCGCGCGTCCGGCGATCGCGTGCACGTCGGCGGTCGCCGCGCCGCCGACCTGGGTGCTGCTCGTCCCGTCCTCCCTGGCGGCCCAGTAGTAGCAGTCGTGGTCGGCGAGGACGGAGACGCCGTTCGCCTCCAGGTAGGCGCCGGCGGTGAACAGCTGGTCCTCGTGAGAGAGCAGTCCCTCGGTGAACCGCAGCCCAGCGCGATCGATCAGGGACCGGCGGAACAGCTGGAGCGCCGCCATCGACATCCGCGGGAACAGGTCGCAGTCCGGGTCGAGCACATGGGTGCGCTCGACGGTGCGGCCGAAGACCCCCGGCACCTTGCGGCCCCCGGTCCCGACCTGCCTGCCGAGGACGATGTCGGTGCCGTTGCGTTCGGCCATCGCCGTCATCCGCTCCAGCGCCTCGGGGTGCAGCCGGTCGTCGGCGTCGAGGAAGAACACGAACTCCCCGGCCGCCCGCTCCAGCCCCCGATTGCGCGGCGCGCCCGGCCCGCCCGAGTTGGGCTGGTGGACGACGGCCAGCCGGTCGCGGGTACGGGCCAGCTCGTCCAGCAACTCGGCCGTGCCATCGGTAGAGCCGTCATCGACGACGATGACCTCGACCTTCTCGGCGGCCAGCGTCTGCGCGAAGACCGACTCCAGCGCCCGCCCCACCGTGCCCCGGCAGTTGTACACGGGGACGATCACGCTGACCAGCGGTTGCGTCATGGCCCCTCTAACACCGGATCAGGATGGGAGGGTCACTGTAAGCACCTTCGGTGAACTCCAGGCAACGCGCAGACGCCCGGACGGGTGCGGGTATCCGGGCTCAGTAGGACACGCAGGTGTTGCCGTCGGCCTTGACGTTCGCATGGTTCGGGTACATCCAGCGGCAGATCTCGGTCGTGGTGACCAATGCCCTGCCGGGTGCGCCGTAGCACGAGTAATTGCCGTCGTACTGGCGTGCCGCGCCGGAGTATCCGCGAGATTCGCAGTAGCCGGTCGCGTCGCTCGGCGAGACGGCGCCCAGCGTCCTCGGGCCGGAGGGCGCCTCTTTCTCTTCTCCTCCACCGCCGCCTGACGGCTCGGACGACCGGGGCGCGCGACCGCCCGAGCCGGCCGGTGCCCGGCCTGACGGCTCGGGCGGTGCCTTCGAGGTGGCGGGGGCCGGGCCGCGCTCGCCGCTCGCGGACTCGCTCGGGCTCGCCGGAGGTTCGGTACCGGTGGGGGCGCCGGAGGACGTCGCGGCCACCGGCGTCCCGGACGCCCTGCCCTCCCCGTCGGACGGGAACAGGGTGTAGGCGCCCGCGAGGGCCGCGGTGAACGCAACGATGGCGGCGCCGATCAGGAGCGAGCGTCGGCGGCCGCTCCGTCTCCGGAGCACGACCGGAGCGGTGTCCTGAACGGAGGCCGGAGTGGAGGCCGGTCGCAAGTCCGCGTCCGCCGGCTCGTCTGGCTCATCCGGCTCGTCTGGCTCGGGGAGCGCGGAGCCTTCGGTCTCCCACGCGGGGGGCGGGAGATCGCGCAGGCGGTCGCCGACGTCGGCGGCGGTGGGGCGCCGGGACGGGTCCTTGGCCAGACACTCGCGAACGATCGTGCCGAGCGGCCCCTGCAATCCGTCCAGCACCGGTTCGTCATGCAGGATCGCTTGCATCACCGCCGGGAGCGAGTTACCGCGGAAGGCCCGCTTGCCGGTGGCGGCGAAGACCATGGTCGCGCCCCAGGCGAACATGTCGGCCTCGGGGCCGGTCTCGTCCTCCATGATCTGCTCGGGCGCCATGTAGCCGGGGGTGCCGACGGCCTGGCTGGTGATGATCGATTGGTTGAGGTCCAGGGCGCGGGCGACGCCGAAGTCGATGACGACCGGGCCGTCCGGGCCGAGCACGACGTTGCCCGGCTTGAAGTCGCGGTGGACCACGTTGGCCCGGTGGATCGCGGCCAGCGCCGTCACGGTGTTGATCGCCAGCCGTTCCAGCGCCGCCCCGCCGCGCGGTCCGGTCTCACGCACCGACTCCTGCAGCGAGGGACCGTCCACGAGTTCGCTGACGATGTAGGCGTGGCCGCCCTCGATGCCGCTGTCGAGCACCTCCGCGGTGCAGTACGGCGCCACCCGCTTGGCGATCTGCATCTCGCGGACGAACCGCGTCCGCGCCTGCTCGTTGCTGACAAGGTGCGGGTGGAGCAGCTTGACCGCCACGGGCTCGCCGGTGCTCGTGGCGCCGACGTAGACCGTCCCCTGCCCGCCGATGCCCAGCCGATGCTCGAGACGGTACGGGCCGACCGAGTCCGGATCCGTGGGCAGCAGGTCCATCCGCTCAGGCACGAGTCCTCCTCGAACGCCCCCTAGAGCAGATGATCATATCGATCGGCTCAGGATTGGGACGCCCTGGGGGACGCCCGGCCGGGGTCGTCCCGGCCGGTCAGACGACGGCCGGGGACCGCACAACCCGCGCTCTCGTGGGCTATCTCGTCGGGTGGGCCTTGAGGACGGCCTGGATGAGGTCGTCGGGGTCGGGCGCGTTGACGATCTTCCATTGCGTCCCGCCGGGGATGAGCGCCCACCACTCCTTGGTCGAGATGCCCCACCAGCAGATGACCCCCGAGAAGCGTTCTTGCAGCTTGGCGATGGTGACCGCGTGAGCCGGGTCCGGGGCGCTTGGAATGTCCGGGCATGTCGCGTCGATCGCCGACTCCTGGTGGGTGCGAGCGGCGAGGACGGCCGTGACGAACGGGGTGAGGATGCGGGTGATCCTCGCGGCGGCGAGGCCCGGCCGGTCGAACGGGGCGAGGTTCTCGCCCGTGCTCGACTGGTACCACCACGTGCGGGACGCCGATTCTCGGACGAGGCCGATACTTTCGCCGAAATGGGGCACAGCGGCATCGAATACCCGGAGAAGCGGGTGCGGCCCGTCATACCGGGGGACGGTCTGCCAGCCCTCTCGTGCGACTTCCGTCGAGAGCCGTTCGAGGTGAGTCGTTACAGAGGAAGTGGGGTTCGACGCAGAGCGACTTTGGGATTCGTTCCATCGCTTTACCATCGATCCCACCTACTACGCTGACCCGTAGTGCGATTGGTCGCGCGATTGAGTTCGACGGTCAGCGCCTTACGTAGCTCTTCTGCGTTGTTGCGTACAACGGTCGGTTCTACACCGACCCTTGGGTCATGCAAAGTGGCGACCCAGTCGCCGAGCTTTCCGTCGTGGCGCGTCGCGCGCCAGATCCGATGTCCTTGGAAGTCTTGGCGGAGCTGATCCAACGCCTGGTCAGCAGGGTTGACGGGCGTGTCCATGATGAGTGTGAGCTTTCGCGGTCGATTTCTCTCCGTTACCGCTACCCAGCTTCCCGTAATCGCGCTATCTTCAGGAAGTGCGGGAAAGAACACGCAGGAAAGCCCGCACCCCCTCAGAAAAATGATCTTATTTTCGAATCTTCGGAGGTAACCCGTGCCTCGCCGCCCCCGCGACCCCGGTACCCCATCCTCGCCCGCTGAATACTTCGGCGCGGAGTTGCGCGCTAAGCGGGAATTGTCCAACTTGTCGCGACCGCAGTTCGCCGAGAGGCTGGGCTACACGCCTCAGCGAATCGGCCAGATCGAGTCCGGCGGGAGCCCTCCGTCCGAAGACTTCGCCAAGGACTGTGACGTCTTCTTCAAGACGGACGGGACGTTCCACCGCATCTGGGAGTGGATCCAGGACTTCGGACGCCTCGCCGTCCTGCCACCGGGCTTTCCGGACTTCATCTCGCGGGAAGCCGAGGCCGAGGTGCTGCACATCTTCGAGACCATGGTCATCACCGGGCTGTTCCAGACACCCGAGTACGCACGCGAGGTGCTCAAACTGGGGAAGGCGTCCAACGCAGTGGACCAGCTGGTTGCAGCTCGGATGAAGCGCCAGGAGATCCTTGATCGAGAGAACCCGCCGCACGTGTTCGCGATCTTCGACGAAGGAGCCATCCGCCGTCCGATCGGAAACTCGGAGGTGATGAGGGCACAGATCCAGCACCTCATCGACCTGGCGGAACTGCCCAATGTCACGATCCAGATCGTCCCGTCCGGCACGGGGGCCTACGCGGGGTTGCCCGGTGCATTCATGATCCTGGCTTTTCAGGACGAGCCAGACGCTGTGCTCGTCGAGGGCCATGTTGGTGGACAGCTCGTCGATCATTCCGCGGTTGTCCGGAAGTATGGGGTACGTTTCGGATTGGTCAGGGCTTCGGCGATGAGCGCTGAGGACTCCCTGGAGCTCCTCCGGACGATCTTGGAGAGACTATGAGCACACAGGACCCGCAGGCCAGGCAATGGCGCAAGAGCCGCCGCAGCGGCGACGCTGGCGGTCAATGGGTTGAGGGCGCTTTGGTGCCGTCAGGGTGGCGGAAGAGCAGCTACAGCACTAATACCGGCGACCAGTGCGTCGAGGTGGCGTCCATGGTGCCGATCTCCGTCGCTGAATGGCGGAAGAGCAGCCGTAGTACGGACACCGGACATGCGTGCGTCGAGGTGGCGGACTTGGTGGCGGCGGTGGCGGTGCGGGACTCGAAGGACCCGGACGGGCCGAAGCTCGTCTTCGGCCCCGACGCGTGGCAGGCGTTCGCGAACCAGGTCAAGGGCGGGAACCTAGACCTGAGCTGAGCCAACCCGAAGGGCCCGCCCCCGAGAACCATTCCGGGGGACGGGCCCTTCGCCGTCCACCACCCGACCACTCAAGCTGTGATGAGGGTGAAATCCTCGTGCGCGCGCGAAGTCTTAGGTCCGCGCGGAGCGAGTTGCGCAGGTCGTCGGGCCTGGGACGGGTCAGAGCGCAAACGATCTTCTAAGCCGCGCCCTCCAAGCGCGCAGTGGCTCCCGGGGGGCACTGGCGTGCTCATGGTTGGGGCCGTAATCTGGGCTGTTATTGGCGCAGCGCCAATAAGTGAGGAGGACACGGGATGAGCATCTACGAGGCGATCGGCGGAGAGGAAGCGCTGACGGCGGTGGTGGACGGGCTTTACGAGCGGATCCTCGCCGACGACATGCTGAGCACCTACTTCGTCGGGATGAACCTCAACAAGTTGAATCCTCCCCTCCCTGAATGGAAGGGGATTCCTTCCCGTCATGGGGTTGGTGGGGATTTCCGGCTCAGGCCGCCTGGGAGCCCGGCGGGCTCCCCGGTCTTATGCCCTCGGCACCGGCCGGGACGAAACCTGCCCGGACCAGCATCACGTGTGCGGAGTTCTTGTCCCGGGGACGAGACACCCCGCACCTGGTGCAGGTGTAGGTGCGTTCCGACAGCGGCAGTGCGTGCTTGGTTCTCGCTCCGCAGTTCGCGCAGTCGGTGGTGGTGTTTCTCGGGTCGACCGGCACGACCAGGCGGCCGTGCTTGCGGCCCATGCCGATCAGCTCGCGTTTGGTGGCGCCGATGGCTCCGTCGGCGGCCTTGCGCGCCATCGTCGAACGCGACAGGAACTTGGGCTTGAAGTCCTCCACCGCGACCCGGTCATGGTCGCGCATGACCCGCTTGGCCCACTTGCGGGCCGTGTCCTGCCGTTGCCGCTGCACCTTTTTGTACTGATCGGCGGCTCGGCGCGCGGCACGCTTGTACCCCTTGGAGCCGGGCGTGCCCTTGGGGGTGCGGCGGCGGGCCATCTGCCGCTGGTACTTCGCCAGCTTCGCGGCGGCCGTCTTGCCGTGCTGGGGGTGGGGAAGGTCGTGGGTGTCGCGGGTGGTGGTCGCCAGCTCTTTGACGCCCCAGTCCACGCCGATCGCCCGCCCGGTTGCGGGCAAGGGTTCGATCTGTGCGGGGACGACGAAGGAGGCGTACCAGTGGCCGAGGCTGTCGCGGTACACCCGCACCGACGACGGCTCGGCGGGCAACTCCCGCGACCACAGCACCCTAACGGCGATGCCGCCCGCCAGCAGCAGGACGCCCTCACGCAGCCGGAACCCGCGCCGGGTGTAGTTCAACGTCGGATCCGCTACCTGGCGTTTCTTCAAGTTCGGTATCCCGGCGCGCCGCCGGATCGGCAGCCGCTCCTTGATGTCCTTGATCGCCTTGGCGCGGGACCGGCCGAAATCCCGGATGATCTGCTGCTGCGGCACACTGGCACCCGCCCGCAACCAACCACGGCTCCCGCGCCAGCCGGTCAGCATCCGGTCCAAAGCCGCCGGGCCGATCTTGTGCCCCGCCCGGTGCGCGGCGCGGGATTCAACGACGCACTGGTTCCAGATCCATCGGCACCGGTCCCACTCCCGCAGCAGCGCATGCTCAGCCCGGCCGGACAGGCGGACACGGTAGGTGTACCGGGCGACACCCAGCCCCTCCTGCAGTCCCGTCCGCGCCATGACACGAACTTACCGCACCACTTCGAACACGTGAGCGAGAACGCTCAGATCGCCGATGACCCACGACCGTCCGCCCTGGAGGCGAACGCTCTGCCCCTGTCCTGCTCCGCAGGAGACCGGATTCCTCCCCGGCCTGAAGGCCGGGGCATCCTCAGGGACAATCGGTGAAGGGCCGCCAGGTCGAGTTCTTCGGGCAGGCGCTCGGCGGGCCGATGGTCTATCAGGGCGGCCCGATGAAGGCCGTCCACCTCGGGCTGGGCATCGAACAGCGGCACTTCGACAGGGTCGCCGAGCACCTGGTGGCCTCGCTCGCCGCGGCGGGCGTCCCTGAGGAGACCATTGCCGAGATCGCCGCGGTGGTGCTGCCGCTCGCCGACGACATCGTGGCCGGCAGGACCTCCCCGGAGACCGCCGCGGCGGAGTGAGCGTCCATGCGCGCCCGCGACCGCGGCGGCGAGGCGGGCGGGCGCGCCTGGAACGTCAGGGAAGGTTCAGGTCGGTGGCCAAGGTGTCGTAGTGGAGGTCGCCGTCGCCGTAGGAGAGGGAGGCGGCCATGGCGTGCTCGGAGAACAGGTGCAGGTCGTGTTCCTGGGTGAAGCCGATCGCGCCGTGCACCTGGTGGCCGAGCGCGCACACTCGTTCGTACGCCTCGCTCACCCACGCCTTCGCCATCGACACCTCTTGGGTCGCGTCCCGGTTCACCGACAGGAGCCAGATGGCCTCGTAGGCGATGAACCGGGAGCCGAGCACGTCGATGGACATGTTGGCGCAGTGGTGCTGGACGGCTTGGAACGACCCGATGGCGCGCCCGAACTGCTCGCGTTCCGTGGCGTACTCCACCGTCATGTCCAGGACGTGTTGTGCCGCGCCCACCATCTCGGCGCAGGTGGCGGCCGCGCCGAACAGGGAGATCGCGTTGGCGGCGTCCATGCCCAGGGCGGCCTCGGCCGGGACGCGGACGCCCGACAGTTCGACGTGGCAGGGGCGGTCCCAGCCGACCGTGCCCAGGGGCTGGAGCATCACGCCCGGGGAGGTGGCGTCCACCCAGAACGCGCGGGGCTCGTCGTCCAGCCGCGCCACCACGAGGATGTGCTCGGCCGAAGCGGCGAACGGGACGAACGTGGCGGTGCCGTTCAGGACGAAGCCGTCGCCGTCACGTGCGGCCGCCGGTCCGTCCCCGGGACGATCCCATGGCAGGGGCGCGGCGGTCACGACCTGGCCGCCCGAGATGGCGCCCAGCCACCGCTCCTTCTGCTCGGACGTGCCGAACCGGGCCACCGGCATGCCGCAGCACGCCACCGACGCCAGCAGCGGGCTCGGGACCTGCGCGTAGCCGAGCTGCTCGAACAGCAGGCAGACGTCGAGGAAGTCGCCGCCGACGCCGCCGTGCTCCTCCGGGAAGGCGAGTCCCGTCCACCCGAGGTCGACCATCTCCTTCCAGAGCGCGGCGGAGTAGCCGGCCGGGTCGCCGGCCACCGCCCGCGCCCCGGCGGACGCGGCCCGCGACTCCAGGAGCTCGCGGGCGGTGTCGGCGATCAGCTCCTGGTCCTCGGTGCGGCTCAGGTCCATCGCGGCGGGATCTTGTCGGAGCGGACCCACACGCCCGGCCGTTCCTCCCAGAACAGCTGGACGAGGACGCCGCCGGTGTGCTTCGGATGGATGAACGTGTCCCGCCACGCCGCGCCGTCGGTGCTGCCCTCGTTCTCGTCGAAGGTCGGCGTGCCGTGGTGCTCGCAGGCCGCCATCGCCGCGTCCCAGTCGGCGACCTCGAAGGTGACGTGGTGCGCGGCGGGCCCGCTGCGGTTCAGGAACTTCTCGATGAACGAGTCCTCCCCGCGCGCGGTGATGACCTCCCAGCAGATCGTCGATCCGGGGATGTTCAGCACGAGGTCCGCCATGTCGGGATGCTCGTCGTCGGGTGTCCGCCACACCTGCACGAACCCGGCGAGGTCGCGGTACCAGCGGGCCAGTTCGTCGCGGTCGTGGTACGCCTGGCAGACGTGGTCGAGCGCCACGATCCCAAGGGACGGCCAATCCGGCCCGGTGGCCTCCGCGGCGGGGCCGGCCGAGTCGCCGCACATGTCGAGGCCGCCCGGGCCGCGCAGGCGGAACAGGACGCCGGGGCCGTGCTCGGGCGGGGTCAGCGACGCCTCCAGCCACCGGCCCGGCACCCCGTCGGTCGGCTTGATGCCGCGTTCGTCGAGCTCCGCGCGGACGGCCTCGAGGTCGGGGACCTCGGCGCCGACGTGGTGCAGGCCGGGACGTCCGCCGTGGTCGTCCAGCCAGGTCTGCAGCGAGGAGCCGTCGCCGGCGGGCGCCACCACCTCCCACGCCTGTCCCCCGCTGCCGGGGATCTCCAGCCGGGCGCCGCGCGCGCCCTCGCCCGGGTTGTCCCAGCTCCGGACCCGCCGGAACCCGAACAGCCCCTCCAGCAGCCCGACCTGCGCGTCGAGGTCGGCCGCCACCTGCGCGACATGATCGATGCGGTAGATCTGCACGGGTTCTCCTAGCTCGGGTGGGGCTCGATCCAGTCGTAGCCGTAGGTGACCAGTTCCTTGACGAGGCGCAGGTTGTAGCGGTTCATCGCCGCGATCCGCTCGGCCAGCTCACCGACCCGCTTGTCGAACTCGTCCGCCGGGTACACGTCGTTGACCAGCCCCAGTTGCAGTGCCCGGTCGGCGCCGATGCGCGCGCCGGTGAACAGCAGCTCCTTCGCGCGGGCCTTGCCGATCCGCTCCGGCAGCCGCTTCACGCCGCCCCAGCCGGGCGCGGAGCCGCCGAACTCGGGCTGGTCGGGGTCGCCGTCCTCGGTCATCTTCGGGCGGTACGGCGGACGCGCCGACAGGGTGATCTCGACGAGGCCCATCTTGGCGTTGTCGGAGGCGACGATGAAGTCCGCGGCGAGCGCCAGTTCCAGGCCGCCGCCGACGGCGTAGCCGTGCACGGCCGCGATCACCGGGACCGACGTCCGCTCCATCATCGCGAACGTCTTCTCGCCGAGCCGGCCCTGCTCGATCCGTTCACGCGGGGTCAGCTTCTCCGACCACGCGAGGTCCATCCCGGCGCAGAACGCGCGTTCGCCGGCGCCGCGCAGCACGACCGCGCAGACGTCCTCGTCGTCGTCGACGCGGGTGAAGATGTCGCGCAGCTCCGTCATCGTCGTCGGCGTCAGCGCGTTGAGCTTGTCCGGCCTGTTCAGGGTCAGCCAGGCGACTCTCTCCTCGATCCGCAGATCGACGGTCTCGTAGGCGTTCTCGTCGGGCATATGCGCTCGCTCCTCCTCGTTGGTCGGCTGCGGGGCCGGTTGCTCATTCGCGGGGCAGGTGCAGGCCCCGGGTGGCGATGACGTTGCGCTGGATCTCGGTGGTGCCGCCGAGGAAGGTGGACGCCACCGAGTCCCTGCGCATGTGGGTGAACGCGGCGTTGAGGGGAGCCCCCTCGCGCTCCCAGAGGGCGGCGGACCGTCCGAACGCCCGCGCGCCGGTCCGGGCGAGCCGCTGGTGCAGCTCCGCGCCGAAAAGCTGGTTGATGGACGCCTCGAAATCGGGTTCCTCGCCCGCCGCCTGCCGCGACACCGTGTAGCGGGCCAGGTTGTACAGGACGCGGATCTCGGTCTGCCGGCGGGCGATCTCCTGGCGCAGCGCGGGGCTGGAGCGCCCGTACCGCGCGCCCTCCGGCGACCGCAGGTAGGCGACGAGCTCGCCGAGCGCCTGCTCGTACTTGATCGTCGCGCCGATCCCGGCCCGTTCGAAACCCAGCGCGGACATCGCGACGTACCAGCCGCGGTTCTCCTCGCCGACCCGGTCCGCCACCGGCACCCGGACGCCCTCGAAGAAGATCTCGCAGAACGGCGCCGCGCCGCGCAGGTCGGTGATGGGACGGACCGTCACGCCCGGCGCGTCCGCCTTGATCAGCAGGAACGTGATGCCCCGGTGCGGACGCCCGGCGTCGGGATCGGTGCGCACGAGGACGAACAGCCAGTCGGCGTACTGGCCCAGCGACGTCCACACCTTCTGGCCGTCGACCACGTACTCGTCACCGTCGCGGACGGCGCGGGTGCGCAGGGACGCCAGGTCGGAGCCGGAGCCCGGTTCGGAGAAGCCCTGCGCCCACGTCGCCTCGCCCTTCGCGATCGCGGGCAGATGCCGGGCCTTCTGCTCCTCCGTGCCGTGCACGAGCAGCGTCGGGCCGAGGAGGAAGGCGCCGATGCCGTTCACGGTCGGCACCCGCGCCCGCATCATCTCCTCGTGCAGGATGAACTCCTCCAGCGCCGACAGACCGGCGCCGCCGTACTCGCGCGGCCAGTGCGGCGTGATCCAGCCCCGCTCCGCCAGCGCGGCCGCCCACGCCCGCGCGCCCTGCCGCCGTCCCGGATCGTCGGCGACCCGGTCGACGGGCCAGTTGTAGCCCGCCACGTCCTCCGGTTCGAGGCTCTGCTCCTCGCCGTCCGCCGGACGGTACGACGCGGGGAACCTCTCCTTGACGAAGGCCCGCACCTCCTCGCGGAACGCGGCCTGCTCCGGCGTGTCGTCCCAGTTCACCGGCCGTCCGCCTCCCGGTCCCACGTCGTGTCGGTGATGCCGCTCTCGCCCTGTGCGCGGAGCTTGAACTTGGCGACCTTGTCGGTCGGCGTGCGCGGCAGCGCCTCCACGAACTCGACGTAGCGCGGCACCATCGACCGCGGCAGCCGCTCCTCGCAGTAGGCGATCAGCTCGGCCGGGTCCATGCCGGTGTCCGGCTGCACCACGATCGACACCTTGATGTCCTCGTCCTCCAGCTCCGAGGGCACGCCGATGGCGGCGCACTCCAGCACCGCCGGGTGCTGGTTGATCTCGGTCTCCAGGTCGAAGGCCGAGATGTTCTCACCACGCCGGCGGATGGCGTCCTTCATCCGGTCGAGGAAGAAGAAGTACCCGTCGTCATCGCGCCATACCCGATCTCCGGTGTGGAACCACATGTTCCGGAAGCAGTGGGTCGTCGCCTCCCAGTTCCCGTAGTAGCCGGTCGTCAGCACGAACGGCTGCTTCGGCCGCAGCACGAGCTCACCCGGCTCTCCCGGACCCACCTCCCGGTCGTACTCGTCCACCACCGCTACCTGGAACCGCTCCTCGTGCGCCTGCCCGCACGAACCCGTCCGCCACTCCCCGTAGGGGCTGCCGGTCGCGATGCCGGCCTCGGTGCTCGTGTACGTCTCCACCGACCGGACCCCGAAACGCTCACGCATCGGCTCGTCCAGGTTCGACTTGCCCATGTAGAACGTCTCCAGCCGATGGTCGCGGTCACGCGACGTCGGCGGGCGGTTCAGCAGGATCGGGATCATCGAGAACACGCTCATGCACACCTGCGCGTCGAAGCGGCGCACGTCGTCCCAGAACTTCGAGGCGCTGAACCGTTCGACGATCGCGATCGACCCGCCGCCCAGCAGCGCCGACAGCATCCCGTCCCACAACGCCGCCGCGTGGAACAGCGGCAGCGGGCAGTAGATCGTCTTGCCCCACCGGTCGAGAAAGTCCAGCGAGTCATAGGCGCAGGTCAGCGCCAGCGCATGCGGAACCATCGCGCCCTTGGACGGCCCGGTCGTCCCCGACGTGTACATGATCGCCTGCATGTCGGCGAACCCGACCGGCACCTCGACGCGCCCGTCCCCGTCGTCCGGCAGGGCCGCCAGGTCCCGCGCGGGCTTCCCGAGCCGGTCGAGCAGCACCCCGTTCGCCGCCGCGTCCCGCACGACGACCCCGCCGAGCTTCGGCAGCCGGTCCGCGACGCCGGCGATCCGTTCCGCGTACGGCCCGTCGATGACCAGCCAGCCCGCATCGGAGCTGTCCAGCACGTGCCGCAGCAGCTCGCCCCGGTACGCGATGTTGATCGGCACGGCGACCGCGCCCAGCCGCGCCAGCGCGAAGATCAGATGGACGAAGTCGGCGCAGTTGGGCAGCATCACGCCCACGTGGTCGCCGCGGCCGATCCCGGCGCCCGACAGCGCCCTGGCCAGCCGGTCGGCGGTCGAGTCGACCTCGCCGTAGGTGATCTCGCCGTCCCGGAACTTGAGAAACGTCTGCCTTCGGTGAACCTGCGCCTGCGACCGGAGAACGTCTCCGAGGACGAAGCTCTCCAGCGTCTCCTTGCGCATCCGGACCTCCGCTGTCGCTGTGTGCGTCGTCGTAGGTGGCGTGCGTCGTGGGTGGGTGGCGTGCGTCGTGTCGGGTGTGGCGGTGTGTCAGGTGTCGGTGCGTCGGTGGAAGGGAATCGGCCAGGAGTGATCTGCAACCGGACATTGCCTAAATTAGGGGAACACGAAACGCTATAACCGGCAACAGTGACTAAAAGGGAACAACACTGTTCTAGAGGTGATCTACTGGGACGCAAGCGACAAGTGTGACCAAGGCCACACTTCCCTCATCCCCCGATTTCGGTCGCCCATCCCACCATCCCGGTGACGCCCGTAACCCGTTCCCGTCCCGCCCCGCCCCGCTCCGGTCGCGAGCCTGACCGGCATCCCTCAAACGCAACCGGCCCTGGGCGCCGGAGCGGGTTCCACCGGGGACGGGGTTCAGTTCCCCACGCCGAGGCCGGACATGAAGGCGGGCGGGTACCGGTCGCCGCGGGCCGCGCCCGGCGGCACCGCCTCCTCGATCTCGGCGAGGTCGTCCGCGGTGAGGTCCACCTCCATCGCGGGCAGCGCCTCGGCCAGCCGCTCGCGGGTGCGGGCGCCGACCAGCGGCACGATGTCCTCGCCCTGTGCGGCCACCCAGGCGATGGCCAGCTGGGCGACGGTGACCCCCTTCGCGGCGGCGATCCGGCGCAGCGCGTCCACGAGGGCGAGGTTGTGCTCGACGTTCCCGTCGGAGAACCGCGGGCTGAAGCCGCGGCCGTCGCCGGGGCCGGCGGTGTGGCCGGGGGTCCAGTGCCCGGAGATGAGGCCGCGGCTGAGGACGCCGTACGCGGTCAGGCCGATGCCGAGCTCCCGCAGCGTCGGCAGGACCTCCGCCTCCACCGCCCTGGAGATCAGCGAGTACTCGATCTGCAGGTCGGCGATCGGGTGCACGGCATGCGCCCGGCGGATCGTCGCGGCGTCGACCTCCGAGAGGCCGATGTGCCGCACGTACCCGGCGTCCACCATCTCCTTGATCGCGCCGACCGTCTCCTCGATCGGTACCGCCGGGTCCAGCCGGGCGGGACGGTAGATGTCGACGTGGTCGGTGCCCAGCCGGGTCAGCGAGTAGGCCAGGAAGTTCTTCACCGCCTCGGGACGGCCGTCGATCCCGCCGAACTCGTGGCCAGGACCCCGCAGCATGCCGAACTTGACGCTCAGCCGGTAGCCGTCCCGGTCCCGGCCGCGCAGCGCCTCGGCGAGCAGCGACTCGTTGTGGCCCATGCCGTAGAAGTCGCCGGTGTCGAACAGCGTGACGCCGGCCTCCAGCGCGGCGTGCACGGTGGCGATGCTCTCCGTGCGGTCGGCCGCGCCGTACGCGCCCGACATGCCCATCGCGCCCAGGCCCAGCGCGGAAACGGCCGGGCCGGTCTTGCCCAACGTTCGTGTCTGCATCGTGTTTTCTCCTTCGTCGTCGCTCTGTCACCCACCTTGCGTCCGCGCGGCGGCGCACGGGAGAGGAGCGTTCATCGTGGGAGAGCCGCTCCCTGGATGGGCTCGTCCGCCGCGAGGCACCATGGAGCCATGCGCCGTGACGAACTCGCCGATTTCCTGCGCCGCCGCCGCGAGGCGATCCGCCCGGCCGAGGTGGGTCTCGCCGAAGGACCCCGCCGCCGCACCGCCGGCCTGCGCCGGGAGGAGGTGGCGATGCTCGCCGGCATGTCGGTGGACTACGTCGTACGCCTTGAGCAGGGCCGCAGCAGTCAGCCGTCGACCCAGCTGCTCGGCGCGCTGGCACGGGCGCTGCGCCTGTCCGACGACGAACGCGCCCACCTGTTCCACCTGGCAGGCCACCGGCCCCCGCCCGCCGACGGGGCGGCCCGCCTGGCCCGCGCCGGCCTGGTGCGCATGCTCGACCTGCTCGGCGGCACCCCGGCCATGGTGGTGTCCGACCTGGGAGAGGTCCTCGCCCAGAACCGGGCGTCCGTCCTGCTGTCGGGCGATCACACCGGCTTCTCCGGCGACCGGCGCTACGTCGTGTACCGCTGGTTCACCGAGCCCGCCGCACGCGCCGCACACCCGCCCGAGGAGCAGGAGCACCAGGCCCGTCAGCTCGTCGCCGACCTGCGCGCGACCGCCGGCCGCCGGACCGGCGACCCCGTGGTCGCCGGGCTCGTCGAGCGGTTGCGGGCCGCGAGCGCCGACTTCCGGCGGCTCTGGGCCGAGCACGAGGTGGCGGTCCGGCGCGCCGACCGCAAGACCGTGCTGCACTCCCGCGTGGGCCGGCTGACGATGGACTGCGAAACCCTCGTCACCCCCGACCAGGGTCAGCAGCTGGTGGTGCTCACCCCGGCGGACGACGAGGCCCGCGAACGGCTGGAGCTGCTGCGGGTGCTCGGCATCGAGGAGTTCTCCACGGGGGCGACGGGCACGCCCGCACGGTGAACCGGCCCTACGCGCGGCCGTACCGGTGCGGCCGTCACCGCGGCGGCGGCTGCCAGGGACGGGACGAGAACGCGCGCCGGTAGGCGGTCGGCGGGACGCCGACGGTGCGGGTGAAGTGGTGGCGCAGGTTGGCCGGGCTGCCGAGGCCGCAGCATTCGGCCACCTGGTCCACGGGGAGGGACGTGGTCTCCAGCAGCTCGCGGGCGTAGTCGATTCGCATGCCGCGCACCCAGGCCATGGGCGTCGTCCCGGTGACGGAGTGGAAGCGCCGGATGAGGGTGCGGGTGGTGACGTTGGCCTGGCGGGCCAGGGTGGCGACGGTCAGTGGTTCGTCCAGGCGCCGGCGGGCCCAGTCGAGAAGGGGCCCCAGCTCTTCCGCGTCCTGGACGGTCGTGCCCGCGTCTATGTACTGGGCCTGGCCGCCCGGACGGTGTGCGGGCATCACGAGACGTTTGGCGAGGGCGCTGGCGACGGCGGCGCCGTGGTCGGTGCGGACGACGTGGAGGCACAGGTCGAGTCCGGCGGCGGTGCCCGCGCTGGTCAGGATGTCCCCGTCATCGATGTAGAGGACGGACGCGTCCACCTGGACCCTCGGGTACCGGGCCGCGAGCTGCCCGGCGTGCATCCAGTGGGTGGTGGCCGGGCGGCCGTCGAGAAGGCCGGCGGCGGCCAGCACGAAGGCTCCGGTGCACAGCGACACGATGCGGGCGCCGTTGGCGTGGGCGGCGCGGACGGCCTCGACCAGGTCGTCCGGCTGGCCGTCGAGGACGTTCGCGCAGGCGGGGATCACGACGGTGTCCGCCTCGGCGAGCGTGCCGAGCCCGTATTCGGCGTCCGCGGCGAACCCGGCGGCGGTGCGTGTCCCGGCGGGGGCGCAGAGGCGGAAGTCGTACCAGGACGTGCCGAGCCCCGGCCGCCGGTAGCCGAACACCTCGCACGGGATGGCCAGCTCGAAGATCGGCACGCCCTCGGTGACGGCCACGGCCAGCGTATGCATGTCACTAATTTAGCGGTAATGGTCGTTTCTGCCACTTGGAGCGGTTCCCCTTCGGGGCGAGGGTGGAGGCATGGACGATTTCCCCGTTGGACGTGCCTCCTTCGACCCGCCGCAGCAGGTGGCAGACCGGCTCTGGCGGCACGTCGCCGACGTGCTCCGGGACGAGCGCGAGCTGATCGCCGCGCGGGACGTGAGCCCGCCGGTGGACGCCCGTCATCTCAGGGCCGCCGTCGCCGCGTACGACTTCGACCGCCCGGCCGACCCCGAGGCCGTGATCGACGAGGTCGCCGAGCTGCTGCGGGCGGCGACCGTCCACACGACGCATCCCCGGTACTTCGGCCTGTTCAACCCCACGCCGACCCTGATGGGGGTCATCGGCGACGCCCTGGCCGCCGCGTTCAACCCGCAGCTCGCCGCGTGGTCGCACGCGCCCGCGGCGGCGGAGATCGAAGCACATCTGCTGCGGTTCCTCGGCGGACGGCTGGGCTACCCACCCGAGACGGTCGCCGGGTCGTTCACCAGCGGCGGCGCGGAGGCGAACATGACCGCCGTGCTGCTGGCCCTCACGCGGACCTGGCCGCGGTACGGCACCGAGGGGCTGCGGGCGCTGAACGGCCGTCCGGTCATGTACGCGTCCGCCGAAAGCCACCTCGCCTGGTTGAAGATCGCGCACGCCACCGGCATCGGACGGGACGCCGTGCGCCTCGTCCCCACCGGGCCCGGCCTGGGACTGGACGTGCCGCACCTGGCCCGCCGGGCGGCGGCCGACCGGGCGAACGGCGACCTGCCGTTCCTCGTCGTCGCGACGGCCGGGACCACCGCCGCCGGGGTCATCGACCCGCTGCACGAGCTGGCCGACCTCTGCGGCGACCTCGGCATGCGGCTCCACGCGGACGCCGCCTACGGGGGAGCGGCGGCGCTGTCCGACCGGCTGCGGCCCGCGCTGGCCGGCATCGAGCGCGCCGACTCGATCACGCTGGACGCGCACAAGTGGCTGAGCGTCCCGATGGGGGCGGGTGCCCTCCTGTCCACCGACGCCGACGGGCTCGCGGAGACCTTCCGGGTCACTACGTCCTACATGCCGGCCGACGTCCCCGGCACGATCGACCCCTACACGTCCAGCCAGCAGTGGTCGCGGCGGTTCATGGGGCTGAAGCTGTTCCTCAGCCTGGCCGTCGCGGGCCGCGCCGGATACGCCGAGCAGCTCGAACGCGACGCCCGCCTGGCGGACGACCTCCGCGTGGCGCTCAAGACCACCGGATGGGACATCGTCAACGACACCCCGCTCCCCGTCGTCTGCTTCGCCGATCCCGGCGACGGCACCTGGGAACACCACGACGCGGTCGCCCAAGCGGTGGTCCGCAGCGGACGCGCGTGGATCAGCCCCGTACGGCTGGACGGACGCGCCGCCCTCCGCGCCTGCGTCATCAGCCACCGCACCACGTCAGCGGACGTGGACGAACTCGTCCAGGCGGTGAACGACGCCCGGAAGGCCACGGCGTAGGACGCACCTCCCGGCCGCCGGGTGTGCGCAGGTCGAGAATGAATTGCTCTGCCGTGTCACTGAACAGCGTTTCTTTGGGGAAAGCAGAGCAACATGAAGACGATCGAGCGTGAGCCCGATGGACGGGGCGACGGGCCCGGCGGCTTCCCCGTTTCCATGGACAAGGGGAGGCGTACCCGTACCGACTGGATCGTCTACGGCGTCACCGCGGTGTTGTCCCTGGCCTTCGTGCTCTGGGGCGCGGCCTGGACCGACAGCCTCAGCTCGTCGGCGCAGTCGACGCTGGACTGGCTCCTCGCGAACGTGGGCTGGCTGTTCGTCCTCGCGGCGACCGGGTTCGTGCTCTTCTCACTGTGGCTGGCGTTCAGCCGGTACGGCAAGATCCCCCTCGGCCGGGAGGACGAGGAACCGGAGTTCCGCACCGTCTCCTGGATCGCGATGATGTTCAGCGCGGGCATGGGGATCGGGCTGATGTTCTTCGGCGCGGCCGAACCGCTGCTGCACTACGTCGAGCCGCCCCCGGGAACCGACCCGGCGCAGAGCGAGCCGGCGATCGAGACGGCCATGGCCACCACCATGTTCCACTGGACCCTGCATCCGTGGTCGATCTACGCGGTGCTGGGCCTGGCGATCGGGTACGGGCACTACCGGCGGGGCCGCACCCAGCTGATCAGCGCGGCCTTCATGCCGCTGCTCGGGCGCCGCCACGCCACCGGCCCGGTCAGCAAGCTCATCGACATCCTCGCGCTGTTCGCCACCCTGTTCGGCTCCGCCGCCTCCCTCGGCATCGGCGCCCTGCAGATCCGCACCGGGATGCAGGAGGCCGGCTGGATCGAGACCCTCGGCACGACCGTCCTCATCCTGATCATCATGGTCCTGACGATCTGCTTCGTCGTGTCCGCCGTCTCCGGCATCGCCCGCGGCATCCAGTACCTGTCCAACATCAACATGGTCCTGGCCGCCGTTCTGGCGCTCTTCGTGTTCCTCGTCGGCCCGACGGTCTTCATCCTCGAACTGCTGCCCACCTCCATCGGCGTGTACATCCAGGACTTCGGCGAGATGGCGTCCCGCTCGGGCGCCACCGGCGGCGAGGCGATGGACACCTACCTGGGCGACTGGACGATCTTCTACTGGGCGTGGTGGATCTCCTGGACGCCGTTCGTCGGCATGTTCCTGGCCCGGATCAGCCGCGGCCGCACCATCCGCCAGTTCGTCGCCGGCGTGATCCTCGTGCCCAGCGTGGTCAGCCTCATCTGGTTCGCCATCTTCGGCGGCGCGGCCATCAGCGAGCAGCGCGACGGCAGCAACCCGTACGGGAACGGGTCGGAGGAGCAGATCACCTTCAACGTGCTCGGCCAGCTGCCGTGGGAGGCGGTCACCGCGGTCGTGGTGATGATCCTCGTCGCGATCTTCTTCGTGTCCGGCGCCGACGCGGCCTCGGTCGTCATGGGCACCCTGTCGCAGCGCGGCTCGACCACCCCGTCCCGCTGGATCGTCATCTTCTGGGGCGCCATGACCGGCGGCGTCGCCGCGGTCATGCTCGCGATCGGCGGGGACAAGGCCTTGAACGGCATCCAGAACATCACCTTCATCGGGGCGCTGCCGTTCGCGATCGTGCTGATCCTGCTCTGCGTCTCCCTGACCAAGGACGTCCGGAGCGACCCGATGATGCAGCGCCAGAACAAGGGCGCCGAAGTCCTCGAGGACGCCGTCCTGACGGGCACCCGGGAGCACCGCGGCGAGTTCGAGCTGGTGATCGAACCCTCGTCCAACGACGAACCCGGCACCGACGACGCCCCCACCCACCGCTGACCCGGGTTCAGGCCCGCCGCTGAACGAGCTGATCCAGTTGCCGCACCAGCGCGGCCAGCAGGCCGAGAAGCTGCTCGTCGGACGCAGCGACCTCCACGTCCAGGCCGGACCCGGACCGCACGGACCCGGGGGTGGGCGGCAGCCAAACCCACCCGCGGTCGAGAGTCTCCTTGACCTTGACGGGAACGCACAGGAACGAGGACGGCTCGATCACCCCGACGCTGTACACGACGACCTCTTCGAAAAGCCGGTGGGAGACGATGAGCGCGAAGTCGCCCGAGACTTCGTCGAGCTTGTACTTCAGAGGCGCGGCGTCGAGGAGCCGGAAGAGGTGGTTGAGCGCCACACC
This sequence comes from Spirillospora sp. NPDC048819, assembly GCF_040650055.1. Classification (NCBI taxonomy): domain Bacteria; kingdom Bacillati; phylum Actinomycetota; class Actinomycetes; order Streptosporangiales; family Thermomonosporaceae; genus Spirillospora; species Spirillospora sp. NPDC048819. Next base: position 88,193 of record NZ_JBEZGN010000018.1, on the reverse strand, counting down.
GGTGGCGCCGTGGTCGTCGAACTGGATGTATCCGGCGTTGACGGCCACCCGGAGCCGGATCTGCGCCTCCCGGTTGGCCAGCCTGTTGTGGCGCCGGACGCCGGCGAGCAGCTGGATGGCCAGCGGGCCCAGGAGGTCGTCGATCCCGGCCTCGGGCCCGGCGATGACGAACAGGCCGTCCCCGCGGTCTTCGGAGTAGCAGGCGTCCCAGCTCAGCCCTACCGCGCGGCAGGACTCCCGCACGATCCGGTGAATCGACGAGCGAAGGTGCCGCTGGACGGCCGGATCGTGTCGCGAGCCGAAGGACGCGATGTCAACGGCGAACATGCCGCAGTGCAGTGTCCGCGAAATGTGAGCCACCTGCCTAGCTACGGGGCCCCTCCGCCCCAGGTGGACGCGTGAGCGCTACCCCACGATGGAGATCTGCCCCGAGGCCATGGGCCGTTCGGGGACCTCTCCGATGTCGTAGGACGGCCTGTTGCGATCCGCCGCGTACGTGGTGACCGTCAGGCGGATCGGCGTGGAGTCGTTGGTGTAGGCGATGCGGTAGACGACGATGACGGGGATTCCCGGCCCGATCCGGAAGAACGTCTTCTCCTCTGGCGTGGGCATCCGGGCGACGATCTCGTCCCGGTACCCGGTCTGCTCGTACCCCAGCTCCGCGAGCACCCGGATCGTCCCCCGGGGAATCCCCTTCCTGCTCTCGAGCTCGGTGCCGCGCACACGGTCCATCGAGTAGTACGAGCTCTGCAGCGAGTACGGGATGTCGTCGATGAACCGCCTGGAGCCCCGCACGACGACCTGCGTGTCCTCGTCGATCTCCAGCCATCCGGCGACCTCCCGGCCGGGATACTCGATCCTCATCTCGAAGTCGCGAATGCTCGGTTTGCGGCCGGCCGCCCGGACCCCGGAGCTGTAGGAGTCCAGCGGCGAATCCGTCCCGTCCCCGCCCTCCTCCCGGGAAAGGATCACGAAGAACGGGATCGGCCCCTTCGGAACGAACATCCCGCGGCCCGGCTGGATTTGGATCAATCCCTCGTGGACGAGATTGGTCACGGCGATCCTGATCGTATTTCTGGATGCGCCGAAAAGGCGCTCCAGCTCGGGCTCGGTCGGCAGTCGATCACCGGGGGCCAGGTCCCCCGACCTGATCCTTTCGCGGAGTTTGTCGGCGATCTCCATATGCAGCGCGACACCCATTGGAAAGCCTTCCAGCCGATTCCAATTCCCATTGTCGCCGCCGGCGCCCGCGGTGACGCTGCCCGCCGAGGACATAGGTACCTCACCTACGGGTCGACCCGATCGACTTCGGGAGGCGGTGGGAGGGGTGGGGCGGGAGGGATGTGTGGGACGCCAGAGAAGGGGACAAACGGGACTTCTAACCTCATGTTTCACCAGAACGGCTTGCAATGGACCGGATGGCGACCGATCTCAGGCATCCGCGAGACAGACCCGCGGGGCGAGTGGTTAGCTCTTTGTTTCGCGTGTATGAGATCGGTAATGCACTGTGCGGGTTCCATCAAGTTCTCCTGATCATCCCGGTTGACCGCCGCCGGCCGGAGCATGAACCAGAAGGACCACTGCGCGAATGGCGCCTCGTCGAGGGGAACGGATGACCTTTGCCAACCAGGCCGACATCCAGAACGTGGCCATCGGCGAGCTGGGTGACGACAGCCTGCGCGTGAATGGCGGCCGGCTCGCCCTCTTCTCGTCCGCACCGCTCGACGAGCCGCGCCGCGGGCTGACCGAGGCCATAGTGGTCGTCCACGGTGCGCTGCGGAACGCCCTCGACTACTTCCGGTCGATCGAGCAGGCCGCACACCGGCTGGTCATCGCACCGCAGTTCCTCACCGAGGACGACGTACGCGAACGCGAGGAGCGGGCCGGCTACCTGCACTGGCGCACCGAGGACTGGAAGGGCGGCCTCGGCGACGTCAGTTCGTTCACGGTGATGGACGAACTGCTGCGCGCCCTGAACGCGTTCCCCGATCTCCGCAGGGTGACCGTCGTCGGCAACTCGGCGGGCGGCCAGTTCGTCAACCGCTACGCGGCCGTCGGGCACGGACCCGACGATCTCAGGGTTCCCGTGCGGTTCGTCGTCGCCAATCCGTCGACCTATCTGTATTTCGACAAGGATCGCCCGAAGGGGCATTCGTACATTCAGTGCGGCGACCTGGAAGATCAATGGCGGTACGGCTTCGGCGGCCCCCTCCCGCCTTATATAGACGTAGAAGAGCCGATCCGAGAATACTTCCGCCGATATACGGAGCGGGACGTCGTCTATCTCCTCGGCGAGGAGGACGCCGACCCCGGTGCGGTCCTCCTGGAAGTCCATCCCGCCGCCGAAGCCCAGGGGCGCACGCGCAGGGAACGCGGTGAGAACTACCACCGGTACCTGGCGTACAAGGCGGGAGAGGTGGTCCACGAACTGGTGCATGTGCCCGGGGTGGGGCATGACGCGACCGCCATGTTCTCCTCGCCGCAGGGCCGCCGGTGCCTGTTCGGCGACGGCCGCTGACCTCGTCAGACGATGGGGCGGTTCTTTTTGAGGCGGCGGCGGAAGTCGCGGAGGTAGAAGTTGAAGGGGAACTCGCGGGCCGCGCGGGGCAGGACGCCGTTGGTGCGGGCCAGGACGCGGGTGAGGCGGTCGAAGCGGCGCTGGTCGCGGGGCGTCCAGGAGTAGCCGAGTTCGTCGCGGAACCGCTGGGGCAGGAAGCCCAGGGTCAGGAAGCGGTTCGTCCCGGCGAACGGCACGCGTACCGGGGCGGGCATGAAGCGGAGTTCGGTCAGGTCGCGCAGGTAGCCCCGGGTGAGGTCGTCCATCTCGATCTTGCTGAGGCCGTCCTGCCAGTACTCCTCGAAGGCGGCCCGGTCCGCCGGCCACATCTCCTCCTTGACCTGGAGGGTGGTGCCGAGGCGGGCGCCGGCCCGGTAGAGTTCCGCGACCTCCTCGGGGGACGGTTCCCCGTAGAGGGTCCGGTGGATGATCTCGACGCCCTGGTAGAGGCACGCGGCGACCCAGAGCTGCAGTTCGGGGTCGAAGGCGTTGTACGGGACGGGTTCCCTGGAGTGGACCTGCCGGTGGGCGCGGTTGACCTCCTGACGCATCGCCTTGCGCTCGTCGTCGGTGCCGAGCAGCGCGACGGCGAGGTAGGTGAGGGTCGTGCGGGTCCGCTTGACCGGGTGCTTGTCGACGCGGCCGCTGTCGACCTTGCTGTTGGCGACGCCGTGTCCGACGGGGAGGCGGGCGAGCTGCATGACTACGTTCGCGGCGGCGGCCGCGAGTGCGAGGCCGCTCATGGACTCCTGGAGGACGTCCGCCGACGTCTCCTCTGCGGTCGCGGTCATACGGCCCCACTCCCTGATACATAGAGGCGATTTCCGTCTCACTGTGCCATCGTAAGTGAGTGCTTGCAAGGGCGCCCGGGAGTGGGCGCCCTCACAGCGTCAAACGTACGGGTCCTCCTTGGCCTGGACGCGGGTCGCGAACGTCTTCAGCGCCTCCAGGGCCTGGAGGAAGGGCATCGGGCCGTAGGAGACGCGGGCGACGCCCATGGCGGCCAGGTCCGCGATGGACGAGCCGGGGAAGTTGTTCGCGTTGACCGGCCCCGGCAGGCCCTTGACCAGGGACGGGACGGCGTCCATGGGCGCCATGATCGGGTAGACGCAGTCGGCGCCGGCCTCCAGGTACAGGCGGCCCCTGGCGATCGCGGCGTCGATCGGGTCCGGGGCCTGGTCGGTGAACGTGTCGACCCGGGCGTTGATCACCAGGGCGTCGCCGGCGGCGTCCCGGACGGCGGCGAGATACGCCGCCTGCGTCGCGGGCTCGGCGAGTTCGCCGGCGTAGGTGTCCTCCAGGTTGCAGCCGGCCGCGCCGATGGCGAGGAGGCGTTCGACCAGCTCGGCGGGCTGCAGTCCGTACCCGGCCTCGGCGTCCACGGTGACGGGGACGGTGGCGGCGCGGATGACGCGTCCGGCGGCGGCGAACATCTCCTCGGCCGGCGCGCCCTCGTGGTCGGGGTAGCCGAGCATCGCGGAGACGGCGGCGCTCGCGGTGGCGAGGGCCGGGAAGCCCGCCTCCTGGACGGTGGTGGCGCTCGCGGCGTCCCAGACGTTCGGCAGCAGCAGCGGGTCCCCGGGGCGGTGCAGTTCGCGGAGGCGCTTGGCGTTTTCGGTCATCTCTGCTTCCTTCCCTTTTCGACAGTGGACCAGCCGGGCTACCGGATTGTGACACCCGGCCCGGACGGTTGCGCGGCGCCGGGCGGGCTGGGTTAGCGTCGGAGGTGATCAACGCCCCGCGATGAGGGAGTGCGCATGCTGCCGTGGTCGGCCGAGTTCGCCGGACGCCTGGAAGAGCACGTCGTCAGCAGCGAGCTGCTGCGCGGCAACCCGCTGAAGGACCCGCACCAGCGTCCCGTGCTGGTGTACGTCCCGCCGGGGTACGACGACGACCCCGGGCGCCGCTACCCCAGCGTGTACGTGATCACCGGATTCACCGGGCATGTCGGGATCTGGCGTAACCGGATGCCCTACCGGCAGCCGTTCCCCGAGACGGCCGACGCGGTGTTCGCGTCCGGGGAGGCGCCGCCCGCGATCGTGGTGTTCGTGGACGCGTGGACGGCGCACGGCGGCAGCCAGTACGTCGACTCGCCCGGCACGGGCCGCTACCACTCCTACATCTGCGACGAGATCGTCCCGTGGGTGGACGGGCACTACCGGACGCTGGACGCGCCGGAGCACCGGGCGATCAGCGGCAAGTCCAGCGGCGGCTACGGCGCGATGATCACGCCGATGCTGCGCCCCGACCTGTTCGGCGCGCTCGCCACGCACGCGGGCGACGCCCTGTTCGAGTACTGCTACCTGACCGAGTTCCCCAAATGCGTCCGGCATCTGCGCAAATATGACGGCGACATCTGGCGGTGGTGGGACGACTTCAACGGGCGCACGTCGTTCACCAAGCCCGAGGACATGGAACTGCTCAACATCCTCGGCATGGCGCTGTGCTATTCCGCGCGCGACGACGGCGCTCCCGAGCTGCCGTTCGACCCGGTCGACGGCGTGATCCGGCAGGACGTCTGGGAGCGCTGGCTGGCCTGGGACCCGGTGCGGATGGTTCCGGGCCACGCCGAGGCGATGCGTTCGCAGCGGGCGATCTGGATCGACGGCGGGACGCGCGACGAGTGGTACCTGGACGTGGGCGCGCAGGCGTTCCACCGGGCCCTGCTGGACGCGGGCGTCGCCGAGGACGTGATCCACTTCGAGCTGTTCGACGCCGGGCACGGCGGCATCGACTACCGCTACCCGCTCGCCCTGTCCTGGCTCTGCCACAAGATCGCTCCCTGACCGCGGCGGCGGGCGGCGGGCGGCGGGGCGGCCCCGCCGAACGCTCACCGCGCGAGGAAGGTTCCCGGCCGGACGTGCCGGGCCGGCCCGGCCGGCCCGGCACGTCCGCGCTGCGTAAAGCCCCTTTTCCGAACTTTCATTAACAGCTCCCGGGGAATTGAAAATTCAGTATGAAATGGATTCATTGACACTTTTAACAACAAGGAGTGCACTTCGGGTCAGCTCATCCGGATGAGTCCCCCATCCCAACCCCCGCTGGACGGGCGGCGGCCCCGCGGAACGCTCCCACAAGGACGTCCACGTGCCCCGCCCTGCCCGGCACGTGGAAGGAGCACCCCCCGTGAGACACCAGACCGCGTTCGGGGCGGCGGCGTTGTCCGTCGGCCTCGCCGTGGCGATGTCCGTTCCCGCCACAGGTGCGACGATCCGCACCTCCCCAGCGGCCCCGGCGCAGCCGGATCCCCGCACCGTCGCCGCCGCCTCGGCCGACCGCCTGGTCTCGGCGAAGCCCGCGGAGTTCAAGAAGGCCCCCGAAGAGAAGATCGTGCGGCGCGGCGTCACGTCCGGCCTCAACGGCCTCCAGCACGTCTCCTACGACCGCACCTACGACGGCCTGCCCGTGTACGGCGGCGACTTCGTCGTCACCACCAACGCGAGCGGCGGTGTGCTGAGCACGTCCGTCGCCCAGACCCGGAAGCTCGACGTCTCGACGACGGCGGAGATCTCCGCGGCGCAGGCCGCGAAGACGTCCCGCGCCCGCGTGTCCAAGGTCGAGAGCGCGTCCAAGCCCGTCCTGAAGGTCATGGCCGAGGGTTCGGGACGCCTCGTCTACGAGACCGTCGTCAGCGGCGTCCAGAAGAAGGCGCCGACGAAGCTGCACGTGTTCGTCGACGCCGGGACCGGCAAGGTCGTCAAGACCTGGGACGAGGTCATGGACGCGGCCGACGACGTGAGCTACTACCACGGCACCGTCGACCTCAGCACCGCGGCGACGTCGATGAGCGACCCGCAGCGTCCCGGCGTCCGGTGCGGCGGCCAGAACGGCGCCACCTACACCGGCAGCGACAGCGCCTGGGGCAACGGCAGCGGCACCAGCCTGGAAACCGCCTGCGTCGACGCCATGCATGCACTCCAGAAGGAGTGGGACATGCTGGACCAGTGGCTCGGCCGCAACGGCGTCGACGGCAGCGGCGGCGGCTTCCCCATGCGCGTCGGTCTGAACCAGGCCAACGCGTACTGGAACGGCAGCTACACCAATTACGGCCGCAACTCGTCCGGTACCCGGCAGGCCACGGGCGCCGACGTCGTCGCGCACGAGAACGGCCACGCCGTGTTCAGCACCACGCCCGGCGGCGCCGGCGGCGGCAACGGCAACGAGAAGGGCGGCATGAACGAGTCGGCCGGCGACATCTTCGGCGCGCTGACCGAGCACTACATGAACGAGCCCGCCAACCTGGACCCGCCGGACTATCTGGTGGGCGAGGAGGTCGACCTGGTCGGCCAGGGCCCGATCCGCAACATGTACAACCCGGGCGCGCTCGGCGACCCGAACTGCTACTCGTCCGCGATCCCGGGCACCGAGGTGCACGCGGCCGCGGGCCCGCAGAACCACTGGTTCTACCTGCTCGCCGAGGGCTCGAACCCCAGCGACGGCCCGAGCAGCCCGACGTGCGACGGCTCGACCGTCAACGGCATCGGCGTCCAGAAGGCCGGCCAGATCTTCATGGGCGGACTGAACCGCAAGGTGTCGAACTGGAGCCACGCCAGGGCGCGCATCGAGACGGTCAACGCGGCGCTGCAGCTGTTCCCCGGGTCCGCTACCGAGTGCAACGCGGTGAAGGCGGCCTGGAGCGCGATCGACGTCCCGGCGCAGAGCGGCGAGGCGAGCTGCGGCACCCAGCAGAACGACTTCTCCATCTCGCTGAGCCCCGGCACCGGCCGGACCCCGGCGGGCGGGACGGCGACGGCGACGGTCAGCACGCAGACCACGGGCGGCAGCGCCCAGCAGGTCTCGCTGTCGGCGACGAGCAGCCCGTCCGGCCCGACCGCGACGTTCTCGCCGAGCACCGTGACGACGGGCCAGTCGTCCACGATGACGGTGAACGTCCCGGCCGGAACCGCTGACGGCGCCTACCGGCTGACCGTCCTCGCCCAGGGCGCCTCCGTCGAACGGACGGCCACGTTCACGCTGACCGTCGGAGACGGCCAGCAGGGCACGGTCTTCTCGGACGACTTCGAGTCCGGGCAGGGCTGGACGACCGACCCGGACGGCACCGACACCGCGTCCGCGGGGGCCTGGGAGCGCGGGACCCCGCAGCCGACCAGCTGGTCGGGGACGAACCTGCAGATCGCCGCGGCCGGCGGCAGCGCCGACCTCGTCACCGGCGCGGCGGCCGGGACCGGCGCGGGCAGCTACGACCTCGACGGCGGCGTCACGAGCGTCCGGTCGCCGGCGATCAGCCTGCCCAGCGGCACCCTGTCGCTGAGCTTCTCCTGGTACCTCGCCCACCTGAACAACAGCTCGACGGACGACTACCTGCGGGTCCGCGTGGTCGGGACCAGCGGGTCGAGCACCGTGCTGAGCGAGGGCGGCGCCGCGGCCGACAGCGGCGCGGCGTGGCAGACGGCGACCTACGACCTGTCCGCCTACGCCGGCCAGACCGTTTGCATCGTGGTCGACGCGGCCGACGCCGGCGCCGCCAGCCTCGTCGAGGCCGGCATCGACAACATCCTGATCACCAGTTCCTGACCGCCCCCCGCCCGCGGCCCGTGACGGGGCCCGCTCCCCCGTCACGGGCCGCGCTCCCCATGGAGGAACACATGAGATCGCGCAAGATCGCGAGCTTGGGCACGGCGGCCCTGCTGGTGGCCGCCCTCCTGCCCGGCGCCACCGCCTCGGCGGCGCCCACCGCGGCGGCACCGACCACCACGGTCGCCGCACCCGACATCCCGCTCGCCAACGTCAAAGCCCACCTGTCGCAGTTCCAGAACATCGCCGACAACAACGGCGGGAACCGCGCCCACGGCCGTCCCGGCTACCGCGCGTCCCTCGACTACGTGAAGGGCAGGCTGGACGCGGCCGGATACCAGACCAGCATCCAGTCGTTCAGCTACGGCGGCGCCACCGGCTACAACCTGCTCGCCGACTGGCCCGGCGGCGACACGAACAACACCCTGATGGTCGGCGGGCACCTCGACGGCGTCACCGCGGGCCCCGGCATCAACGACAACGGCTCCGGCTCCGCCGCGATCCTGGAGACGGCGCTCGCCGTCGCCCGCGAGAACCACCAGTCCGACCGGCACCTGCGGTTCGCCTGGTGGGGCGCCGAGGAACTCGGCCTCATCGGGTCGACGCACTACGTCAACAACCTGTCGTCAGGCGAGCGGTCGGCCATCGGGGGCTACCTCAACTTCGACATGGTCGGCTCCCCCAACCCGGGCTACTTCGCCTACGACGGCGACGGCTCCAGCGGAAGCGGCGGCCCCGCCGGCTCCGCCGAGATCGAGCAGGTGCTGCGGAGCCACTTCGCCACGATCAACGTGCCCGTCCAGGACACCGCGTTCGACGGGCGCTCCGACTACGGCCCGTTCATCCGGGTCGGCATCCCCGCCGGCGGCCTGTTCACCGGCGCCGAAGGACGCAAGACGTCCGCGCAGGCGCAGATGTGGGGCGGCCAGGCCGGCGTCGCGTTCGACCGGTGCTACCACGCGTACTGCGACACCACGTCCAACATCGACGACACCGCGCTGGACCGCAACTCCGACGCCATCGCCCACGCCGTCTGGACGCTGGGCGGCGACGGCGGGACGCAGGAGCCGCCCGGGGACACCGTCTTCTCCGACGACCTCGAATCCGGCACCGGCTGGACGGCCGACCCGGACGGCACCGACTCGGCCACCGCGGGCACGTGGGAACGCGGCACCCCGCAGCCGACGAGCTGGTCGGGCACCAGCCTCCAGCTGTCCGCGTCCGGCGGCAGCGGCGCGCTGACGACGGGCGCGGCGGCCGGGTCCGGCGCCGGGTCCTACGACCTGGACGGCGGCACCAGCAGCATCCGGTCGGCGGCGATCCCGCTGCCGGACGGGACGCGGACCCTGTCGTTCGCCTGGTACCTCGCCCACCTGAACAACAGTTCCTCGTCCGACTTCCTGCGGGTGTCGGTCGTGGGGCCGAACGGGTCGACGACCGTCCTGAACCAGGCGGGCACGGCGACGAACCGGGCGGGCAACTGGCAGACGCAGACCGCCGACGTCTCCGCCTACGCCGGGCAGACCGTCCGCATCCTCGTGGAGGCCGCCGACGCGGGCACCGGAAGCCTCGTGGAGGCCGGCCTGGACGACATCACGATCACCAAGTAGCGATGCGTCCGTGCTGCTCAGGGCCCGGTTTCAGAGTTTTCCAGGGCCCTGTTCAGCGGGATTGAAAATCCAGTGGCGGCTTGATCCGTTGACCCGGCCGGTCGTCACGGTGCATTTTTGGACAGCCCACCCCACCCCCCAGGGCTGACCGCAGGCGGCCGCACGGAACGGATCTCGGCCCGGCCCGTGCACACCGCCGCAACACCGGGGACCCCGCCCCCCGCCCGGCCCCCCGGCGCTCGCAGCGCCGGGGGGCCGTGAAACGTCCGAGGCCGGGGCACAATGGGGGGATGTGCCGCAGTATCAAAACGCTCCGTCCGCCGTACTCCGCCGACGTGACCGACGAGGACGTCCGGGCGGCAGCGCTCCAGTACGTCCGCAAGATCTCGGGGTTCCGCGCCCCCGCGTCCCACAACGCGGAGGCGTTCGACCGGGCCGTCGAGGAGATCGCCCAGAGCACCGCCGCCCTCCTGGACGCCCTGGAAGTCCGGGGCAGCCGCGCGAGCTAGGCGGCCGGCGTTACTCGGCGGCGACCAGTTCGGCGATCTGGACGGTGTTGAGGGCCGCGCCCTTGCGGAGGTTGTCGCCCGCGCAGAAGAGGGCGAGGCCGTTGTCGACGGTCTCGTCGCGGCGGATGCGGCCCACGTACGTCGGGTCCTGGCCGGCGGCCTGAAGCGGCGTCGGGACGTCCGACAGGACGACGCCGGGCGCGCCCGCCAGCAGCTCACTGGCCCGTTCCGGGCTGATGGGGCGGTCGAACCGGGCGTTGACCTGCAGGGAGTGCCCGGTGAAGACGGGGACGCGGACGCAGGTGCCCGACACCTTCAGCTCCGGGATCTCCAGGATCTTGCGGCTCTCGTTGCGGAGCTTCTGCTCCTCGTCGGTCTCCGCGAGGCCGTCCTCGACGATCGACCCGGCCATCGGCAGGACGTTGAACGCGATCGGCCGCACGTACACGCTCGGCTCCGGGAACTCCACGGCGGAGCCGGAGCCGGTGAGCCTGTCGGCGTTCTGGACGACCTTGGACGCCTGGTCGTGCAGCTCCGCGACGCCCGCGAGCCCGCTGCCGGACACGGCCTGGTAGGTCGACACGACGAGCGCGGACAGCCCGGCCTCGTCGTGCAGGGGCCGCAGCACCGGCATCGCGGCCATCGTGGTGCAGTTCGGGTTGGCGATGATCCCCTTGGGGCGGTTCGCCACGGCGTGCGGGTTGACCTCGGCGACGACGAGCGGGACGTCCGGGTCCAGCCGCCAGCCCGAGGAGTTGTCGATCACGACGGCGCCGGCGGCGGCGACCTTCGGCGCGAGGGCCTTGGACGTGGTCTTGCCCGCGGAGAACAGCACGACGTCCAGGCCGGAGTAGTCGGCGGCCGCCGCGTCCTCGACGGTGATCTCCGTGCCGTTCCACGGCAGCTTGCGTCCCGCCGACCGGGCCGAGGCGAACAGCCGCAGCTCGTCGACGGGGAATCCGCGTTCGGCCAGGATTTCGAGCATCTTGGCCCCGACCTGTCCGGTGGCCCCGACGATGCCGACTCTCATGCCGCTCCCTCTGGTAGATCCGACCTGGGCTGGTGAGTCTTCCCAGGTCCGTGGCAGGACGTCCAGTCAATAACCCTACGCGGACGGTTCAAGCGTCCCTTAACGGAACGCGTCCAGGCCGGTGACGGCCTTCCCGAGTGTCAGCAGGTGCACTTCCTGCGTCCCCTCGTAGGTGAGGACGCTCTCCAGGTTGTTCATGTGCCTGATCACCGGGTATTCGAGCGTGATCCCGTTGGCGCCGAGGACGGTGCGGGCCTGCCGGGCGACGTCCAGCGCGGCGCGGACGTTCGCGAGCTTGCCGAACGAGACCTGCTGCGGCGTGACGTTCCCCTCGTCCTTGCGGCGCCCGATGTGCAGGGCGACGAGGCCGGCCTGCCCGAGCGCGACCTCCATCCAGGCGAGTTTCTCCTGCGTGAGCTGGAACGCCCCGATGGGCTTGCCGAACTGCTCGCGGGTCTTGGCGTACTCGACGGCCGCCTCGTAGCAGGACCGCCCGGCGCCGATCGCGCCCCACAGGATGCCGTAGCGCGCCTCGGACAGGCAGCCGAGCGGCCCCTTCAGCCCCCGCACGCCGGGGAGGATCGCGTCCGCGGGGACCCTCACGTCGTCCAGGACCAGCTCGGACGTGATCGACGCGCGCAGCGACATCTTCTGGTGGATGTCGCCGGACGTGAACCCGGGCGTGCCCTTCGGGACGAGGAAGCCGCGGATGCCCTCGTCGGTCTGCGCCCACACGACCGCGATGTCGGCGACCGACCCGTTGGTGATCCACATCTTGGCGCCGTTCAGGATCCAGTCGGAGCCGTCCCGGCGGGCGCGGGTGAGCATCGTGCCGGGGTCGGAGCCGCGGTCGGGCTCGGTCAGGCCGAAGCAGCCGAGCGCCTCCCCGGCCGCCATCTTCGGCAGCCACTCGCCCTTCTGCTCCTGCGACCCGTACTTGTGGATCGCCGTCATCGCCAGCGACCCCTGGACGGAGACGAAGCTGCGCAGCCCCGAGTCGGCGGCCTCCAGCTCGCGGCACGCCACCCCGTACGCGACGGCGCTCATCCCGGCGCAGCCGTGGCCCTTCAGGTGCATGCCGAGCAGCCCGAGCTTGCCCAGCTCGGGGGCCAGCTCACGGACGGGGAACGTGCCGTCCTCGAACCAGCCCGCCACCCCCGGCGCGACCCGCTCCGCCACGAAGGCGCGCACGGTGTCGCGGACCATCCGTTCCTCGTCGGTGAGCTGGTCGTCGACGCGCAGCACGTCCATGTCGGCCTCCTCCTGCGGGGCTGTTCCGCCCATGAGGGTACGTCGGGGACGGCACCGGGACCGGGCAGGGGTTCACTCAGGGGCCGATCAGGGCGAATCCGGATGTAAGAGTCGCGCGCAGCTGGGCATGATCGAGGCATGGACATGGAGAAGAACACCACAGAGCACACCGCGGGGCAGACCACCATGGGGACTCCTGAAAGCACCGAGAAGAAGCTGCGACGTACCCGCGACGGCAAGATGCTCGGCGGCGTCTGCTCGGGCGCCGCGCAGTACCTCGGCGTCGACGCCAACATCATCCGGCTCGGACTCGCCGTCTTCACGATCTTCGGCGGCGCCGGCATCGCGCTGTACGCGATCGCGTGGGTGATCATCCCCGAGGAGGACGCGCCGAAGTCGATCGCCGAGGACTGGTTCAAGAAGGCGAGCGACTCCCCGACCGTCCAGGACGCCGTCCAGAAGTCCAAGGACGCGATCAACAAGAACAAGAACCGCACGAACGCCTGAGACGGCGCTCAGAGCCGGGCGCCCCGGATCGCGAGCCGGGCGCCTAGGAGGCGGACGCCGAGCGGCTGATGCCGCCGGGCAGGTCGTCGCCGCCCGCAGAGGACGCGGCGACGACGGGTTCGACGCGTTCGACGCGCTCGCGGACGCCGCCGATGACGCCGCCGCGGACCTGGTTCCACACGAGCGTGAGCATCGCCGCTGCCGACAGCCCGAGCAGACCCGCGAGCGCCACCACCGTCTCCGGCCCGAGCACCTGCGCCGCGGCGCCGCCGATGAGGATGCCGGCGCCCTGCCCGGCGAGGATGCCGGACTGGGCGAGGCCGAACGCCTGCCCTCGTCCCGCCGCCGGAACCGCGGTCACGAACGCGGCGTTGGCGGCGAGCTGGTAGGCGCTGCCGACGCCCGACAGCGCCCACAGCGCGACGACCCCCCACAACGGAGGGTGCAGGCCCGCCCCGATCAGCGGCACGCACGCGAGCATCGACATCGACCCCATCGTCCGCAGCCGGTTCGTGGGACGGACGAACCGGCTGAACAGGAACGCGCCGACGACCATCCCCGTCGGCATCGCCGACAGCAGCAGGCCCACCGTGACCGCGCCGCCGCCGAACGTCGCCGCGTACGGGGCGGCGAGCCCCTCGGGGATCACGTAGAACGTGCACAGCCACGCGAACAGCACCAGCGACCTCAGCACCGGATCGCCGAACACGAGCCGCGCCCCGTCCCGCGTGCCGCGCCACAGGCCGAGCGAGTCGCCCTCGCGCCCCTTCGGCGCCGGCCTCCGCCGCAGCCCGCCGATCAGGATGACGGCCGAGGCGCCGAACGTCAGCGCGTCCAGGGCGAGCGCCTCATGCGTCCCGACGACGGCGACGACCGCGCCGCCCGCCAGGAACCCGAGCATCTGCGTGCCCTGGTGGGTGATGTTGTTGATCGCCGTCCCCGCCACGAACCGGTCGCCCTCCAGGACGTCCGGGAGGGTGGCCGCGCGGGCGGCGGAGAACGGCGTGCCGAACAGGACCGTGAGGAACACCAGGCCCGACAGCGCGGCGACGGGCATCGGCACCAGCGCCATGAACGTCACCAGCCCCGCCCGCACCACATCGCAGACGATCATGACGGTGCGGCGGGGGAACAGGTCGGCGAGCCCGGACAGCACCGGCCCGCCCACGATCGGCGGGATGTAGGTCAGCGCGTACACCAGCGCCGTCAGCAGCGCCGACCTGGTGTGGTCGTACACGAGGACGGCCAGGGCGACCTGCGCCAGCTGGTCGCCGATGAACGACAGCGCCTGCGCCAGCCAGAGGGCACGGAACTCACCCACCGCGAACACCTCGCGGTAGGTCGCCTGCTGTTCCGGGGGACGACGGTGCCGCCCGGTCTGCCTTCCCGCCACGCACGCTCCAGTTCAGCCCGCCCGGTGTTGGGCGGCCCTCCCATTAACTCACGCTGCGTGGCAGTTATGTGACCTACAGTGCGCAAATCATCGGCTCAGTATCCGAGCTCGTGTAGCCTCCGGTCATCGATCCCGAAATGGTGAGCGATCTCATGCACCACGGTGATCCGGACCTCTTCCACCACGTCGTCCGGGGTGTCGCAAATTTCGAGAATCTCATTGCGGTAGATCGAAATGTGATCGGGCAGGACGGCGCCGTACCAGTCGCCGCGCTCAGTGAGGGGTACTCCTTGGTACAGCCCGAGAAGTCCGCGTTCAGGCGCATCGTCCTCGACCACGATGACGACGTTGCGCATGCGGGCGGTCAGCTCGGGTGGAATCGTGTCGAGAGCCTCGCCCACCAGGTCCTCGAACGCATCACGCGACAACTCGATCACACTGCTCATTCTGCTCGACAGAAGGGGGACATGTGCCCAAGGTCCGCGCCGCACTGGCCGGCACCCTCGCGATCCTGCGTCTCAGCGTCTCCCGCGCCCTGAAGATCCCCCGCGTCCTCCTCGACCGCTCCGCCCCCGCCAGAGCCCGTACCGCCGCGGCCGCCGCCCGCGTCCGGGCCTTCTGCTCCCCCGTCACCCGCCGCGTCCGCCCGGTCATCACCAGCCGCGCGTCCCGGCTCCTCCTCGTCATGGTCGTCGGCCTGGGCGCCGGCTACGCCGGCCTCCTCCTCGGCGGACGCACCGTGACCCCCGTCGGGCCCACCGACGTCCAGCTCAGCCTCCGCCCGTCCCTGCACGGCGGGACGAACCTGGAACTGCCGCCGCTCGGCTCCCTCCAGCTCGACACCCACTGGGGCCCGGTGTCGCTGGAGGCGAGCCTTAAGGACGTCCGTCCCGAGCAGGCCCAGAAGCTGATCGAGAACGACACCGAGATCGACCGCCTCACCGACCGCATCGCCGACCAGATCCGCGACGGCGTCGTCGACCTCCTCGTCCGCGCCGCCCTGATCGCCCTCGCCGCCGGCTTCATCGCGGCCCTCGCCCTCTTCCGCTCCTGGCGCCAGGCCGTCCTCGGCATGGCGTCCGCCGCCCTCGGCATCGCCGCCGTCACCCTCCTGACCTGGGCGACGTTCAACCCCCAGTCCATCGCCGAACCCCGCTACACGGGCCTGCTCGCCAACGCCCCCCAGATCGTCGGCGACGCCCGCAGCATCGTCGAGCGCTTCTCCGAATACCGCGCCCAGCTCGCCCGCCTCGTCGGCAACGTCTCCGAGCTGTACGCGACCACCTCGACCCTTCCGACCTACGAGCCGGACCCGTCCACCATCCGCGTCCTGCACGTCTCCGACATCCACCTCAACCCCGCCGCCTGGAACGTCATCAAGTCCGTCTCCACCCAGTTCAAGGTCGACATCATCGTCGACACCGGCGACCTCATGGACCACGGCAGCGCCGCCGAGGACAAGTTCGCCGGCGAGATCTCCGACCTGAAGGTCCCCTACGTCTACGTCCGCGGCAACCACGACTCGGTGGGCACCCAGAAGGCCGTCGACCGCGAGAAGAACGCCGTCGTCCTGGACGACGAGATCCGGGAGGTCGAGGGCCTGCGCATCTACGGCGTCGGCGACCCCCGCTTCACCCCCGACAAGAGCACCCGCGACGACTTCACCGGCGCCGACGCGATTCGCGCCGAGGGCCTCCGCCTCGCGAACAAGCTCCGCGAGGCCGGGACCACCCCCGACCTCGTCGTCACCCACGACCCCACCGAGGGCGAGGCGTTCACCGGCCTGACCCCCCTCATCCTCGGCGGCCACGCCCACGCCCGCTCCACCAGGCTCATGCCCACCGGCACCCGCCTGTTCGTCCAGGGCTCCACCGGCGGCGCCGGCCTCCGCGGCCTCGAACACGAGGAGCCGACCCCCATCGAGCTGTCCGTCCTGTACTTCAGCCGCGCCACCCACCGCCTCCAGGGCTGGGACGACCTGCGCCTCGGCGGCCTCGGCCTGACCTCCGCCCACATCGAGCGCCACCTGGAGCCCAGCCCCGACCGCCCCATCAGCCCGCAGCCGCCCGCCTCGTCCCCGCCCCCGTCCCCCGCATCCCCGTTCCCGTCGGAGTTCCCGTCCGACTGGCCGTCCCGCAGCCCGACCCCGCTCAACACCGCCTCCCCCACCCGAACCCCCGATCCCGAGTAACCGTTTGCGCGCGGCCCCGTCCCGTCCTCTACACTTGGCCAGGTCGCGTGGCAGCCAACCTCGCCACTTCCAGGCCCCCTTCGTCTAGCGGCCTAGGACGCCGCCCTTTCAAGGCGGTAGCGCCGGTTCGAATCCGGTAGGGGGTACATCACAGACGGGTAGGTCGGGCCCTTGTCCGGCCGGCCCGGGTCGGCGACACGGGCGATCATGCCGGTCCTCTCAGCCGAGGTGGAACGCGAGCAGTGCCTTGCCGTGTGCGGCGGCGAGGGTGGGGCCGTTGGCGCTGAGTTCCCATTGCCTGTTCGAGACAGTGGTTGTTATGGGGTAATTCCAGACGATTTGTCCTGTCTTGGCGTCCCAGGCGTAGAGTCCCGAGCCCGTGGTGCCTGCCACGCCGAGGCAGATCAGCCCGCCGGCGACGACCAGTGGGGCGGTGTCGGGCGCGGGGGTGTTGGCGGACCAGAGACGCCTGCCGGTGCGGGGATCGAGGGCGACGAGTTGTGGGCTGTCCAGGACGTAGGCGTATCCCCCGTCGACTAGGAAGTTTCCCGCCCGGCCGCCGGGTGAGGTCGGCGTGTAGGTCCATCGCTGCCGGCCGGTGGCCGCGTCCAGGGCGTAGATGGTCGGCCCGTTCATGTAGACCAGTCCATTGGCCACGGTCACGTTGAGCAAGAGCGCGTTCTTGCCGTCAGGGTCCCTTGCGGCGTTGGGGAGGTCTGCGCTCCAGACCTTCCGGCCGGTGTCGACCGACAGCGCGTCGAGAGTGGTGTGAGAAGGACTGCTGAAGACCAGGTCACCGTCACCCGGCACCATGAGCATCGTCTCGCGCGGACTGGACCACCGGACCGCGCCCGTCGTGATGTCGAGCGCGATGTGTCGGCTCTCGCCTTTCTCCTTGGCCGCCCCGCCAAGGAGGGTGCGGCCCTGGATGCCGTAGAGAACGGTGTACGACGCCTGCGGCCACTGGCGGATCCAGAGCCGGCGGCCGGTGGCGGGATCCAGGCCGATGATCGTTTGATCCCCGCTGAGGGCCAGCAGTTCGTTGGCCGAAACCATGAGTTCGGGGTACTGGTATTTCTCCGGTGCGTTGTAGGTCCACTTGACCGTCTGGGACTCGTCCATGGCGACGACCGCGCCTTCGGAGTTGGCCGTCGTATAGATGAGCGTCGGCCCGGCGGCCATGTCGCCGGTTTGGGACCAGATCTGCCGTCCGGTGGCCAGCGAGTAGCCGCGGAAATCGTCCTCGAAGACCTTGCGGGCGACCGAGATGACCGATCGAGAGCGAACCACGAGAGTGATGTCGTCCTCGTCTTGGATTGAGGTCCGCCACAGCAGCTTTGGCGGGGCGAGCCGGTGTCCCTTTGCGTCCTGGGTCGCGGCCAGTGCCGCGGCGGTTCCGCCGCCGATGGCGGCGAGTCCGGCGATGGCGGCCCCGCCGACCAGCAGCCGTCGCCGGGTGCGGGCGCCGGCGACCGTTCGCAGATCCAGGACGAGGGTGTCCTCCCGCTGCCGCAACTCCTCGCCCATGTCGCCGGGGAGCCAGCCGGGCGTGACCGGCTGGGCGGCCAGCAGCGTCGGCAGCAACTTCGCGGGCGGACGCCGGTCGGGATCCCGGCTGAGGCAGGCGCTCACCAGCTGCGCCAGGGAAGCCGGGACGCCGCGCAGGTCGGGTTCTTCGTGCAGGGTCCGGTGGATGATCGTGGGGACCGCGTCCTTGCCGAACGGCGGGCGGCCGGTGGCGGCGAAGGCCAGCACGGCGCCGTAGGCGAACACGTCGGCGGCCGGTGTGAGCCGCGTTCCGTGGATCTGCTCGGGGGACATGTAGCCGGGAGAGCCGATGAACTGGCCCTCCGCGGTGAGCGTGGCGGTGTCGGCGGCCTTGCTGATGCCGAAGTCGATGACCTTGGGGCCGTCCTTGGCGAGCAGGATGTTGGCCGGTTTGAGGTCGCGGTGCAGCAGGCCCGCCTCGTGGATCGCGATCAGGGCCTCGCCCAGTCCGGCGCCGAGGGTGCGCAGCAGCGGCTCGGGCATGGGTCCGTACCGCTCGATCGTCTCCTTCAGGCTGAGGCCGTTGACGTACGCGATCGCCAGCCACGGGACGGTGCCGTCGGGTTCGGCCTCGACGACCGGGCTGGTGAACGCGCCGCTGACCTTCTGGGCGGCCTCGACCTCGCCCCGGAACCTGGCGCGGAAATCAAGGTCTCCGGCGAGTTCGGGACGCAGGACCTTGATGGCCACCGCTCGTCCCGCCGGGGACGCGCCCAGATAGACCACCCCCATGCCGCCCTCGCCCAGGCGCCGCAGCAGACGGTACCGCCCGATGCGTTCGGGGTCGCCGGGCTCCAGCGCCGCCGCCGTCATCGCCCCACCTGGAAGCGGTAGAGCCGCTTGTGGTCGGTCGCGAAGACCGACGAACCGGACGCCGCGACTTCCCAACCGCTCTGCGTCTCCGCTGGCCCCCGGTGCGCCCACAGTGCTCGGCCATCGGTCCCGGCGACGAGAATGCCCTGGGACGGGCCTGTCGGGTCGTTGAAGGCGGCCGCGACGAAGCCGCCGGTCGCCGCGATCTGCCCCCGGTCGTCGGCGAACGGTTCTGGACCGGCCAGCGTCCACCGGGCTGCGCCGGTCGCCTGGTCGTAGGCCTGGAGAACCTTGTCCTTGAAGATCACGTTGGCGCCTGCGGGAATGACGGTGCCGAACTGCTCGTCGGTGTCTCGCGACCACACGGGCCTCCCGGTGGCGGTGTCGACCGCCTGGAGGGTGTCGCCGAAGTTGCCGAACACCCGCCCGCCGGCAACCGAGATGTCCAGGCTTGCCTTGTCCCGGTCGCCGCCGCTCTCGGACCAGGTGCGGACCCAGCGCTCGCGGCCCGTGACGGGGTCGAGGGCGGCGAGGGAAGGCTCGGTACTGAGGTAGAGGCTGGACTGGTCGACCGCTCCGGAGGTCAACCCTCGGCCGGGGAGGTGCCACCGGATCTCGCCGCTGGTCAGATCCAGTGCCCAGTAGTCCCTACTCGAACGCACGATGACCGTGTCGCCGACCACACCGAGGACGGACGTGGGGTTGACGTCGCGCGGCGTGGGAAGGTTCGTGGTCCTGCCGGTCGGAGCGTCGACCAACGTGATCGTCTGGTCCTCGAAGTCGCCGACCACGCCGCCGAGGACGACGAACGTCGATCCGCGGGCGAGGTTGCCCGAATACTCGGCGTTGGCCTTGTCCTTCGCCCACAGTTGCCGCCCGGAGCCGGCATCCACCCCGTACATCTCCTGTTCGCCGCCCCACAGCACGACACCGTCCGCCACCAGCACCATCGACGTCCCGGTGACAGGCTGAGGCGGGGTGAACGTCCACGCGGGCGGGGGCGCCGCGGCGAGGGCGGTGGCGCGGGGAGCGGGCCTGGCGGGCTTGGATCTCCCGCGGGTCATCACCCAGCCCGTCGTCCCCACGCCGATGCCGGCGACGGCGACCGCTCCGGCCAGTCCCAGGATCCGGCGTCGCCCGACCCTGCCCGCCTCCGTGTCATCGACCCGCAGCGGCGGCGGGGGCGAGGTGACCGGCTGCGACGCCACCCTGGTCGCCTCGGCCTCCCTGGCCGCCACCTCCTGACGCAGCGCGGGTGAGTTCAGTGCCCGGGGATCGGCGGGGGTCAGTGCGGCGAGCACCGACTCCAGAGCGGGACGTCCGGCCGGCTCCTTTGCCAGGCAGGCGGCCAGCAGTTCACGCAGTGACGCGGGCACGCCGTCGAGGCACGGCTCTTCGTACATGACCTCATAGAGCACTCTGGCCGGGTCCCGCTCGCCGAACGGCTTGGCCCCCGAGGCCGCGTAGACCAGCACACCCGCCAGCGAGAACACGTCCGCCGCGGGCCCGGCGTCCCTGCTTCCGGCGATCTGCTCGGGAGCCATGTAGGCCAGCGTGCCGATCATGGCGCCGGTGCGGGTGATCCGCGTGGCGTCGGTGACCTTGGCGATCCCGAAGTCGATGATCTTGGGGCCGTCCTCGGCCAGCAGGATGTTGCCGGGCTTCAGATCGCGGTGCACCAGGCCGACCCCGTGGATCGCCCGCAGCGCTTCCGCCAGTCCCGCGCCCAGCGCCCGGACGGCGGACTCGGGCAACGTTCCGACGCTCGCGAGGGCCTCGCGCAGCGTGGGCGCAGGGACGTAGCCGGCGGCGAACCAGGGCTGTGGCGCATCGGCGTCGGAGTCCAGCACCGGGGCCGTGTAAAGCCCACTCACCTTGCTCGCGGCAGCGACCTCGCGACGAAACCGCTCCCGGAAGGCCCCGTCGTCGGCGAACTCCCGCCGGATGAGCTTCAGCGCAGCCAGCCGGGCACCCGGCGACCGGGCGAGAAAGACGATCCCCATCCCGCCCGCGCCGAGCCGGGCGAGAATTCGGTACGGCCCGACCCACTCAGGGTCCCCCGGTTGCAGCGACCGCACGCCCACCCCCCACTTCAAATGATCATATGTACCTATACGTTCACGAGGACGCACACAACCCGCCGCAACTCGACTCCCCCACCTCACCCAGTCCCCCGGCCCTGGTGGACCCGGGAGACGCCCAAGCCAACGACGCTGCGCCCGCCGCTACGCCGTCCCCTCAGACCGACCCGGCGGCCCCCAGTCAGGGCGGGCGCCGGGGGCGGGTCGAGCCGGTTAGCGGGCATCACCTTGCAAGCCTCACGGCGCGGCTGAACTCTCTTCACCGAGCCGCGACCAGGCACCGAGCGGTAGTGCAAGGGCTGGGCCATTCGCCTGGGGTGTCATTGGTCGATGCCGCCGCGTCCGGCGCCGGTCGGCTCGACAAGGGCGGTCGGCTCCGGCCGCAGCAAGTCACTGAAGGTCAGTCCCTGGCGACGGCTCGTCCGGGCACAGGTTCTCTGCCCACGGCTGCCACGCACCCCGGTCTTCCCGCCCGCTCAGGCGGTCGGCTTCAACGGCGGCCTGGATCAGTTGCGCGGTCGTAAGGGGAATGGCGGCCACGTACACCTTCCCTACGTGCCGGCAGAGCACAGAACCGGCGTTATAGGCACCGAGCGGCTCGCCTGCCACAGCGGTCAGGTCCTCGGATGTCCATCCCAGTGGCCCGGCCATTGCCTTGAGCTGCCGCAGGCTGTACCAGCGTCCGCTCAGCATGCCGTTGATCGTGCTTCGGGACAGCCCGGCGAACGGCAGCTCCGAAAGCCCGAAACCGCGGTTGCGCAAGAGCCCGCTGAGGATCCTCGGGAATCCGCTCGTGCCGGGCGGAGCGACTTCTGCGTCCACGGGCATCTCGGCTGCGGGCGCAGGAGTGGTCGACACCAGGTTCGACACAAAGTCCGTCAGGGAGGCCAGCAGGGCGTGGTCGCAGTAGGTCACCCGGTAGGCGAATTCGCGCATGACCTCGCGATCGCGGGCGGGCGGCAGCAGGTGCGCCGGCACCGGATGTCCCGCGATCACGAAGACGTCGGAGATGGGGAGATTCAGCTCGTCCGCTAGGGAGTGCAGCCTCGCTGCATCGAACTGCCGTCCTCTCGCCACAAGATCCCGCAGCACCTCAGCCCGCGCCATGTCACGCACATTACGGCGCGCACGGGGCCGCACGTACGCGCTTCAACGGGTTTGTCTCTCGAGGACGGCAGACGGTTGACCGGCGCTCGGGGTGACCCTGAGCACCATGGTTCGGCAGGCGTCGCTGATCGCTGCGATGGGCATGTGCAAATGCTTGTGTTCGCCCCGGCGACACAGCGGTTACGGAATTGGGAAGCGGGACGGGATCGTCGGTTGGCAGCGGTGGGGTTGTGGTGCAGCCATGCGCGCGGTTCCCCGTAAGGGGTAGATCGCAGATAGGTGTTGGGTGCTGTTGCCGGTGGTTGGCGCGGTGGGGGCGGGCGCGGGGTCCAGCGTGCCGCCTGGGGGCTTGCGTGGTGGGTTTGATGTGTTCTTGGAATGGCCCGTCGGGTGGAAGGGCGAGGTGCTGGGGCCCTCGGCGCCACGGCCTCGGTGTGGACAACGGTGAACGGGCGTTGGGGCCTTGCCGCTAGGGGAAGGTGGCAAGGCCCCAAGCCGAACCCGTGTGGCGGACGGGCTATAGCTGGGTCCGCAGGCGCACAGTGGTGCCCTCGGAAGTGGCTCGGACGTTGACGACATCGCAGAGCATGCGGACCCCCCACAGGCCGAATCCGGGGTCGGCGGCGGAGCGGGGCGGCAGGTAGCCGACCAGTGCGTCCGGGTGCCATTGGCCGGCGTCGACCACCTCGCAGAACAGGCCGCCGTCGGCGGTCCACACCTTCACGGTGATGGGGGCGGTGCCATGGCGGATGGCGTTGGAGGCGACCTCGGTGACGGCGACGATGAGGTCGCGCAGGGGTTTGGCCGCCATATGGTGGCGCTGGGCGTGCTGGGCGACGAAGTCGCGGACGGCGTGCAGGCCGGTGGGTTCGATCTGCATGCTCGCGGCCGAGGCGGGGGACGGCTCGATGAACTGCCGGTCGCATCGCTCGCTGACGGATCCGGGATCCAGGTACTCGTCGTTGTTCCGTGCGATCCCGGCATCCATCAGTTCGGGATGGCTGTAGCGGGCGTATTCGAGGATCTCGGGATGGTCGGGGTGGAGGGCGCGGCGGTCGAAGCAGCAGATGCATCGGACGTCGTTATCGCGGAAGGCGGCGTTGACGATCGCGTCGTAGCGCAGCCACTCCACCACCTCGTGGGCCTTGCGGTCCTCCCAGTTGGACTCGGCCACCAGGCGGATCGGGCGGAGCGCCTGCGACTTGATGAAGGCGTCGTAGGCGGCCATGGCCTGCACGGGATGCTGGTACCAGGTGGTGCCGTCGGCGAACTGGACCGCCTGGCCGATGGGCCCCAGGGCGTCCTGCAGGAGCTTGATCTTGTCCGGTGTGACGACCGCCATCACCACCTCGTCGGCCTCCACGCCCTCCTGGAGGAAGGGGACGGTGGTGGCGAGGAAGTCCTTCTCGTCCTCGAAGAACAGTGCGCGGTGATCGTAGGTGCCCGGGCCCTTCGCGGGCGAGAGCGTCTCGGTGTTTCCGGTCATCGGTCGTCCTCCTCGGCTCGTAGCAGGCCGTGCATGCGCTCCCAGCCCAGGCTCTCGATGAGCCCGTCCACGTCCGGCGGGATGTTGTGCAGGACGAAACGGGTCTTGCCGTCCGTCTCCTTCGCGTACCTGACCAGCAGGTTCAACGCGCCCAGGTCGAGAAAGCGCAGTCGGCCGAGATCGAGATGGATCTCCCCGTCGGCGGTGGGCGTCACGTCCGCCAAGGCGTCCAGGAACGGCGTGCGCTGCGTGGCGTCGAATTCGCCTTCGAGGCGGAGTTCGGGGAGATCGGTGTCGCGCGTGACCCGCAGGGTGCCGGCGACTTTTTGATCCACTTCCATGAGGACCTCACGGGTGTGCTCGGAGAAGATGAAACGAGTGCATTGGCGGTACCGGCTCCGGGCCAGTGTGACACGGCTTCATCGCATTGTCATCGGTATCTCCGAAGAACTCCGCCGCTATACCGCGGCTATACCGCCGCACTTCCCGACCGGTGCAGGATGTGCGGATCAAGGAGCGTGAGCGGCACCGAGGAGCCTCCGTGGAAGAAATGCGTGCAGACAAAGAACGTCATGCCCGTAATGGGGACGCCGCCATTGCGGAGCCGCGGCCGGTGTACATGTGGAACACGTATCAGATCCGCGGCGGCCTCGGTGACTACGGTCCGAGCGGCACCTGCACGCACGAGACCACCGCACGGGTGTGCCTGGAGGCCGCGATTCGCGCCGTCACCTGCACCCGCGGGGTGTTCGCGTGGGGACAACTGGACCATGGGACGACCAGCGACGAGCTTCCCTTCCACCTGAGCCCCCGCGATCCGGTGGCGTGGGCGGTGTTGACCCCGGACGGGAGGATCTCATGGTCGCCTGGCCTGGCGCCCTACACGATATGACGACGGGGACCGCCTTTCCCGATCACCACCGGCCGAACCCGGCGCGGCTGTACGACGCACTCCTGGGCGGAAAGGACAATTACACGGCCGACCGTGAGGCCATGGAATGCATGATGTCAGTGGCGCCGCACGTTCGGTCGGCGGCACTGGCGAACCGCGGCTTTCTGGAGTGGACGGTCCGTCGTTTGGTCACATGCGGCGTCACCCAGTTCCTTGATATCGGCGCCGGGTTTCCGGCCGGCCGGAACGTGCACGAGATCGCGCAGGATGTGCGGCCCGATTCCCGGGTGGTCTATGTCGATAATGACCCCGTCGTGGTGCGGCACGGCCAAGCGCTGTTGACCACGGGCGGCAGCACGATGATCGAGGCGGATCTGCGCCATCCGACGAGCATCGTGGAGAACGAGGAGCTGCGTCGCCTCCTGGACCTGGAACGGCCGGTGGCTCTCCTGCTGTTCTTCGTGCTCGACTTCGTCCCCCACGGCGACCATCCCACCGCCATCGTCGAGCAGCTGCTGAAGGCAGTGGCCCCGGGCAGTTACCTGGCCATCTCGCATTTCGTCACCGACGCGGGCGGCCACGCGGCCGCCGACGCCATGACCGAGGCCGGTATTCCGGTCTATCCCCGCACCCGTGCCGAGACCCACGCCATGGTCGGCGACCTCGACGTCCTCCTCGCGGGGCCGCTGCGGCCCGGGTCGCCGCACCCGGGGCAGACCGCCGGCCTTCGGTCCGCCGGTTCCAGGTGGAGATACGGGGTGCTGGCCCGCAAGCCTCAGGATGCGGGCGCCGCCGGGTAGATCCGTTCGGTCGGGAACCGCGCGCACCACGGGACCAGTGCACTCCAGGTGCGGCCCCGCCAGACGAAACCGGCCTCCGGGCTCTTCCAGACGGGAAGCGCCTCGTCCATGTGAGCCCGCGCCTCGCCGTACCTTCCGAGCGCCAGGTAGGTGACGCCTATCTCGTACAAGGCGAAGCCGCGATAGTGCAGGTCACCGATTTCGGAGGCGTATTCGAGGCTTCTCTCGAAGGACGCCAGCGCGTCCTGCAGCCGCCCCAGCCCGCGCTGGCTGCGTCCGAGATTCCCCAGACCGATCAGCATCGCCTCGCGATCCCCGCGGTCCCCCCGCTCGTCCGCGATGGCGAGCTGGCGCTTCTGCACGGCGATGGCGTCGTCGTAATGCCCGAGTTCGGTGAGCGCGTCCGCCAGGTTGCACAGTGACCGCTGCTCACCCTGGCGGTCGCCGAGCCTGCGCCAGACGGCGATGGCCGTTTCCAGCGCGGCCCGCATGTCGTCGTACCGCTGGTGCAGCCAGTAGGCCCCCGCGAGGTGGTCTAGGGCCAGCGCTTCGCTGTGCGGATCCCCCAGGCGACGCGCGGCTTGGACGGCGAGTTCGTCGATGGCCAGCAATTCCTGCGCGTGCCCGCGCGGGAAGAGCAGCCATTGCAGGGTCTGCGCCAGCAGGATTCCGTGGCGGGCGGCCGTTCCCGACCCGGTCAGAGCATGGGAGACCGTGGCGATCAGGTTGGGATGTTCGGTGCGGAGCCATGACTTCGCCTCGGCGGCGTTCCGCAGCGGTAACGGATCGGTGTTCACGGGGAGGTCCGGCCACGGCCGCTTCGGATCGAGGATCGCCACGGCGCGCCGCGCGGTGCTGAGGTAACCGGAGAGGACGCGTTCCAGCGCCGCCGACCGGTCGGCCTCCGACTCCTCCTGTTCCGCCCGTTCTCGAGCGAACAGGCGCAGCAGGTCGTGCATGGCGTACCGGGCAGGCGCCGGAGACTCCAGCAGATTCGCGTCGACCAGTCGCTCCAGCGCGTCCTCGGCGCTCTCCATCGGCATCGCGAGGAGGGCGGCGGCCGTCCAGAGGCTCACATCCGGCCCGGGAACGACGCCGAGCAGGCGGAAGGCACGCGCCGCCTCCAGGTCACCGGGCGCCCTGCCCGTGCGGAAGCCGCTGTATCCCAGTTCGAAACCCGTTCGCACGGCCAGATCGCCGATGCGGAGTTCGTCCAGGCGGCTGCGGGCGTCCCCCAGCCGGTCCACGAGATCCCGCAGCGACCACCGCGGGCGCGCCGCCAGCCGCGCGCCGGCGATGCGCAGCGCCAGCGGGAGCCGGCCGCACAGCCGCACGATCTCCCTGGCCGCGTCCGCCGCCTCCGCGTCGGCCCTCGCCCGCTGGCCGCCGACGAGCCGTTCCAGCAGTTCGACGGCCTGATCCGTGGGCAGGACGGCCATGTGCAGGTGCGCGGCGCCGTCCAGGGTGGTGAGGGCCGTCCGGCAGGTCACCAGCACCGCGCAGCCCGCCCCGGCCGGAAACAGGGGCCTGACCTGTTCGGTTCCTGCCGCATTGTCGAGGACGACCAGCAGCCGCCGGTTCGCGGTCAGGGAGCGGAAGAGGGCCGACCGCTCCTCGGTGCCGACGGGGAACCCGGACTCCTTCATTCCCAGCGCGCGCAGGAACCGGCCGAGGGCCTCGTTCGGGTCCAGGGGCGCCGTGCCCGCCGAGGTGCCGTGGAGATCGACGTAGATCTGGCCGTCCGGGAAGCGGTCGGCCAGAGCGTGCCCGGCGTGAATCGCCACGGCCGATTTCCCCACACCGCCGGGACCGTCGATGGCCACGATCGGCATGGCGTGCTCGTCCTGCCCGGTGAGCAGGGTCCGGATGGTGGCGATCTCGCCCCGGCGTCCGGTGAAGGTGGTGCTGGCGGGTGGCAACTGCCGCACCCCGCGCTCTCTCCCGGATGAATCCTCGACCGGATGGCGGTGATGGGCCCGTGGGCGCGGCGGCGACAGTTCCGTGTCGCCCTTCAGAATTCGCTCGTACAGTCGTTGAACGGACGGCACCGGCTCGACGCCCAGTTCCTCGACCAGCGCCCCGCGCAATTCCCGGTAGGCGGCCAAGGCCTCGGCTTGGCGGCCCGCGCGGTACAGCGCCGTCATGAAAAGAGCACGGAGCGATTCCCGCAGGGGATGCTCTGCCACAAGGCTCTCCAACTGAGGCAGGACCATCTCGTGGCGGCCGAGAGTCAGTTCCGCCTTGGCCTTGGCCTCCAGAATCCGCACCCGGCGCTCCTGGAGCCGCGCCTTCTCCACGTCAAGGGTCGGCGCCGACGGGACGTCCTCGAACGGGGCGCCGCGCCATAACTCCAGCGCTGCGCTCAGAGTAGCGACGGCACCGTCCGGGGCCTGGTCGAGTTGACGCAGCCCTTCTTCGGCCAATTGATCGAATCTGTGGACGTCATAGTCGTCCTCGCCCACCACGAGACGGTACCCCTGAGCCTGATATCCCAGCCGCTGGGTGACCAATATCTGGCCGGAATCGTCCCGCAGCATCCGCCGGAGCCGGGAGACGTATCCCTGGAGAACCTTGCGGGCGCTCTGCGGAGGGCACGTCCCCCAGATCTCGTCGAGCAGGCGTTCGGCCGAGACCGGCTGGTTGGCGTGGCACAACAGGACCGCCAGAAGGACACGCCATTTCGTCGGGCCGAGGGACTCCCATTCGTCCCCGGCGCGCAACGACAGCGGGCCCAACCCCAGATACCGCATGCGACGACCCTCCACCCCGGGACGGAGCTCATGACGGGTACCCGTGAATCATTTCATCCCGGGCGGGGCGGCGCGCTTCCATCGCGCCGCCCCGTCCGCCCCCAGAGGCCGTGTTCTCGGGTGCGAGTGCGGGGGCTACCGGGCCGGGCCGTAGGTCGCGATCACGGCGCCGGAGCTGGTCGGTTTGGCCTCGACCAGCTTGAGGCCGGTCTGGGGGCTGTCCTCGGGGAACAGCCGGGCTAGGCCGCCGCCGGCGACGACCGGGCTGATCATCAGGGTGAGCTCGTCGAGCAGGCCGGCTTGGAGCAGCGAGCGCACCAGCGTGGGGCTGCCGGCGATGCCGATGGCCCCTCCCGGCTTCTCACGGAGCCGGGCGACGAAGTCGTTGACCGGGCCCTTGATCAGGGTGCTGTTCTCCCAGCCGACGGTGTCGAGCGTTTCCGACGCGACGTACTTCTGCGTCCCGTTGATCCAGCTGGCGAACGGCTCGTCCGTCGAGGTCGGCCAGTACTCCGCCCATTCGGTGTAGGTCACCCGGCCGAGGAGGACGGTGTCCTGCTCGTCGAGCATCCTCGCCAGCGTCGCGCCCATCTCCTCGTCGAAACCGGGCTGCCACTGGTCGGGTGACTCGATCACGCCGTCGACCGAACTGAACAGGCCTGCTTGTACCTTGCGCATCTGAAGAACCTCCGTTGTGGTTCGTGCTGATCGATTGAGCTGGTGGACGTTGACGGCGGCGGCTTCCGGCGTGTGCCGGGCGGCGGGGTCCGGCCGGTGCGGCGGAGCGCGGGCGCTGAGGGCCTTCCGGAGGGAGACGGCGAGATCGGTCACGACCCGCTCGCCGCCGGGACGGTGGTCGTAGCGCAGTAGGTCGACCTCAACCCCGGCGTCGCGTAGCAGGGCGGCGTAGGGGGCGCCGTCGTCCTGGCGCGGACCGTCCAGGGTGAGCACGATCGCCGGCGACACGCCCGCCAGAAGCCCGGTGGGTAGGCCCCCGGCTCCTCCGGGGCCCGGGAGCGGGATCCGGGGAAAGATCAGGATCTGCCGGACGAGTGCCGGCCAGCCCTGGTCGCGGGCGTGCAATGCGACGGCCGCAGCCGCGCCGCCCCCGCCGCCGTCCCCCGCGAGAAGAAGCCGGCCCGGGTCCGCGCCCAGTTCCGCGCCGTGGTCGGCGACCCATTCCACCGCCGCGACCGCATCGCGGAAGTCGTCCGGCCCCGGAATGTGCGGGACGGTCACCACCACGACGCCGGCCCGAGAGGACAGCGTTCGGGCGTTGGCGTCGTCATGGATCAGACCGGGCACGCCCCCGCCGTTGAAGAGCAGCAGCAGTGCCGCGGTGTGGGACGCACGTTGCGGCCAGTAGACGCGCGCCGCCTGCGGTGCGGTGCGGCCGCGCAAGCGCAGTGCGACGGTCCCGCGCTGGGCGGCGCCTTGCCGGTCGACGGGCGAGTAGGTCATGCCCGGAACGCTGACACGGGGAGAGGCCCGGAGGGAAAGGCCGAGTGCGCATGGCGGTCATACGCGATCAGCATTGCCGGGACGGACGAGGACCTGCCCGCGGCCGGAGGCGTCCGCCACAATCGGATGCATGAACCAGCGCGGGTCCCCGGATCGCGACGCGGAGGACGGAGCGACGCTGTCGACGCTCCGGGCGCCGGACGCCATCGAGCTTCGCCATCTGCGCGCGTTCGTCGCCGTCGCCGAGGAGCTCAACTTCGGCAGGGCCGCGGCGCGGCTGTTCATCTCCCAGCCGGCGCTGAGCCGGCAGGTCCGCGCCCTGGAACGGCTGGTCGGCTGCCCGCTGCTGCGGCGGTCCACCCACCGGGTGGAGCTGGCGCTGGCGGGCGAGGTGCTGCTGGAGCGGGCGCAACGCGTCCTGGCGGACGTCGACCAGGCGGTCTCCGCGACCCGGTCGGTCGGCGGCGAGCTGGAGAGCCGCATCGCACGGATGTGGGAGCCGCTGCTCGACCTGGCCGCCGGAGACGCCGGCCTTCAGGCGATGCGCGACGGCAACGAGGAACTGCTCGCCAAGTTCGAGCCCCCGGAGGTCGGGGTCCGGCCCGTCAACGCCGGTGGCGTCCAGGCATTGCAGCTCGACCCCGCGCCGGACGCCCCCCTCGGGCTGCTCTATCTGCACGGCGGCGGATTCGTGATGGGCTCCGCGTACGGCTACCGCCCTCTGGCCGGTGCGCTGGCGGTCGCCGCCGGCGTCAGCACGCTGGTGGCGGACTACCGCCTGGCCCCCGAGCACCCGTTCCCGGCGGCGGTGGAGGACGCCTTGCGCGCCTACGTGTGGATCCTGGACCGCGGCACCCCACCGGAGGAGCTCGCCGTCGCCGGGGACTCCTCGGGCGCAGGGCTGGCCCTTTCGCTGCTGCTCAGCCTCAGGCAGCAGGACCTGCCGCTGCCCGGCCGCGTCGTCCTGCTGAGCCCCGGCGTGGACATCGGTCGTGTCGTGCTCGGCCCGCCGTCCGGCGACGACGCCATGACGGACGTCCAGAGAGACCAGGTGAGCTCCTTTCGCGACCTCTACCTCGGTCCGCATCCGGTCGACGACCCGCTGGCCAGTCCGCTCAACGCCGACCTCACGGGGTTTCCGCCCATGCTCATCCAGGTCGGGACAGGCGACACCTTCAGCGACGAGGCGCACGCACTGGCCGACCTCGCCCATGAGCATGGGGTGGACGCCCGGCTCGAGCTGTATCCGGCGGAAGCGCACGTCTTCCACTTGTTCTGGTCCTTCCTCCCAGAGGCGGCCGACGCTTTGGAGCAGGCCGGCCGGTTCGTCCGCGAACTGCGCACGAACGCCGTGGCCGTCACCGCCGACGCCGAGCAGGGCGCCGATACCGCCTGAGCGGCAGGCGAAGGCCGCCCGCTGGGATGCCGCGCTCAGACGACGCGGGCGCAGAGGACGCCCTTGCGGAAGTCGGTCCATCTCCGCGAGCCGCTGGGGCACCTGCTCTCGTAGTAGCCGGTGAACTCGAGGATGTAGTTGAAGCCCTTCGGGACGGTGTTCTTGCTGCAACTCCACGAGGTCATCAGGCCGTGCCCGCTGACGGACACCCTGCCCTTCTCGCTGCCCCTCTTGCCCAGGAAGCATTCGCCCTTCCTGAACTGCCGCCGTAGGCAGAGGTAGATCCTGTCCCCGTCGTGCGTGGGGGACCTCCACCAGGATTCTCCGTCGAGCGCCTCGGCATCGCAGGAGCTGCTCCGCTCCTCTATTCCGAACACCTTCACGTAGGCGTCGCTCCGGCCGCAGGAGACCGCGTTCGGCATGGTCTCGCTCCAGTCGCTGGAGTCGTAGGGGTCCTTGTGCGCGTCCAGGCAATCACCGACCGAGATGTCGTCGAACGCCTCGAAGGTGGGGTCGGGCGTTGGGCTCGGCCGCCGGGTACTCCCCCTTTCGCTCGCGGAACCGGTCGTCCGGGTCGAACTCGGGGTCTCGGACGGGGTCGAGGTGGCGTTGGCGTTCGTCGACCCGCCGGACCCGACGCCGTTGGCGACGGCGATGATCAGGGCCACCAGGAGCACTCCCACCCCGGCCACGATCCCGGCACCGGCCGGTGGTTTGACGGGGGGTTTGGCGGGAGGGCGCTGCCGCTGTGGAGGCTGCTGTGGACGTTGGGCCCGGGGTCGCTCCCGCTCGCCCTGGGGAGGGCGGGGCTCCCGCTCGGCCTGGGGAGGGCGGGGCTCCCGCGCGTTGTCGGGCTTTCCCGCGAAGACCTCGGTCTCGGCCACCCGCGTGGCGATCATCGTGGTGAACGATTCCGGCAGGGACATGCCCTCGTCGGCGGCCAGCGCGGAACAGCGGTCCAGGAACTCCCCGGTCGCGGGGCGGTCGCCGGGGTCTTTCTCCAGGCCGGCCGCGATCAGGGGGCGCAGTGACGCCGGGACGCCCGTCAGGTCCGGGTCCTCGTGGCGGACACGGTAGCCGAGGGCGTCGGGCGGCCCCTCGCCGAAGGGATGGCGGCCGGTGGCCGCGAAGGCCAGGACGGCGGCCAGGCAGAACACGTCACTGGCCGGTGCGATGTCGCCGCCGAGGTACTGCTCGGGCGACATGTACCCGGGTGTGCCCACCAGGGACAGGCTCTGGGAGGGGGCGTCCATGGCGCGGGCGATGCCGAAGTCGATGATCCGCGGGCCGTCCTGGGCCAGGAGCACGTTCCCCGGCTTGAGGTCCCGGTGGATCACATTCTGGTCGTGGACCACCGCCAGCCCCTCGGCCAGCCCGGCACCGAGCGCCGCCACCGAGACCTCGGGCAGCGGGCCGTTCTCGTCGATGGCGTCCTGCAACGACGGCCCGGCGATGTACTCCGTCACCAGCCATGGCGGGTCGGCGTCGGTGTCGGCGTCGATCACCTGCGCCGTGTAGAAGCCCCCGATGCGGCGCGCCGCCGCGACCTCCTTGGTGAACCGGCGCCGGAACGTCGCGTTGTCGGCGAAGTGCGGGTGGACGACCTTGACGGCGACGAGTCGCCTGCCTTGCGAGCGGCCCAGGTAGACCTGGCCCATCCCGCCGGCCCCCAACCGTGCCAGCAGACGGTACGGCCCGACCTGCTCCGGATCGCCGTCCCTGAGCGCCTTCAGTCCTGCACCGGACATATCACCTGCCTGCAGCTTGCCGGACAACGTCGTCTATTGGACGGCGAGCCTAACGGGGATGATCGTTTCGCTCTGCGTCTTCGGACGCACCCGCGCCCAGGCCGCCGGTGCGCGGCGGCCTGGGCGGTGGCGTTATTCAGGGCTTCTGATGGAGGAACGGGGGGTTCGGTGGTTCCAGGGCATCGTGTGTTCCAGTTGGGCCGCGGTCTGGAACAGCAGGTCTTCGCGGCCGTAAGGGGCGATGATCTGCACGCCGATCGGCAGGCCGCCGTCGCTCTGGCCGAGCGGCAGGCTGATCGCGGGCTGGCCGGAGATGTTGAAGACCATCGTGAACGGGCCGTAGTCGAAGATCGACTCCAGCCAGCTCGCCAGCGTGTGGCCGGGGTCGTCGTAGCGCAGCGTGCCGTGGGGCGCCGGGAGCCGGCCCAGTGTCGGGGTGACGAGCAGGTCGTGGTCGGTGAAGAACGCGCCCACCGAGCGGGTCACGCGGTTCTGAGCGCCGAAGGCGGCCATCAGGTCCAGCGCGCTGTACTCCTTCGCCACTTCCAGAAGGCGCCTTGAGACCGCTTCCAGCTTGGCCGGGTCGGGTCGGGCGGGGCTCAAGAGCAGTGTCGAGGCGATCGCCACCGCCGTCGCCGTGGTGCATTGCATGACGGCGTCCCAGTCGATGACCGGGCGCGCCTCGGTGACGGCGTGCCCCAGCTGCTCCAATGTCCGGCCGACCCGGACGGTCGCTTCCGCGATCTGGGGATCCACCCACGCCCCCGACCACGCCGCCGTGTTCACCGCCACCCGCAGCGGTCCGGGTTCGGTTCCCGTCTCGTCGGCGTATCCGCGGCGTGGAGGCGGTGCGGTGTACTTGTCGCCGACGCCCGGCCCCTGGACGGCGTCCAGCAGGTGGGCGGCATCGCGGACGGTGCGCGTCAGCGCGAACTCGTAGGCCATCCCGAGCATCGGCTCTCCCATGTCGGGCCCGCACGGGACGCGGCCGCGGCTGGGTTTGAGGCCGACGAGGCCGCAGCAGGCGGCCGGGATCCGGATGGACCCGGCTCCGTCGCTGCCGTGGGCGACGGGAACGGCGCCGGCCGCGACCAGGGCGGCGGCGCCGCCGCTCGACCCGCCCACTCCCCGTTCCAGGTCCCATGGATTGAGCGTCGGCCCGTACCTGACCGATTCGGTGGAGAAGCTGATCGCCATCTCCGGCACGGTGGTGAGGCCCAGGGTGACCAGGCCGGCGGCCCGGAAGCGGGCCATCAGATCGCTGTCATGCCGGGCGGCGACGCCCTGCAGGGCCCGGCTTCCGAGAGAGAACGGGATCCCCCGCGCCACCGGCCCGTGGTCCTTGATGAGGAACGGGACCCCGGTGAACGGTCCGTTGCCGGCATGGTCGAGCGCCGGGGTGAACAGGGGCAGCGCGAGGCCGTTCACCACGGCGTTCGCCGTGGTCAGGGCCTCGCGCGCGACGGCTTCCACCTCGTCGGCGGTGACCTCACCCGCCTTGATCAGATTCCGGAGCCCGACCGCGTCGTACCGCGCATACTCGTGGAGTTGCATGAGAAGTCCTTCTTCGGCGTCCTGGACGCCTGCATCGATCACAGGGGGCTCCGCTTTGCCGGAACCCTCGTCGCTCACAGGGGTCGGCAGCGCTCGGCGAGCCGCTGCACGACAGGCGGCAGTGGCAGGGCGTGGTCTCAACCGGGTCTTCTGCTCCCGGGACCATCTCCTGCTGGTGATCGACGTACTTCTACGCTCGGGACATCGGGATCAACCTTACGTCAGCCGGTGAACGACTCGGGGCCGAAGCGGCCCCAGGCGACGAAGGCCGCCAGCGCCAGGAACAGCGTGGTCGCCGCGACGCCCTGCACCTCGCTGCGACGGAAGTGCACGACGGCCGCGCCGACCATCAGCAGCGCCACGCCGACGGCCGCGACCGGCACCATGACCGGCGCGACGTCGACTGCCGCGGGCACGATCAGGCCGATCGCGGCGAGGGTCTCCAGGACGCCGATCGTCCTGACGGCGCCGGGGCTGAAGTCCTCGACGGCCCCCATGCCGGAAGCGACCAACTGCTCCTTGGATCGGGCGAGCTTCACGGCTCCGCTCGCCAGGAAGATGACGGCCAGCAGTGCCGCGATGGTCCACAGTGCGATGTTCATAGGTCTTCCTTGCCACGTGTGGAGGACGGTGTGTCCCTCTCAGTCCTCCGACGACGCAGCCCTGCGGAATGTCAGGCCGGCCTCACACCCCGAGCGCCTGCGCGACCTCCTGTGCCGCCGCGTACGCGCCGCGCACCGCGTGTTCGCCGCTGAGGGGATGGCGCGCGTCCGCCTCCTCGTAGGTCACCTGGACCAGGAGGGCGCCGTCCCGGAAGACGACCACACCGGGGACGACGCCCGGGACGTGCGCGGCGAACGCCTGGTCGCCGAGACCGGTCACGGCGCGGAAGTACTTCCGGTCGTGGACGCTGAGCGTTTCCTCGGCGCGGGCGTCGTCGTGCCGCATCGTGTACTCGCGGGTGGCGAGCCGGGTTCCGTCGAACAGTTCCGTGCCCGGCACGACCGCCGCCGAGATCTTGAGTTCGTGGTCCATCGACGTCCAGGAGCAGCCGTGGCGGTCGGCGTCCTTGATGACGATTCCGCCGCTGCCCGCCCCGGTGGCGCTGCTGGACGGTTCGTCTCCCAGCAGGCGGTTCAGGGTCCGTTCGGACACCGAGCCGCACAGGTCGGGGACCTTGCGGGGCGGCGACGGGGACGCGGCGGGGGCGATCGCGGGACGGGACGGGGTGCGTGCGCCCAGGCCGTCCACGGCCTCCGCCGCGGCGGCGAGCGCGCCGTCCCGCGCGGTCTGCTCCGGGATCGACGCGCGGAGGTCGCGGTACTGGACGACGACCTTCGCGTTCCCGACGCGCGCCACGACCGTCGAGCCGTTGGACGGTGAGAACTGCGCGAGCGCCTCATCGCCGAGTCCCGTCACCGCCCGGTTGGTCATGTCAGACCATTTCGGACCGAACGACCTCATGGCGGCGGCGACGGGTGACTGCCCGGCCGCCGGGCCCGTCAGGGCGCGGCCGGCGGTGCCCTGGGCCAGGGTGACGCCGATGGAGAGGAGACGGCGCGGTCCGTCGTCGCTCCTCGACGACCACATGCATTCTCCCGCGTGGCCGTCCTTCATCATCCGGGGTTCGGTCACCAGGCGGCCGACGGTGGCGGGCGAGACCGCGCAGCCCTCCGGGATCGACGTGACGACCGGCCCCGTCCGGACCCGGTCGGGCCCGGCGGGCGGATCCGGCAGCCGGTCGAGGCTTCCGGGCGGCGGCGACATCCCCACCAGGACGATGGCGATCACGAGCACGGTGACGAACGCGAAGACGATGGCGCCCGTCTCGCCGGAGTCCGGACGCGGTCGCGGTGCGGCCTCGGTCATGATCGCAACGACCTCTCCACCGCGACGGCGACCGTGTAGGCGCTGTCGATCAACAGGCGTCCGCTCAGGTTCGTCTCCTCGTCGGCGCCCTCATAGGCCACCTCGACCAGGACGTTGCGTTTCTGGAAGACCACCAGGCCCACGTCGCCCGTCGACCTGCTTCCGGTCTTGGTGACCGCGAACGCCCGGTCGCCGGGCCCGGCCAGCGGTGTGAAGCCGGTGAAGTCCTCGATGCCGGGGACCTTGCCGCTGCGCAGGTTCCGGTAGACGCCCAGGAAGTCGCGCGTGGCGGCGTGGACTCCCAGGCCCGGCACCCGCTCGTCCGCGACCGCGAGCGACACCGTGAGCGTGCGCGACTGGCCCTCGTTCGAGTACTGGGACGTCCGGGCCCTCCATCTGCAGGAGTCAACGGACATCCGGTACATCGCGGGGAGCAGGGTGGCGCCTCCTCGCCGCCGGTACGCGTCGCGGGCGACCATGTCGACGGTGCCGGCGGGAACCGTGTCACAGGGCTTGGGGACGCGGCTCAGCGGCGGCGTGACCGGACGCTTCACGGTGCTCAGCACGGGGTCGGCCGCCGCTTCCAGGCCTTTCGCCGTTTCCGCCGCGGCGGCCAGGGCGCCGTCCATCGCGGTCTTCTCCGGGATGGTCGTGCGCCGGTCTCCTTCGGCGTCCCATCCGCGGTAGCGGATCGTCGCGACGGCGTTGCCCTCGCGGAAGGTCACGATGGCGCCTTCGGTCTCGGTGTCCGCCGAGTAGCGGGCGGCGGCCTCCTCGCCGAGGCCCTCCACGATCTCGGGCGGGGCGGTCCCCACCCGGCCCGGCCCGTCCCTGCCCACCAGTTCCATCGCCTCGCTGATCGGCGACTGCGTGCGGCCGGACGCGAGGGTGATGGTGACGTCGAGGACGCGCTCGTTCGCGAAGTCGCCCACGCAGAAGTCGCACTTGGCCTTCCCGTCGTCCAGCGAGTACCACATGCAGCTTCCGGGGCCGCCGTGGCGGAAGACGTTGCCCTTCTCGGCGTCGCGGTCGGACCCGGGCGCGAGCCTGGCGGCGGTGCCGTCCGACACCCCGCAGTTGCGGGGCAGCTTCTCGATGATCCGGCCGGCGGGAACGCGGTCGGCGCTCGCGGGCGCCGGCAGCAGGGGCCCGTCGGCGATCCCGCCGCCGGACGACGTCCCGCGCGCGACGGCCACGGCGACCGCGGCGGCGAGCACGACGGCGAGCGCTCCGGCCACCGCCGCGATCCGCCACCTGCGGTCGGTCCGGAGTCGCTGCACCAACCCGGCGGGTTCGGAATCGGACACTCGGGCTCCAGCGGTCGGGGGCAGTTGATCTCGTTGGACTCCGCCGGTCGACCAAAAGTTCCGGAAATGTCAGTCCCGAACGGGGAGCGGTTCGCGGTCATCGAGCGGCGCGGCCCGGACCGACGGGCCGGTACGGCGGAGCACGGTCAGCGCGATGAGGGCGGCGGCGGCCAGGAGCGCGGCACTGAGGGTCAGGCCGAGCGCGTATCCGTCGTTGAGGGTCTCGGGCGTTTCGATCCGCCCGGTGCGGTGGTGGGCCGCGGTGCCGAGGGCGGCGAGCCCGAGCGAGGCGCCGATCTGGCGCGAGCTGTTGAGCAGGCCCGAGGCGGCGCCCGTCTCGTGGGACGCGACGCCGGCGGTGGCGGTGGCGACGACCGGTCCGAGGCAGAGCCCGAAGCCGGCGCCGGCGGCGATCGAGGGCCCGAGGACGTCGGTGGCGAAGGCGCCGCCGGGGCTGATCAGGCCGAACCAGGCGAACCCGGCGGCGGTCAGGAGACCGCCGATGACCAGCAGGGTCCGCGGAGCGAGACGGTAGCCGAGCCGGACGGCGAGCACGGAGCCGGCGACCACGGCGAGGGCGAACGGCAGGAACATGATCCCCGTCATCGCCGGCCCCGTCCCGAGGACGCGCTGGAGGTAGAGGGACATGAAGTAGAACGCCGAGGCCATGGCGGCGCCGACCAGGAGGTTGTAGGCGTTCGCGCCGGCCACCGAGCGGTTGGCGAACAGGCCGAGCCGGATCAGCGGTTCCCGCCCAGGAGGAGCAGACCGCCGAAGGTGAGGGCGTAGGCGTGGATCACCCAGGTCAGGCCCACCGCGCCGAAGCCGAGGCCGGCGGCGATCTGCGGGAGCCCGACGTTCACGACCGACAGGTCCAGCGACACCATGAACTGGACGACGGCCACCGCGGCGAGCGTGAGCCCTGGCCGGGCGCCTGAACCGTTCGTCATCACGGACTCCGTCCTCAGCGGGCCCCGGTCAGGCGCCAGCCGTGGGCGCGGCGGCGTTCGCGCCAGTAGCGGGCGTACCGGCCGTCGCGGGCGAGTAGTTCGTCATGGGCGCCCTCTTCCGCGACACGTCCCCCGTCGACGACGACGATGTGGTCGGCCCCGTGCAACGTGTGCAGCCGGTGCGCGATCACCAGGACGGTGCGGTCGCGTGCCAGGGCCGCCATCGCCTCGTGCAGAGCGTGCTCGTTCTCGGCGTCCAGCGCGGCGGTCGCCTCGTCGAACAGCACGATCGGGGTGTTCTTCAGCAGGGCCCGCGCGATCGAGATGCGTTGC
Source organism: Spirillospora sp. NPDC048819 (assembly GCF_040650055.1). Taxonomy (NCBI): domain Bacteria; kingdom Bacillati; phylum Actinomycetota; class Actinomycetes; order Streptosporangiales; family Thermomonosporaceae; genus Spirillospora; species Spirillospora sp. NPDC048819. Next base: position 49,515 of record NZ_JBEZGN010000018.1, on the reverse strand, counting down.
CGCTCGCCGCCGGACAACCGGCCGCCGCCCTCCCCGACCGGCGCGTCCCAGCCGCCCGGGAGGCGTTCGGCGATGCCGTCGACCCGCGCGGTGCGGGCGGCGGCGTAGACCTCCTCGTCGGTCGCGTCGGGCCTGCCGATGCGCACATTGTCGAGAATGGTTCCGTTGAACAGGTAGACGTCCTGGAAGACCACCGAGATGAGCGACGTCAGGTCCTCGGTCCGCATCTCTCGGACGTCCACGCCGCCCACCCGCACCGTTCCGGCACCGGGGTCGAAGAACCGCGCGATCAGCTTGATCACGGTCGTCTTGCCCGCGCCGGACGGGCCGACCAGCGCGGTCATCCGGCCCTGCGGCACGCGCATCGACAGTCCGTCCAGCACGGTTGTGCCGTCGTAGCCGAAGCTGACGCCGTCGAGTTCGACGTCGGCGCCGTCCGCCCGCTGCGACACCTCCGGTTCGGGCAGCGTCTCGGTGGCGAGCAGCGCGTTGATGTCGGTCAGGGCGTTCTCGGCGACCCGGATCGCGCCGCCGATCTCCGCGATGAACATGACCGGCTCGACGAACCTGGCCGCCAGGACCAGCAGCGCGATCAGCTCGGCCGTCCCGAGCGAGCCGCCGAGCGCCAGGTGGGTGCCCAGGGCCAGCAGCGTGATGAACGACGCCTGCGCGATGAAGCCGAGCCCAACGATGCCGGGGGTGCCGGCGCGCAGCATCCGGCGGCCGGCGGCGTGCTGCGCGGTGAGCGCGTCGTCGAGCGCGGCGTGCCCTTCCGCCGTGCGGCCGAAGGCCCGCAGCACCGGCTGGGCGCGGGCGAACTCCACGATCCGCCCGGCGGCGTCGGCGTGGACGGCGTCCGCGTGGCGGTCGGCGACCTGCATGCCGCGGCTCGCCAGCCGGTACGCCACCGCCACCGCGACCGCGGCGACGGCCATCGAGACGGCCAGCCGCCAGTCGAACAGGAACATGGCCAGCACCACGACCAGCGGCGTGACGACGGTGTCGACCAGCGGCCGCAGCAGGTGCGCGGGCACGCTCATGATGTCGACCACGCGCTGCGTGGCCAGGCGCCCGAGCCGGCCGACGCGGTCGGCGGTGAACCAGGCCGGCGGCAGCTGCGCGACCTTGTCGCCGATCCGGTGGTGCAGGTCGCGGCTCAGGGCCGTGCCGCTGCGGTGACCGGCCAGCGTCGCCGGGTAGCTCACCGCCGCGTAGCCGGTCCACAGCACCGCGAGCGCGATCACCCACGGCCAGGCCCGTTCCGGTTCATCGCCGAGGAGTTCGCGCAGGACGGGGACCAGCAGGACGAACGCCGCCCCCTGGAGCAGCGCCGCGCCGGTCAGCAGGGCCAGGAGCCGGCGCAGGGCGCCCGCGTGCTCCGGGCCGAGCGCGGTGAAGAGTCGGCGGATCATCGTCATTCCCCCTTCGCCGCGCCGGTCCCGGCGTAGGCGTCGCGATCGCCGGCGTTCCCGGGCCCGGCCTGCTCCTGCAGCCGCCACATCCGCGCGTACCGGCCGCCGGCGGCGAGCAGTTCCCCATGCTCGCCCTGTTCGGCCATCCGGCCCTGTTCGAGGACCACGATCCGGTCGGCGCCGGCCACCGAGGCCAGCCGGTGCGCGACGACGAGGACGGTCCGTCCGGCGGCCAGTTCCGACAGCGCGTCCTGGATCAGCGCCTCCGATTCCGGATCGGCGTGCGCGGTCGCTTCGTCGAGCACCACGATCGGGGTGTCGGCGAGGATCGCCCTGGCGATGGACACCCGCTGCGCCTCACCTCCGGAGAGGCGAACGTCCCGGCCGACCACCGAGTCGTATCCGTGCGGCAGAGCGCAGATGCGCTCATCGATGGCGGCGGCCCGCGCGGCCCGCCGTACCGTTTCCTCGTCCGCGTCGGGACGGGCGAGGCGGATGTTGTCGCGCACGCTGGCGTCCAGCAGCTGAACGTCCTGGAGGACGAACGACACCAGCCGGTACAACTGGTCGGGCGCTATGTCGCGCAGGTCGACACCGCCGATCGAGACGGTGCCCGCGGTCGGGTCGAAGAACCGCGGCAGCAGCTTCGCCAGGGTCGTCTTGCCCGAACCCGACGTCCCGACCAAGGCGGTCACGGTGCCCGGCTCGAACGCCAGGTCGATGCCGCTCAGCACCGGCCGATCCGCGTCGTAGGCGAACTCCACCCCGGTCAGCTCCACCCGGAGGCCCCCGTCGTCCTCCGGTGTCCGCGGTTCGGCGGGCACCGCCAGCTCGGGCGCCGCGAGCAGGGCGCCGACGCGCTTGGCCGCCGCGCTCGCCATCTCGATGTCCTCGCCGTGGAAGTCCAGGGCCTGCAGCGGCGCGGCCAGCCCCAGCCCGACGATCACGAACGGCAGCAGATCGACCGGGTCCAGGTGACCCGCGGAGATCAGGGCCGTGCCGGCGGCCAAAGCGGTCAGCAGGACGGTGATCGGGCTCAGCGCCAAGGCGGAGGCCGCGGCCGCCCGGTTGTTGCGCGAGAGCCAGGCGTCGAGGAACTCCGCGAAGTCGTCGGCGGCCTGCGCGTACTGCCGGTGCGCACGCCTGGCCTGCCCGAACATCTTCACGACCGCGATGCCCTCGACGAACTCGACGACGCTGCCGACGATGCGCTGCAGGGCCTCCTCGTAGGCCGCCATCCCCGAGGTCATGCTCACGATCCGGCGGGCGAACAGCGCGACTCCGACCACGATCGGGACCAGCAGGATCAGCGTCATCCGCCAGTCCACCCAGAACAGGTAGACGAGGGTCACCAGCGACGTGACCACGACGGCGGTGAAGCTCAGCAGCGAGTGCGCCACCAGGTGGTGCATCGCGTCCACATCGTGCTGGACCGCCTTCCCGACGCCGCCCGCGCCCCGGTCGGTGAACGACCCGAGCGGGACGCGGCCCAGCCGGTCGACCAGACGCCGCCGCACCGACAGCTGGAAGGCCAGGTCCGCCCGGTGGGCGAGCGCTCCCGCCGCGCTGGTCAGCAGCAGCCACACCGCGAGCGCGCCCCCCGCGACGGCGGCGACCGTCCAGGCCCGGTCCCGGTCGACGGGCCCGGCCGCCGGCAGCACCCGGGCCAGTTCGGCCACCGCGACGAACGGCACGACGGCGGCGGCCGCCGCCATGGCCTGCAGGACCATCGCCGTGCCCAGCCGCGGCCGGACGGGCCGCAGCAACTCCCCGAGACCCGTTACGGCCGATGCGGCATCCGAAGGTTCCGCCTGTTCCGGCTTCATCGTGCCCCCTGCCCCCTGTCCTCCCGGACTTTTCGAACGTGTTCCGAAAGTAACATCGGGGCGGTCCGCTGTCGAGCGCGAAGGGCGGGACCCGCACCGGCTCCGCAGGCCGGGCATGATGGAACGATGGCTTCACCGACCGCATCGCCGCACGGCCGCACCGGCCGGCCGCCGCTGACCTCACGTGCGCAGATCGTGGCGGCGGCCCGCGAGATCATCGAGCGGGACGGCTGGGAGAGGCTGACCGTCCGGCGGCTGGCCGCCGAGATCGGCGTCGGAGCGACGACCCTGTACCACCACGTCCGGAGCAAGGAGGACCTGCTGGTCCTGGTGCTCAACCACTACCTCGGCACGATCGAGCGCCCCCGGCTGCCCAGTGACCCGCGCGACCGCATCATCGCGGCCGCCGTCGCGATGCACGACGCCGCCGCGGCCTGGCCGTGGGCCGTGGAGATCGTCACCACCGACGGCTTCCTCGGCCTCCTCGACGAGTCGGCCCTGTGGATGGTCGAGGACATCGTGGCCGCCGCCGAGGACTACGGATGCACACCCGCACAGGCCATCGTCGTCTTCCGGAGCATCTGGTACTACACCGCCGGCGAGATCCTCGTCCGCGCCAACACCGCCCGCAGCCGGGCCGGCGACCTGCGTCCCGCGTCGCTGAGCCGCCTCGACGCGTCCCGGCTACCGCGCCTGGCCGCCATCGGCGACCACTGGGCCACGGTCTCCCAGGGCGACACCTACCCGCAGGGACTCCGCGCACTGGTCGACGGCCTGCTCGCACAGGCCGGCCCCGCGGTTTCCTGACCCGGCGCAGCCTCTCCGCGGCCGCGCCTACGCGTCCCGCTGCCTGCGCATGGCGCGGATCAGGCGCAGAGGGAACAGGCCGATGAGGGGGGCGCGCCGTCCCAAGTCCTCGCGGTCCTTCCGGTCGAAGGCGCGGGCGTAACGTCGCGCATCGGACGCGGTGGGGTACTCCTTCGCGCCCCCGGCTCCGCACTCCCGCACGCAGCGCCAGCGCATCGTCTCGCCTTCGGCGGAGAAGCGGAAATCATGTCCGAGCAATCGGCAGCGCATCATTGGTCAGTCCGTGTCCGTGTCGGTGGGACGGGGCGGCGGCGCGTACCTGTTGCGCGCCTGCGGCTGGGCCAGGCCCTCGTGGACGGCCTCCCGCAGTGCGGCGCGGAACCGGCCCGGCCCCCAGTAGCGTGCGCCGACCACTTCGGCGAGCCGGTGGCGGCTAGTCGGCCCGTGCTCGCTGAGCGCCTGCGCGATGGCGTTGACCTCGCGGTCCAGGGCGATGTCCGCGTCGGACGACCAGCGGCTCGCCGTCCCGAGCATCCCCGGTGAGTAGAAGGTCTCGCCGGGCCCCGGAAGCAGCCGGCGCAGGCCCGTGCGCCGCTGACGCTCGCGGCGCAGGATGCGCCGGCGGATCCGTTCGTCGCGTTCTCGGGCCGCGCGCTGCCGCTCCGCCGCCGCCTCGTGCTCCCGCTGCGCCGGCCCGGCCGTGCCCGACTCGGCCGCGAGGGACGCGGCGGCGGAGCGGTGCTGCGCCGCCTCCATCCGGTCGGCGGCCGATTCGGCGCGCAGCCGGTGGACGTCGGCCTGCCGGTCATGCCGGGCGGCCTCGTCCTCGTCCCGCTCGGCCCGCGCCACGTGCGCGCGCGCCGTCTCGGCGTGCATCTTCTCCCACTGGTCGAAGGTCTCGGCCTGGCCGCGGGCGATCTCCGCCTCGGCCCCTTCAAGGTCCGCCGCCCTGGCGTGGGCCTCCACGGCCATCGCATGCTGTTCGCGGGCCCGCGCGCGCTCCGCCGCGGCCTCCGCCAAAGCCGCGTGGGTCTGCGCGTCCCGCTGGTTCGCGGCGGCCAGCGCCTCGATCCGCTGATGCAGTGCACGCGCACGCTCCTCCGCGGCGGCGGCGCGTTCCAGTGCGCTGCGGCGCTCGGTGTCGGTGCCGGCGTCCTCGGCGTCGACCCGCCCGTCATGGGCGGCCGCCTCCTCCGTCAGCCGCTCGGCCTCCCACTCGGCGGTCTGCGCGAGGGCCTCCTCCACCCGCAGCCGTTCGGCGGCGCCGCGGTCCCCCTCGTCCGCGCGGGGTCTCACCTCGTGGATGGCGGCGCGGTGCTCGGCCGCCCGCGCCCGCTGCTCCTCGGCATGCCGGCGGGCCTCCAGCGCGGCGCGGCGCTCCGGCCGCACGTCCGGCGCCGGCCCGGCCCCGGGCTCGGCCGCCGGCGCCTCCTCGGCCTCCTCGGCGGTGAGGGGCTTGGCGATGTTCTCCAGCGAGGCCCGTTCGGCCCGGACGCCGAAGATCAGCTCGGCGAGGCCGCCCAGCGCCATGATCCCGGCGCCGACGAAGAACCCGATGGCGACCAGGCTCGCGTCCCCGGTGTCGATCAGCCGGCCGAAGATGAGCGGGCCGGTGATGCCGCCGGCGGCCGTGCCGATCGCGTAGAAGAACGCGATGGCCAGCGCCCGGGTCTCCATGGGGAAGATCTCGCTGACCGTCAGGTAGGCGGAGCTGGCGCCCGCCGAGGCGAAGAAGAACGTCACGCCGACCAGCGCCATGAACGTCCACGTCGTCAGTCCCCCGGTCACCATGAAGACGGCGAGCAGGACGGTGAGGGCCGACGAGACGAAGTACGTCCCGGAGATCATCGGCTTGCGGCCCACCGTGTCGAACAGCCGCCCGAGCAGGAGCGGGCCCAGGAAGTTGCCGACCGCGAACAGGGCGAAGAAGTACGGCACCGTCCCGGACGCCACGTCGAAGAACGTGCTCAGGATGGTCCCGAGGTCGAACGTCACCGCGTTGTAGAGGAACGCCTGGCCCACGAACAGGGCGAACCCGAGCACCGCCCGCTGCGGGTACACCTTGAACGCCACCTTGGCGATCTCCCGGAAGGGGATGGCCTTGCGCTGCCGCACCGTGATGCTCTGCTCCGGCTCCTCCAGGTCCTGCCGCGTCTCCTCGCGGACCTCGCGCTCGATCCGGTCGACGATCCGCTCGGCCTCGTCCTCGCGTCCGTGGATGAACAGCCAGCGCGGACTCTCCGGGACGTGCCGCCGGACGAACATGATGACCAGGCCGAGGACGCCGCCCACGCCGAACGCGACCCGCCACCCGAGGTCGATCGCGAAGATCGACGTGTTCAGGAAGACCACCGCGGCCAGGGCTCCGAGCGCCGCCCCCACCCAGTAGCTGCCGTTGATGATGATGTCCACCCGGCCGCGGGCGCGGGCCGGGATCAGCTCGTCGATCGCCGAGTTGATCGCCGCGTACTCGCCGCCGATCCCCATCCCGGTGACGAACCGGCACACGAAGAAGTACCAGGGCGCGAAGGCGAACGCGGTCGCCACCGTCGCGACGACGTAGACGGCCAGCGTGAGGATGAACAGCTTCTTGCGGCCGAACCGGTCGGTGAGCTGCCCGAAGAACAGCGCGCCGCTGCACGCGCCCGCCACGTAGATCGCCGCCGCGTACCCGATGTGGGCCGCGGACAGCTCGATGCCGCTGCCCTCTTCGGTGAGCCGCGCCGCGACGGACCCGACGATGGTCACCTCGAGCCCGTCGAGGATCCAGACCGTCCCGAGCCCGATGACGATCATCCAGTGGAAGCGCGACCAGGGCAGCCGGTCCATGCGCGCCGGGATCCGCGTGGTCAACGTGCCCAGGCGTGCATCATCCGCCATGACGGTCAGCCCCCAATGCAGGCAGTGGTCGTACCCCCAGGTGGTTCACCGATAGGTGGCTACCCGCCTCCCGGAGCTCACACCTCCCCGCCCGGCCAAGATCAAAGATCGGCCGCGGCGCGTCCGTCCGGACGGGCGGCCCGGCGCACCGGCGCGGCCGGGCCGGTCCCGCGAAGCCGCGCCGCACGGGCCGCCGCGACCGCTACGCTCGCCCAGTGATCGGGCTTCGGCGGGTCCCGGACCTGTGGCGGCGGAGTGACGTCACGGTCCGGGACCTCCCCCTGGCGCTGCTGCTGGCCGCCGTGTCGCTCCTCCCGGCCTTCCACGGCAACGGGACGCAGTTCGACGGCCTGCCGAGCCGTCCCTTCGACGTGACGGCCGTCGCGGTGGTCGCCCTCGAATGCCTCCCGCTCGCCGTGCGGCGGCGGTGGCCGGCCGTCTGCCTCGTCCTGGTATCGCTCGGTTTCGCCCTCGACCAGCTCTACGCCTACCACGCGATGGCGGGCACCGCGCTGCCCATCGCGCTCGTGAGCGCGGGCGCCCATCTGGAACGTCACCGGCGCGTCACCATGGTCGTCGTGTCCGCGGCGTACGTGCCGCTGGCGGTCGCGCTCCACCGGCTCGGCTCGACCGAGAAGCCGGAGGAGTTCGCGGTCTTCTACCTGGCGCTGGTCCTCGCGTGGGGCATCGGGGCCTGGCTGCGCTCCACCCGGGCCGCCGAGGCCGAACGCCGCCGCCACGTCGCCGAGGCCACCCGCGCCGCCGAACGCACCCGCATCGCCCGCGAACTCCACGACGTCGTGACACACCATGTGACGGCGATGGTCGTGCAGGCCGAGGCGGCACGGTACCTGACCGCCGCACCCGACCGGCTCGACGCGACGCTGAGCGCCGTCACCGACACCGGCCGGCGGGCCATCGCCGACCTGCGGCACCTGCTCGACCTGCTCAACCCCGACCATGGCACCGGCGCCGGGACGGCGTCCGCCGGTGAGCTCCGCACGCTCGTGGAACAGACGCGCCGGGCAGGGCAGCCGGTGGAGTTCACCGAGGAGGGCACGCCGGCGGCGTCCACCGGCAGTGCCGAGTCCGTGGCCTACCGGGTCGTGCAGGAGGCCCTGACGAACGCCCTCAAGTACGCACACGGGAGCCGCACCGTGGCCCATGTGCGCTATGGCGCGAAGGAGATCGCCGTGGAGGTCAGCACCGACGGTTCCGGCTCACGGACGGCGTCTCCCGGCGGGTCTCCCGGCGGGAGCGGGCGGGGCCTCGCCGGGCTCCGCGAACGGGTCGACGCCCTGGGCGGCGAGTTCAGCGCGGACCGGCGGGCGGGCGGCGGCTTCGTCGTGCGGGCGCGCATCCCCGCGGGGAGCCCGTCGTGAACGCGCCGGTCCGGGTCCTGGTCTGCGACGACCAGGCGCTGATCCGCACGGGGTTCGCGACGATCATCGACGCTCAGCCCGACCTGGAGGTGGTGGGCGAGTGCGGGGACGGGCGCGCGGCGGTCGACCTCGCCCGCCGGCTGAACCCGGACATGGTCGTGATGGACGTGCGGATGCCGGTCCTCGACGGCATCGAGGCGACCCGCCGGCTGGCCGGCGCCGGGGTGGCGGAGCCCGTCAAAGTGCTCGTGGTGACGACGTTCAACCTGGACGAGTACGTGTACGAGGCGCTGCGTGCGGGGGCGAGCGGGTTCCTGCTCAAGGACGCCCCGCCGGCGCAGCTCCTGCACGGCATCCGCACCGTCGCGGCGGGTGCCGCGCTGCTGGCCCCCGAGGTGACGCGGCAGCTCGTCGGCCGGTACGCGGCGCGGATCCGTCCCGCCGAGCACACGCCGGGCGACACCGCGCTGACCCCGCGCGAGCTGGAGGTGCTGCGCCTCATCGCCGACGGCCGGTCCAACAGCGAGATCGCCGCGACGCTGGTGATCAGCCAGGAGACCGTCAAGACGTACGTGTCGCGCATCCTCACCAAGCTCGACCTGCGCGACCGCGTGCAGGCCGTGGTCTACGCCTACCGCAGGGGCCTGGTGACCTGAGCCCCCCGCGCCGGGTGCGGCCGCCTGCGCGCGGGAACAACGGGGGCGCCGTCCCGGTTCCTGGGGGTGAATCCGTGGAGAGGGGGCCATGATGACCGCGTACGAGGAGTTCCAGCGGGCGACGCTGTTCTTCGACGCCAAGGACTACGCCGGGGCCGCCCGCATCCTGGCCCCGATCGTGGCGGAGCACGGCGAGAACCGGTCGGCCGTCGAGCTGCTGGGCCGGGCGTACTTCCACAGCGCCCAGCTCGGGCGGGCCGAGGAGACGTTCCGCCGGCTCGTCGAGCTGGACCCGTCCAACGGCTGGGCCTACGAGGCGCTGGCCCGCACCCTGGAGCGGCGCAGCCGCCCGGACGAGGCGCGCGTCTTCCGCAAGCTGGCCACCGCCATGGGCGTCGAGCCGGCGTCGAAGGTGGACGTCTCGCTCACGGCCGCCGACCTCGCCTGATCGTTCCCGCGTGCCGGGCGCACCTGACGAAAGTCGGGTGCGCCCGGCGACGATCGGGCACTGTGCGCACCTCACGCCGCTTCCTACCGTTCCGGTAGACGACGAGCGGGGGAACGCGTGATCACCCTTTCCGGGTTGACCAAACGCTACGGCGGGACGACCGCCGTGGCGGACCTGTCCTTGAAGATCGAACCGGGTCTGGTGACCGGTTTCCTCGGGCCGAACGGCGCCGGGAAGTCCACCACCATGCGAATGATCATGGGCTTGGACGAGCCGACGGCCGGGACGGCGCTGGTCTCCGGCCGCCGGTACGCGGAGTTCCGGCATCCGCTGCGCGAGGTGGGGGCGCTGCTGGAGGCCGAGTCCGTCCATCCCGGCCGCGGTGCCCGAAACCATCTGCTGGCGATGGCGCGCAGCAACGGGATTCCCCGGCGGCGCGTCGACGAGGTGCTGGCCAAGGTGGGGCTGACCGACGTCGCGGGCAAGCGCGCCGGGGCGTACTCGCTGGGGATGAGCCAGCGGCTCGGCATCGCCGGGGCGCTGCTCGGCGACCCGCCGGTCCTGATGTTCGACGAGCCCGTGAACGGGCTGGACCCCGACGGCGTCCGCTGGGTGCGGGAGCTGATGCGCTCTCTCGCCGCGGGCGGGCGCACGGTCTTCGTGTCCAGTCATCTGATGAGCGAGATGGAGCTGACCGCCGACCGCCTCGTGGTGATCGGGAAGGGCAGGCTCATCGCGGACGCGCCGATCGCGGAGATCCTCGCGGGCAGCTCCCGGCACCGCGTCAAGGTCCGCGGGCCGCACCCGGAGGGCCTGCGGCAACTGGCCGGCCACCTGACCCGGCAGGGCGTCACCGCGGAGATGGTCTCGCCCAGGGAGTTGCTGCTCTCGGGCACCACCGTCGAACCCGTCGGTGAGCTCGCCCACCGCCTCGGCCTCCTCCTGCACGAGCTGAGCCCGCAGGAGGCCACGCTCGAACAGGCCTACATGGAGCTGACCGCGGGAAGCGTCGAGTTCGCCGCGTCCCAGGAGGAGACCCGATGACCGTCACCACCGAAGGCCGCCCGCGGGGCGCCGCCACGGACGCGGCGGGCGCCGCGAGCGGGGGGCGCCTGCCCGGCGCCGTGGCCGCCGAGTGGACGAAGGCGTGGACGGTCCGCAGCACCTGGTGGAACCTGCTCGGCGCGGCCGTCTTGATGGGGCTGGCCTGCCTCCAGCTCGCCATCTTCACCGTCAACGCCAACGAGAACGACGACCCCGCGGACGACAAGGGCGTCGTCGGGGCCGGGACGATCGCGATCGGCGCGGTGGACCTGGTCCAGTTCGTGCTGATCGGGCTGGCCATGCTGCTGATCACCAGCGAGTACTCCACGGGGACGATCCGCGCGACGCTCCAGTGGATCCCGCGGCGAGGCGAGGTGCTGGCGGCCAAGACCCTGGTCGTGGCCGTCATCGGCGGCCTGGCCGGGATCGTCCTCGCGGCGGCCGGGTCGCTGGCCGCCCTGCCGCTGCTCGGCCACTGGGGAGAGTTCGAGTTCCCGGCCTGGCTCGGCGACGTCCTCGCCGTCGGCGTCTACATGTCCGTCATCGGCGTGTTCTCCCTGGGGGTCGGCGCCCTGCTGCGCAGCGCGGTGGGCACGCTGATCGTGATCTTCCTGATCGTCCTGGTGGTGCCCGCCAGCCTGCAGGCGAGCGGCATCACCGCGATGGAACGCGTCGCGGACTTCCTGCCCGCCGTCGCCGGCGCGGCCTTCATGCGCGGGGAGTCCGACGCGTACCCGCCCGTGCTCGGCCTGCTGATCCTCGCCGCCTGGGCGGCGGCCGCGCTCGCCGCCGGACACGTCGCGCTGAACCGCCGCGACGCCTGACGGGCACGGCCGCCGTCAGTTCGCCGTCAGTTCGGATGGTCGTTGAGCTGGACGGAGATGCGGTGCTCGCTGGACGGCCAGCTGGGGACGGCCAGGGCGTCAGCGCGGCCGTGGCCGCCGCGGGGCAGGGAGACGATCGTGGTCGGCCGCCGGCCGGCCGGGAGGTAGACGTCCATGCCGGTGATGAACGGCGTGGCGAAGAACGCCGGGATGGGTTCGGTCAGGTCGGTGACGCGGTCGCGCCCTGCGTCGTAGGCGAAGATCCCGATGACGCGCTTGGTGCGCGGGGCGTTCGCGACGTTCAGCACCTGCCGTCCGTTGACGTACAGGGAGTCGCCGGCCTGTCCCTGGTCGCCCCACCATTCCTTCTGCCGGCTGATGGTGAGGGCGGAGTGGTGGTCGCCGGTCTCCACGAGCCCCGACAGGCCCTCGCCGGGGCGGCTGGTCAGCAGCCGGACGAGCCGGTCGGTGCGGAGGAACGGCTGGAAGTACAGGTGGTGGACGGACGTCTCGCTCCACACGACCGCGAACTCGTAGTACGCGTCGCCCCACCCCTCGAACGGGCCCCACGATCCGTCGCCGGTGAGCGGGTAGGCGGCGAGCGGGGTGTGCCCCAGGCGTTCGCCGGTGCCCGGGTTCACCCGGTAGATCTCCAGCCGCGCGCCGTCCGCGCCCGCGTTGGACGGGAACAGGACGGCGCGTCCCGACAGGGAGATGCGCGCCTGCGGGATGATCCACGTCGTGTGCGGCGCCCGGCCGTTGACGAACTCGTAGAACCGCGCGAACGTCTCGGGCGACGTCACGACCTGGGTGTGGGACTGCCCGGAGAAGTACACGTTGGCGGCGCCGCCGATGCGGCGTTCGGTGGATCCCTCACCCCACACGGCCAGGGTGGGGACGCCGCCCGGCGGGCTCTCCGCCGTCGCGCCGTCGAGGTTGACGTAATGCGCGACGGTCGCCGCCCGCGCGGGTGAGCTCCGCAGGTAGCTCTGCATTAGGGCGGTGCCGAGCGAGTGGGCGAGCAGGTCGACCTTGTCGGCGCCGGTCTCGTCGAGGAGCCGCGCGATGCGTTCGTCCAGCGACGCGAAGACCTGCTCCACGGTGTTCGTGCTGAACGTCGAGTCGTATTCGTGGCCTTCGACGTACCGGTCCGGGTACCCGTTGGAGGCCAGGCGCCGCGCCTGGGTCTCGAACTGGCCGGCGGAGCCGCTGAACCCGTGCACGAACACGACGGGACGCGGGACGTCCAGACGTCTGTCCGCGTGGGCGGGCGACATGACCGACACGGACATCAGCAGGACGCAGAACAGGGCGATAAGCCTTCGGAGCATCGGAACGGACCCCTCTAGTGACCATCCGGGCCCAAAGCGTCCGATCATGGGGGGCCACCGTCAAGGCTTCCGCCCCCACACTGTGCCCGCACCCAATCAGCGGCACCGGAGGCAGGAGCCGCGCCCGGTCCTCACCCGATCTCGGCGGTCCCGGGCACGTACCGGCCGTCGATCTCGAAGACCGCGACGTAGTATTCGGGGTCTTCGCATCGGGCGCCGTCACCGCCGACCGGCTCGGCGGCCAGGCGCTCCGGGCTGATCGTCATGATCGCGGTCTTCTCGCGGCAGCCGGAGACGACGAACGCGAAGCGGCGGTCGGCGGACTCGTTCCGGGGATCGCCGTCAAGGCCGAGCAGAGTCGCGATCCCCGCGGGCAACGGCTTCACGAAGGCTTCGAACTGGTCGGGCTGGCTCACCTCGGCGGCCCGCGCGGAGCCCGGCGGCCGGTCCGCGAGTTTCTCGAACTCCAGCAGTTCCGCCGGGCTCACCGGATCGACCCGTCCCAGCCGCGAGCCGCCCAAGGCGGCGTCGTCCGGCACCTTCGCCTTGTCCACCGCGAAAACGGCCAGGTTGTCGAACGGCGCGGCACACTCCTCCCACGTGTCCGTCCCTGTGAGCTCCACCCCCAGCAGACCTGTACCGCTGCTGTTGAGGCGCACACCCGACGCGCTGGTGCAGCCGCTGCCGAAGGAGAACACCAGCACGACCTCCCGGCCGTAGTCGCGCCGAAGGACGAGTTCCTGAAACCGAAGGGCGTCGTTGGTCGATGAAGCCGCGAACCAACCGCGCACAGCCATCGCGTCGGTGCGGCTGCGCAGCACGGTCGCCAGCGGCGGGAGACCGGCGCCGCCGTACTGGTAGAACTCCAGCAGTTCCGCATCCACGGTCTTGCCGGGCTTGCCCAGCGGCACGTGCGGGTCGCCGGGCAAACCCGAGCGGAACACCACCGCGAGGCCTGCAACGACCAGCAGGCCGATGACCCCGACGACGAGCCTTCGGCCTCTCATACCGAGTTGGACGGCCCGGACGCGGCCCGTGGTTCCACGCAGCCGTCAGCCGGGGCGCGTGACGCGGATTTTGGATTGGCCGTGCGGGAGTTCTTCCCAGTCGTCCATGAAGCGGGCGGTGAAACCGTGCTTCTCCGCGAGCGCGGTAAGCGTTTCGGTGCGGTAGTAGAAGTCCTCGCGGAGGACGTGGTGCTCGCTCCCTTCGGTGCGGTCGAAGGTGAAGTCGAAGAAGCCGCCCGGTGCCATGACGCGGCCGACGTTGGCGAGGCATTCGTCGATGACGTCGAGGGGCGAATGGCTGAACACGCTGTGCGCGTGGACGACCGAGAAGTGCTCGGACGGCAGGAACTGCAGCTTCAGGTCGTTGACGAGCGTCAGATGCGGAAGTTTGTCGCGCAGATCCTGCCGGACGAGGGTGTTCTGCGCGGCGAGCAGGATGTCGGGCGAGATGTCGATGCCGTAGTAGTTGCCGGAGTCGAGGTAGTCGATGAAGCGCCACCCGGCCCGGAGGTTGCCGCAGCCGATCTCCAGCATCCGGTCATCGGGCTTGAGGCCGTGTCCGCGCAGGTAGTCGAACTGCATCTGGCCGAGTTTGAGCCAGCGTTCATGGGACCGGCTGCCGACGGCCGCCTCGGGGTTCTTGGCCGTGTCGGACTTCATGACGGCCCGGTAGTAGGCGACATGGCCGCGGCTGGAGACGCGGAATTTCAGATCGCGGGCCAACCTGGCCGCGTAAGTCCGGATCTTGTCGGGGTTCTGGGCGGCGTACCGCAGTTTGTAGGCCAGGCTCGCGCGATTCCTGCGCGTCGGCGGAAGCGGTTCGGTCATCGGGCTCGTCCCCCAAAAGTGAACTTCGGGAAGGCAGCGTCCAGTACCTGGGCGGTCATGATGGCACGGGTGGCCTTACCCCGCCATCGGATGCTCACTCAGGTTCTCGGCCCGGTCACCGGGCCGGCCGCTCGCGTTGACGAACACGGTTGTCGCCTACCTGTTCACCGCTGAACGAGGCCGCTTCACCGCTAAACGAGGCCGCTGAAACGCTCGTCCACCTGTTCGGGGGTCAGGCCGAAGTCTTCGAGTGCGTAGCGGTGGGCCGGTCTGGCGGCGCCGGTGGCGCTCTCGTGGTGCAGGTTCGTCATCGCCGTCCGGGCGTCGTCGCCGAACGGCAGGCCGAAGTGCTCGTAGACGCCCCCGGCCGTGCCGACGGGGTCGCGGACGAAGTCGTCGTAGTGGACGTCCAGGAACTGCGCGGGGTCGTGCCGGGCGCGTTCGGCGCGGAACAGTTCGAGGCCGCGGCTCCACAGGTCCAGCTGGTCACGGCCGATCGTCGCGCCGGTGAAGACGTCCGACCATCCGGCGGTGGCGTGCGCGGCGAGGCTGCACATGGACGCCATCGCGGTGCGCGGGTCCCGGTGCGTCTGGACGATCAGCGCGTCGGGGTAGACGTCGAGCAGGGCGTCCAGGGCGAACAGGTGGCTGGGGTTCTTCAGGACCCAGCGCCGCCCGGTGTCGTTCAGGCCGATGAGCTGCAGGTTGCGGCGGTGCCTGCGGTAGGCGGGCGTCCAGTCCCGGGCGGCGAGCCAGGACGAGTACGCCGGCAGGTGCGCCAGGCATTCGAAGGAGATCGACAGCATGCTCTGGCGCAGGAGCTGCCAGCACTCCTCGACCGTGTCCGCCGAGATGTAGTGCAGGCCCATGAACTCGGGGTTCTCGATGTGGTGCCGCCGGTATCCGGCGTCGATGGCCTGGAAGACCGGGTCGTCCGCCCACGTCGCGCGGGGCGGGCGCGGCTGCGGCACCTCGGCCAGCCACAGTTCGAGGCCCTGGTGGGCGGGGTCGGCGGTGAGCAGCCGGTGCAGCGCCGTCGTGCCGGTGCGGGGCAGCCCGGTGACGAATATGGGCCGTTCGACGGGGACGCCGGCGTGTTCGGGATGCCGCACCCACGCCGCCTCGGAGAACTGGCGGGCGGCGAGCGCGCCGCGCAGCATCGCCCGCTGGGCCTTGTTGCCGAGCGGGGTGAACCCGGCGTCCCTGGCGCACGACTCCAGCAGCACCTTCAGGCCGTCCAGGTAGTCGTCCTCGCCGAAGCCGTCCATGCCGGTGATCTTGCGGGCCGAGGCGTGGAGGTCCTCGACCGTGCCCACGCTGTCGCGACCTGGGGTCATCGGTGCGCCCTTCCTGATGGTGCTAGTGGTGCCATTCGCCGGAGTTGACGTCCAGGCACTGCCCGGTGACCGCGCGGGCCAGCGGCGACAGCATGAACACCACGGCGTCGGCGACCTCGTCCGGGTCGGGCAGCTTGCGCAGGTCGGTGGTCGCGGCGTTCTCGTCGTAGATCTGCTGCGCCGTGACGCCGCGTTTCTTGGCGAGGTGGTCGAAGTACCACTTGAGGTTCTCGGCCCAGATGTATCCGGGGGCGATCGTGTTGACGCGGACGCCGCGCGGGCCGAGTTCGGTCGCGAGGTTCTGCGCCATCGCGAGAAGCGCCGCCTTGGCCATCTTGTAGGCGCCGAACGTCCGCCTGGAGTGCCGCAGCACCGCCGAGTTGATCATCACGACGGACCCGCCGGTCTCTTCGAGCGCCGGGACGAACAGGCGGGTGAGGTGCAGCGCGGCCAGCACGTTCGTCTCGAAACCGCGCCTCACCGCGTCGAGGTCGACCTTGGTGAGGTCCTTCAGCGGCGGTGTCGCGAACGCGTTGTTGACGAGGCCGTCGACGCGTCCGAACGAGTCCCGCGCCGTCTCGACCAGCCGTTCGCAGGCCGCCGCGTCGTTGATGTCGGTCGGGACGGTGACCGCGCGGCGCCCGATTTCCCCGACTTCCTTGGCGACCTCGGCGAGCCGCTCCTCGTTCCGCGCGGCGAGCACCACGTCGGCTCCCGCCTTGGCGCACTGGAGGGCGAGGCCGCGTCCGAGGCCGGGGCCGACGCCGGAGACGACGACCACCCGGCCTTCCAGGAGTTCCGCCGCCATCAGCCGAGCATCCTTCGGGCGACGGCGACCTGGCGGGCGGTGATCCGTTCCTTCCACTCCCGCTCGGTGACCCGCTGCCGCTCGTAGCCGGGGAGCCGGTCCGGCAGTTCGCCGAACGGCATCACCTCGAAGGACGGGCCGTCTCCGGCGCCGAGCGCGCGGGTGAGCCGCTGCCAGCGGAACTGCAGGTAGCCGCGGCGATGCCCGGTCCGCTCGATCCAGTTGGCGAGGCCTGGGTCGCGTTCGCTGACCACGTACCGGATCATGCCGTCGTCGTCCACGCGGGCCTGGTCGGCGGTGAGGCTCGTCTGGTGGTTGATGTAGTCGAGCGAGACGTACCACATGCTGCCGAGCTGGAAGCCCTGGTACGGCGCCACCTCGCGGTCGGCCGCCGGCGCGGTGATCACCATGACCTCGTCGTCGTCCAGGTCGTAGTGGCCGACGGACGAGTACTGCGTGGCCAGCCCGCCGGGCGTCGGGCGCGGCTCGGTGAGCGTGTTGACCGGCAGCTGCAGGTAGTGCCACTCGGGGAAGGCCAGGAACGTGCGCAGCCGCGCCAGCAGCATCTTCCCCGCCACCTCGTACCGGCGGGCCATCCGGTCGGACGGGACGGGCGGCGGGGAGGCGCCGAGCGTGTCGGCGCGGTGGATGCGGATCTCGCCGGGCCGCTCGTTCTCCCAGTCGCTGAACACCTCCCGGACGATCAGCATCGCGGACCCCGGGGCGACCGCCACGTACCCGGGGCCGGGGTCCGGCTTCGGCGGGCCGAACCGGAGCCGGAACGTGCCGTCCTCGGCGATGTCGAGTTCGCGGTCGTCGAAGGCGGTGAGGCTGTCGGGCGACTGCGTCGGCGAGTAGTCGCCGTTCATGATCTGGAAACTGAGGTCGGCGGTGGTGCCGCGCCGCCCGGTGACGACGTACTCGGCGTCGTCCCGGATGTAGGCGTGGAAGTAGAGCGTGTCCGGGTTGTCGAGGCCGAGCTTGGTGTACGGCCCGGTGGACGAGGCGAAGTACGGGTGTTCGTGCTGGTACGCCTGGACCATGTGCAGCGACGCCTTGATGCTGCCGGCGAGGTAGTCCAGCCCTTCGGCCAGGTCCTGGTCGGTCTTGACATGCGGCGCCGCGCGGATGATCTGCTCGGCCTCGGCGATCGCCTCGGCGAACGATCGCGTGGCCGAACCGTCGCCGGGACGGTCGGTCTTGCCTGCGGCTGAGTCGATGGTCACGCCGGGCTCCCCTGGGATCGCGACATCGCGTCGGGTGGACGAGCCCCCCGCGGGCCGCGCCGGACGCGGCGGATGCGGGGGACTCACCGTTGGACGGACGCTAGAACTCGTTCTAAGAACCGTCAACGCCGGTCCCGGTCATCGGGAGTCGGGGACTCCGGCGGTGAACTTGAGGCTGGGCATGTCGTCCAGCGACACCATGTACTCGTAGGTGCGCACGTGCCCGGTGCGCTCGACGCGCCACTGCCCGTCCGCGCCCCGCCGGTAGGCGTCGTGGTAGAACGCGGCGCCCCGGATGAGCAGGCGATGCTCGACGAGGATGATCGTATCGTCCAGCGACCACGTGCCGGTCGCGTGGTCGCCGTCCACGACGATCTCGGGGGCGCCCGCCGTGTGCGTGGAGATCTTGTCGGCGCCGAGGTTGCCGCGCATGTAGTCGACGATCGCGTCCCGTCCCTCCAGCTTGAGGGTCTTGCCGAGCACCGGGGTGTCGTACTCCGCGACGGCGTCCTCGGTGAACACGCCGGCGAACTCGTCCCAGAGCTTGAGGTCGACGCAGCGCAGGTAGCGGTACTTCAGCTGCCGGATCTCTTCCAGAGTGACCAGGTCCATGCGACACAGCCTGCTCGCCTCGGCCGCGGAAGACAAGAACAGGTTCTACTCTCACCGACCGTCGCCCTCCGCTGACGCGCCGGAAGGGCCGCGCCGGACTGGGCGGACTGGGCGATCATGTGCCGAATGCGGCTTACCTCAGACCAATAGCCCTCGTGACCATTGTCACCCTTCACTTACCTCACCCTCACCATTGTCCCCTGTTCACCGTCCTCCAGCTCCCAACCACCACCAATCAATCGACGAGCTCCGCTCGGATCTATTTGGGGCGTTAGCCAACATTCGTCCCGATTGATTATGATCTCTGAGGCGACCGAATCAGGGGGTGGGTTCTCGATGGCAGGGATCCCTGGCAGCGAACTGGAACATCTGCTCGACGAGACGCGGGCCGTGCTCGGGACGCGGGGTGCGAGCGGCGGCGAAGGATCCGGCGAACGATCGGGCGGCGCGTCCGCCGAGGCGTCCGCCAAGGGGCACGGCGAGGCGGCGGGCGGGCTGGTCCGGGCGACCGTGTCGGCGGGCGGGGAGATCGAGAGCATCGACCTCGCCCCGCGCGCGATGCGGATGCCCGCCGAGGAGATCGGGGAGCATGTCGCGGAGGCCGTGAACGCCGCGTTCCAGGGGCTTCGCGCCGATCCGGCGAGGTTGCCCGCCGGCGCGGACACCGAGCAGCTCACGGCCCGCGCACGCGCGGTCCAGGACATGAGCATGCGGCAGATGCAGCAGATGACACAGTCGATCGCGGACCTGATGGCCCAGTTGCACGGGGGACGGCGATGACCGACGGCTACCAGGTATCGACCGAGCAGCTCACCTCGTCCGCCGGCGGCCTCACCCAGGCCGCGGAACAGTTCAGCCAGCAGGTGCAGCAGTTCGAGTCGCAGATCACCGGCTATGGCGAGCCATGGGGCGGCGACGATCTCGGAATGCTCATCGGAATCGCGCACAGCGCCTGCTTCGAAGCGGCGATGAAATGCTTCAAGGAGAACGCCGAGGAGCTGAGCGAACGCGCCAAGGCACTCGAAGCGGTCGCGAAGAACTATTCCACGATGGAGGAGTCGAACGTCCAGACGGTCAATTCCATCAGCAAGGCATTGGGGTAGCCCATGGGCATGCAACTGCCCGGTGAACTCATCAGCCTGCTCGGCATGCTCGGCTACACCTGGCCGGAGGGCGACGAGACGAAGCTGATGGAGATGGGCGGCACGTGGATCTCCTTCGGCGGCGGTCTCCAGTCGGCGTCGGCCGGCGCGGACGCGGTGGCGCAGGGCGTCTGGACGGCCAACAAGGGCGAGGACTTCGAGGCGTTCCAGAAGGCGTGGACGGACGACGAGGCCGCGTCCGCCAACATCCGCGACGCCGGGACCGACTGCATGCTGGTCGGCGCCGGACTGCTGATCGCGGGCATCATCATCCTGGTCCTGAAGATCAACGTGATCATCCAGCTGATCATCCTCGCGATCCAGATCGCGCAGGCCATCGCCACCGCGGTGGTCACCTTCGGCGCGTCCCTGCTGGAGATCCCGATCTTCAAGATGATCACCGGCGCGATCATCGACCAGCTGCTCGGCATGGCGGTGGAGGCGCTGCTCAATGGCTAAGAACCGCGGCGGTAGCCGGCCCGGGGGCGGCAGGGGCAACGCGGCCGGCGCGAAGGTCATCTCGAAGGTGCTCTCGGAGACCCGGACGTTCCGCAGCCGCAGCGGCCGCACCCGCGAGTACGAGCTGATCCACCCGAACAAGTCGCGGGAGGGCCCGCTCTCCAAGAAGTACAACATGAAGGACCGGAAGGACGGCGAGAAGGGCCAGACCGGTCCCAATGTCAGAACCCGCAAGGTCGACCGGGACAGCAACGACCTGGCCCGCGCGGTCGACGACGCCCGCCGTCATTCCGGTGACAAGTCGGGCCGCAACTTCGCCGCGTTCCGCTACATCGACAAAAACGGCGAAGAACGCATCATGGTCGCGCGAAGCGACGGGCGGCACTCGGAGAAGCGCGCCGGCATGGAGATCCTCGAACGGGGCGGCAAGCTCAAAGAGGTCTATACCGAGCGCCAGCCGTGCGACGTGCCCGGCGCATGGTGTGAGGAATGGATACCCAGATACTTCCGCAACAAGGTCGACGTGACCTACAGCTACCCTTACGACAATGACATACCTGGTTCCAAGTCCAGCGCGAACTCGGCGGTCAAGCGACATGCCGCTTCGCTCTGAGCCCACCGGGGGGCGGGGATGAGCGGCCGGTTCCGGGACGCGGCCGACTGGGCCGGCCTCACCCACGCCTACGGCGCCGCCACCACCCTGCCGGACACGCTGGAGAAGGCCGGGTCGGCGGACCCGGCGGTGGCCGAACGCGCCCTGTACGACCTGTCCGGCACCATCTACCACCAGGGCTGGGTCTATCCGGCGACGGTGCCGGCCGTCGCCGTCCTGTTCGACCTCGTCTCCAGCCACGGCACCCATCACCGTCCCGGCATCATCGGGCTCCTGTCGGACATCGCCGGGGCCGTGTGGGACCTGGAAGAACACGACGAAGACGAGTACGACGAGCCCGACCTCGCGACCGTCCTGGAGTGGGCGCGCGAGGCACGCGCCGCCGTGGAGGCGGGCGTCCCGACGCTGCTGAGCCTGCTGGACGACGGCGACCCGGCGGTGCGCGCCGCGGCCCCGGTCGCCCTCGCCGACTTCCCCGACCACGACCCCGACCTCGTCCGTCCCCTCCGGGAGAAGGCGGAGGCGGAGGAGGACGCGGGCGCCGCCGCGAGCATGGTCCTCGGCGTCGGCGACATCTGCGCGGACCGGGACGACCCGCCGCTCGGCTGGTTGAGGGAACGGGCCGCCGACCCGCGACGCGAGGTGCGGGCGGCCGCCGCGGTGGCGCTGGTGTGGTGCCACGTGGACGGCCTGGACGACGACCTCCTGGACGCCGTCACCGCCGAGATCCAGGCGGACGAGTCGGCGCTGGACGGTCAGCTGTGGGTCCGCGACGGCGGCCGCACCGGTTTCCTGACGGCCGCGCTGAGCGAGCACCCGGCCCCGCAGCTCCGGCTGGCACGGAACGCGCTCGCCGTCACCGACGCGGAGAAGCGGCTGGACGC
This sequence comes from Spirillospora sp. NPDC048819, assembly GCF_040650055.1. NCBI lineage: Bacteria > Bacillati > Actinomycetota > Actinomycetes > Streptosporangiales > Thermomonosporaceae > Spirillospora > Spirillospora sp. NPDC048819. Next base: position 27,989 of record NZ_JBEZGN010000018.1, on the reverse strand, counting down.
CGTCCATCGCGCGGGCGAGGTCATGCGCACCTGGCGGGCGGGTCCCGCCGAGCTGCTCCTTCCGCTAGCGGAACTCCTCACGAGCGATGAGAACGAGGTCGTCCGGGAGACCGTCTGGGAGATCAAGCAGGGCGGCCCGGACATAACCCTCGTCGCCGACCGTCTGGTCCCGCTCCTCGACGACACCGACGACCTGGTCGCAGGCAGCGCGCTGGAGGCACTGGCCCGGGCCGGCGACGCGCGCTGCGTCCCGGCGCTGGCGGCGGACCTGGCCGACCCGCGCCTGTCGTTCGACCCGGCCGCGGCGCTGGACGGCATGAAGGAGCACGCCGACGCGCTGCTCGGCCCGGTCCGGGAGTTCCTCGCCGACCCGAAGAAGGGCACGGGTTTCGCGGGCAACCACCTCGCGCGCGTCATGGCGGGCCTGGCCGCGTGGGGCGACCGGGCGCTGCCGCTGCTGCCGGACATGATCTCCCTCCTGGAACGCCGCAAGGCCGTCCCGGCCGTGGCGCAGGCCCTGGCCGCGCTGGGCCCGGCCGCCTCGGACGCCGTTCCCGTCCTGCGCCGCCACCTCGGACGCAAGCACGGCCCGCAGGTCAGCCAGAACGCCGCATGGGCGATCTGGCAGATCACCGGCGACGGCGAAGAGCCGCTGCGGTTCCTCAGCGGGCCCCTCCGCTCCGGCCTGGACGACGAGGACGCCGAACGCCTCTTCGCCCTGGGCGCCGCAGCCGAACCCGCGCTCCCGCTGCTGGACGACACCACGCCCGAGGCCGCGGCCGTGATCCAGCACGTGACGGGCGACACCGCGCGGACGCTGCCGCTCCTGGTGGACGCCGTGTCCGCGACCCCGACCGGAATGCTCGCCGTGCAATGCCTGGGCGAGATCGGCGCGGACGCGGCACCGGCGCTCCCCGGCATACGGGAGATCGCGACGAGCCCCCGCGTCCTGGCGGGCGGCCGGAGCACCGATGTCATCGCCACCGACCGCGCCTACCAGGCCACGGCCGAGACCGCCCTGGCCCGGATCACCGGCGCCGAGGGGACCTCCAGATGACCGCTGAGATCATCGCGCGTTTCGGCCCGCAAGGTCTGCGGCGCATCCCGGCCGCGGAGATGCCGGGAGGGCTGCCGCACGAGGCGGCCGGCGCGCTGGCGGACCCAGGGCTCCCGCTCCAGGTCGGCCCGTACTTCACCGCCTCGACGGGTGAGCCGCTCGCCCTGGGCGAATACGCGGCGACCGTCGGCTTCCCCGACGCCGAACCGGCCGCGTCCGGCTGGTGCCGCATCGGCACCGACCACGGCGCCGAGATCTGCGTGAGCGACGCCGGGGACGTCCAGGCCGTGTTCGTCACCGCGACCGCCCCGCCGATGACGGTCAACGCCGGCGTCCCGGCCTTCGTCTCGTCCCTCCTGGCACTCGACCGGTACCTGCCGACGCTCGCGGCCCCCGGCGACCGGAACCCCGCCGAGATCTTCCGCGAGTTGCGCGGGACGCTTCTGCGCATCGACGAACCGGCGCTGGAGGACGACGAGGCGTGGTGGCCGCGCGTCCTGGAGCAGATCCGGCACGCCCTGAGCTTCCCGTTCGCCGCCGCCATCGAGTACGAGGACGCGGGTGGGGGCAGGCACGTCGAGACCGAAGAGGCCCGCGTCGGCCTGCCGCATCCCGAGCGTCTCATCTGGGACCGCCTAGACGCCCGGGGCATCGCACCAGGGCAGGTGACGCGCGTCTACACCGAACTGGAGCCGTGCTTCCTGCCCGGGAACTACTGCCGGATGCGGCTCAGCCGCTTCCGCAACGCGGAGTTCACGTATAGCCACGACTACGGCGCGACGGCGGACGAGCGTGAACGCGGCATCCTCGAACTCATGCAGCAGGCCGCACAGGAAACCTGACGGAGCGGATCACAGTGTCGACACCGGTCGAGATGAACCAGGCGCCCTCCATCGGCGCGGGCCGGGACCCCGCCGCGGCGGCCGTCCGGGCGTGGCTCACCGACGTCCTGCGTCCCCGGCTCTGCGCCGTGACGGGCGCGCCCGGCACCGGCAAGAGCCATCTGACGGCCTGGGCGGCGCTCGCCGACGCGGGCCCCGTCCGCGCCGTGCACGCCATGATCAGCGCGCGGGGCATGACCTCGCACACGCTGGCGTGGGCGCTGGCGGAGCAACTGTCGGTCGCGGGCGGCTCCCCCGAGGCCGTCGTCGCCGGCATCGCCGCGGACCGCCGCCCCGCCACCGTCGTGGTCGCCGAACTGGATGAGTCGGGCCCGTCCTGCGACGGCTCCGCCGCCCCCGCGATCATCACCGGGCTGCTGGACCCGCTGCTGGAGTTCCAGCACGTCCGGCTGCTCGTCGAAGGGCGCGCCGAGTTCCTCTCCGCGTTCACCGTCCCGGCCGAGGTCGTCCACCTGGACGATCCGGAACTGACCGACCGGGCCGCGTTCTCGGCGTGGCTGCGAGGCGCACCTCATGCCGAGGCCCTGTTCCCGAACGTGGGCATGGCCGAACTCACCGTGTCCGCGGGCGCGTCGGAGGACGTCCCCGAACGGTGGCTGGACCGCGTCCCACCCGACGCCGTACCCGCGCTTCAGGTGCTCGCGTCCGCGTACGGGCTCATCGACGGCGCGCTGTGGACAAGGCTCACGGCGGCGCTGACCGGTGACGCGGAACGGGCCCGCGCATCCGTCGGCCTCGCCGCACCACTCGTCACCCGCGTCGACGACTCCTTCCAGATCGGCTTGCGTCCGCTCCGGGAGGCGATCCTGGGCAAGCGGACACCGGAACTCCACGCGCAGATCGAGCACACGATCGGCCGCGCCCTCTACGAGCAGGTCCCGAAGGACGCCTCCGGCACCCCGCAGTGGGCCGGGGCCACCCCGTACGTCACCACGCACCTGCTACGCCACGCGGCCGTCACAGGCGTGGCGGAACGCCTGGTGGCGGACGCGGGTCAACTCGTCCACACCGACCCGCGAACCGCTACGGCGGTCCTCGAATCGCTGGACGACCCCGTCGTCTGGCCCGTCTGGCGAGCGGTCGGCCCCGGCCTCCTGACGACCCCGGGTCCCGCCGAACGCGCCGCCTTGCTGAGACTGTCGGCCCTGCTCCGCGCCGACGCCCCACTCGCAGACCGGTTCGCCGCGCACGCGTCCACCGCCTGGGAGCCCGGCTGGTTCAACGTCCGCGGCGAAGGGTGGACGGGCCCCGTCTCCGCACTCGCCCACCGCGACGACGCGCTCCTCGTCGCCGCCGCCGACGGCACCCTGCACACCCTCGACGCGGCGACCGGAACCCCGATCGGGCGCATCACCGGCGGCACACCCGAGATCTGGGGGCTGCTGTGGTTCGCGGACGGCACCGTCCTTCACCTGGACGCGCACCGCACCGTCCGGGCGAGCGCCGTCACCAAGTCCGAGAGCCGCGCCGACCGCATCAGCGGCCTGCTCAACCAGACGGTCGACAACGGCTCCGGGCAGGTCGGGGCGAGCACCGTCCGCGACACCCTCAAAACGTGGCAGGGACTGACAGCCGTGGGCACCGCCGGCCCCGGCCACCTCGTCGCCGGCGACACGTCAGGGCAGGTGCACGTGTGGGAGGCCACCGCCCCTGAGCAGGCCCTCGTCCAGCAGTTGCACGAAGGTCCGGTGACGGCGGTGACCGGGGTGCACGGCCGCAGCGGCCGCCTCAGCCTCATCAGCGGCGGCGCCGACGGCACCGTACGGCTGTGGACGGTCGGCGAACCCCCGGTGGACGAACCGCTCATCCGCCGCAACACGGGCGTCACCGCCGCGACCTTCGCACCGCTCCCGTCCGGCCCGGTCGCGGTCGTCGCCTGGACCGACGGCCACATGCGCATCTGGGACCTGCTGACCGGCGACGAACGCGTCATGAACCTGGGCCTCACCGTCAACGCCCTGGCCCTGACCCCCGAGGGCTTGCTGGCCATAGCGGGCCCCCACGGCACGGCGACGCTGCGCCTGCACCGTCCTACCGAGCCGGACCGCCCTTGATCTTCGACAGGGCGTCGTTGAGAGCCTGGTTGAACACGGCCATCTGACGCAGACCCTCGGTCTGGATCTCGTCGACCTGCTTGCCCAGCGCCGCGATGTCCACCGCGTCCCCCGCCGCCTCCGCGGCCTTGCCACGCAGATCACGGAGCGCCGCGTTCGCGGCCGTCACCAGGTGCGCGCCGAGTTCCTCAGGAGACATCCGCATGGCCCGCGGATTGATCTCCACGTCCTTGAGCCTCCCGCCGGAGGCCGCGGTCACCTTGACCCTGCCCTCGGCGGCCTCCCCGACCCCCTCGACAGGCTCCGCCTCCGCGCTTTCCGCCGCTTCGCCACCCCGGCGCATCGACTCGAGCGTCTTGCGCGCCTCGGCCAACATGCGCTCGAACTCGCCCGCCTCCACGGCCCACCTTCCCTGTTCGACACGTCCCACAGGAGCCTAACCGCCCCGCCCAGACGGCTGAGAGACTGGCGTAATGACGGAAGACCTCGGAACCCGCCTGACGGGGCACTTCGGCACTCTGCGGCACCTGGACACGACCGGGTTGCCGCTGCCCGACACGGCCCGCACCGCCCTGCAGGCCGGCCTCCCGGCACAGGTGGCCCCCTACTTCTCCGCCACCGATGACGAACCGCTCCCCCTGGGCGACTTCGCGGCCTCGATCGACGCACCGCACATTCCGCCGGACGCCGTGTCCTGGTGCCGTCTCGGAACCGACCAGGGCGCCGAGATCTGCGTCGACCCGTCCGGCACCGTCCAGGCCGTGTTCGTCGTGGCCGACATCGCGCCCTTGCACGTGAACGCCGACGTCCCGTCTTTTCTTGAGTCTCTCTTGGCTTTGGACAAGGCCATCCCCGTCCTCCGCGACCCCGGTCGGCAAGACCCAGTGAACGTGTTCCGGGACCTCCGCGCCCGCCTCCTTGAGGTGGACGCCACCGCTTTGGAGGACGACGAGTCCTGGTGGTCGCGCGTCCTGGAACTCATCCGGCACGCCCTGAGCTTCCCCGCCTCCGTCGCCTTCGAGATCGAGGAACCGGACGGCCGCAAACACATCGAAACCGAAGAGACGCAAGTAGGCGTCGAGCACCCCGAACACCTCCTCTGGGAACGCCTCTCGTCCCAAGGCGTCCGCCCCGAACAGGTCACCCGGGTCTACACCGAACTAGAGCCCTGCTTCATGCCGGGCAACTACTGCGCGATGTGGCTCAACCAGTTCACCAACGCCGAATTCACCTACAGCCACGACTACGGCGCCACCGCCGAAGAACGCGAAGCCGGCCTCCTGGAACTGATCGAACACGCCGCCACCCCCTGACGGCGTCACAACCCGGCACCCCCGGTCGCATCGATCACCCTCCCGGTGACCCACCGCGCATCCTCGGAGGCGAGGAACGCCACAACCCCGGCAATGTCCTCGGGCTGTCCGACCCGCCCCAGCGCGGCCAACGACGCGGCATAAGCCTCTGCCTCCGCGTTTCCCCGCAACCATCCCGCATTGGTGTCGGTGTCGACGATCCCGGGCGCAACCGAGTTGACCGTGATCCCCCGCGGCCCGAGCTCCTTGGCCAGGTTGAGGGTGAAGTTGTCCAGAGCACCCTTGGTGGCCCCATAGGCGATGATCTCCGGCATTGCCAGCCGGGCCACGCCACTGGAAATGTTGATGATCCGTCCCCCGTCCCGGAGCCGCTTCACCCCCTCCTGGACGATGAAGAACGGCGCCCGGATGTTCACCGCGAAAAGCTCGTCGAACTCGTCCTCCGTTAGCGAGCCCAAGTCAGAACTACGACCGATCGCCGCGTTGTTGACGATGACGTCAACTCCTTCGCGCCCCGAGTGCCGCTCGACCTCCGCGTCGAAAGCCGCCCACAGCGCAGCCGCGTCCCCATGCCTGCCCAGCTCGGCCTGAACCGGGAAGGCCCGGCCACCGTCCTGACGAATCCGCTCAACAACCTCGTCGGCGGCGTTCTTCTGGCGAGCGAACCCGACGGCCACCACGGCCCCGTCCCGCCCGAGCCGCTCGGCGATCCCCCGCCCGATCCCCCTGCTCCCGCCGGTGACCAGCGCAACCTTGCCGTCCAACGAACCCGCGCCCATGCTGGTCTCCTCATCTCTTGAGCGATCACTCAACAAAGACGGTAACACGATTTCTTGAGCGAGCGCTCTACAATGAGGCCATGGCACGAGGACGCCCACGCACCTTCGACCGCGACACGGCCCTGGCCCAGGCCACACGGCTGTTCTGGGAGCGCGGCTACGAAGCCACGTCCGTCGGCGAACTCACCGAGGCGATGAACATCAGGCCCGGCAGCCTCTACGCCGCCTTCGGCGACAAGAAATCCCTGTTCAAGGAGGTTGTTGAGGTCTACGGACGCTCCCCTGTAGGCGCGTTCATCGGCAAGGCCCTGGCCGAAGAACCCACCACCCACGCCGCCTTCACCCGCATCCTTCGCGAGGCCGCGGCGGCCTACCCCGATCCGTCGCACCCGGCCGGCTGCCTGATCATCAGCGCCGCCACCAACGTCACACCACAGGACGCCGAAGTGGCGACCTACCTACGCGACCTCCGCAACACCAACCTCGGCCTGTTCAAGACCCGCTTGAAGGCGGCACAGCAGCAAGGCGAACTCCCGCCCGACGCCGACCCCAACGCCCTGGCGCACTACTTCGGCGCGGTCATCCAAGGCATGTCCCAACAGGCCCGCGACGGCGCAACCGAACCCGCCCTACTCAAGGTCGCCGCCCTAGCCCTGAAAGCCTGGCCGCCTCCAGCCGCATAGCCGTCAACCAAGAGCATCAAGACGAACGGCAACCCGCTTCGCGAGCGCAACGACCTGCGCCTTTTCCTCTTCACCAGGCTCATCGTGGGTTCGAGCCGACACATCCACGACAACGTTCGAGATCCGGAACTTGGCATGAATATCGAAGACCTCAACGCGGGCCACAACGATGACGTACGTAGCCTTGTCCGTGGTCCGGTAGCCCTCTTCACCAATGCCGACGGACGTGATCGGAGAGCCGCGCCGCACGCGGTTGCCATGCCACTTCTTCAACGCTTCCGCCGCACGCTCCGGCCCGGTCTGACGCGTGGTCGCCTGCTTGGTCGCGGCGTGAATCCGCACCGTCCGGAAAGGGCGGTCCACTCCCGCCGGGACGCTGCTCCACTTGCACCCTGACGTAGCGGCATCGTCGGCAAGCCCGAGGAACCCTTCGGGCGTGGAGTCACCCGGCTCCCGCGCCCCATTGGAGACCAACGGCGCCAGCGTCGCCGCGTCGGGCATGATCTCGCAGGCGTCGACGTCCTCGAACCGCCCATCCGAGTTGAAGAGCCCCAGCCGCCACCCGACCACGGCACCGCACCCACCCAGAACCACAAGACAAGCAGGCAAAGCCGCAAGAACGACGTAACGAGGCCGTCTACCCAAACCCGCACCAACCACAACATCACCCTGACACAACGCGGCCACGAGACCACGCCCCGTCGGCAAACTCACCAAGGCAATGCACACCCGCCCCAGCAGCCCACCTTCCCCGCGACCAGCCGTCCGCCGCCACATTCCGCAGCCTGACGTCAGCGACGGATGGGGAGGATCGGCCAACACGAGCACCCCTCGTCCTCCACTTTCCAGGAGGACGAGGAGCGTTCTCGTTGTGCTCAGTGGCAGCGATCGGCCGTCCCGACGACGGCCATACATACCTTTACGCCACCCATGAGCCACCGGCTGTAGGACGGCCAGCAGCCCGTCCGGATCGCCACCAGGGCACGCTCGGCACGGTCGTCGCCCCAGACCCAGTCGGGGACGGGGTACAACGCGCGCTCACACGCCTGCTCCCATTCGCCGATCAGCCGGTCACGCGCGGCCTCCGCCTCGACGTAGACGGCCTGGATGAGCCCCCGGCGACTTGGCCAGCCATTCCGCCGTGCGGTCCGGTGGGCGATCGGGTGAGTTGAGGTCCAGTGAGTCGGTACGCCCGAGCCGCTCCCACTCCTGCCCGCTGCCCGACCACCGGTAGCAGTGGTAGTGCGTCGGCTCGACGTCCGGCCGCTTGGTGGTGTCGGGGGCGACCTGGTGACCTGTCATCAGGTGCTCTCCGGCGTGGCGCACTCCGGCGGGCAGCACGGCTTGCGCTCGCCGTGCCAGAACTCCAGGTCGACGCGGTAACCGGTCGCCTGCAGAGCCGGGATCGTGGATTCGAGCGTGTCGCCCGACAGGATCGCCTTGTCCTGGAACGGCACATGGTGGATGTACCGGCCGGCGTGCTCGTCGCAGAACGCGATGTATGCCTGGGACCGGAGCATGAACGCGTGCCACGCTGGGTCGACGGGCACGGTGGGGACGATCCGCACCCGGGGCCGTCCCTCCGCCCGAGCCCTGACGATGTTCGCCTGCGCCTTCAGGAAGACAAGGGCCTGACCCAACATCCGCTCGGCATAGCCACGAGTGACGTGGTGATAGCGGCGGACGTCCTCGACGAGGAGGTCGAACACCTCGGGCGGGACGAGATCGCGCGGGTCCTTGTCAGCCTGGGCCGCCCGTTCGCTGGTAATGGTCATCTGACACCTCCATCTGCGCGCCTCATCGGTGGTGCCGCTGCCTGGGGATGCGCGCCTCCCGCCCAGGTCCGCGGGTCTGGAGGGGCGGCGCGGCCGACGCGGGGGATGGCTCGGCGGCGCCGCCCTGGCTCTACCCGTCCACGAGACGCCGCGCAACATCCAGGCCGGGCTCGTCCAAGCCCGGAGGGGACCCACAGGCGACAGACCCCGCCGTCCGGCCCGACACGCCACCCCGGCTCCTCAAGGGCATACGCCGATCGACGGTGGCGCCGCTGTCGCCGTCGCCCCTCTCCGTCCGGCACATCAGTACCGCTCCCAGCGGATCTGAGCGATCTCCACCGCCAGCTGCCCGAAGGTCGCCGCCTCCAGCAGCGCCGGGAACGTGGGCACGTACGCCCAGCACCGGCGGGTCTTGGTGCCGTACCACGCCTTGACGCCGGGGAACCGGTCAGCGATCACAGCGGCCGCGCGAAGGGCGAGCTGCTCACGGGTCAGCGCCGGGCCGACGGCATACAGATCGACGCTGGTCACGTCGATGGCGCCGGTCACGACGGGTCCAGTGGATTCGCCGCGCTCAGCCCGTTCTGCTCGCACAGCAAGACCGCAAGGTCGTCGGACGTGTCCGCCCGCAGCCACGACACCAGCCCGGCGTTCACGTCGGCGAAGGTGAGCTGATCGCGGCGCGACGCCCACCATGCGCCGGTGTCGCTCACCCACACCCACCAGGTGGGGAAACGCTCTTCCAGAGCGGCGGCCGGATCGATCTCCACTGCCGTATCTCCACTGTCACAGCGCGTCATGCAACACAGCGTCATACTGAAGACGAGCGCGAACTATCAAAGCCGTTGCCACTCGGAGGGCCCATGGCCGAGACGGTCGGCGCGCGGATCGCGGAACTGCGGAAAGTCCGAGGCGTCACCCAACGCGGCCTCGCGGCCCGCGCGCACATCTCCTACAGCCTGATCACGAAGGTCGAGCAGGGACGAGTCCCGGCGTCACCGGCGCTCATCGGCGCCGTCGCCCGCGCCCTTCGAGTCGACGTGTCACGCATCACCGGCCAGCCCTACCAAGCGCCGGCCAGCCAGGTACGGGGCCTGGAAGCCGCCGTCGAGTCGATCCGCCGGGCCCTGCTCACCCACGACCTTCCGCCGGACGACGCTCCCCCGGCTCGTCCGGTCGACGACCTTCGCCGGGACGTGCAGGAGGCGTCACGGCTCAGCCGACAGACCAAGTACCTGCGGCTCGGCCAGATGCTCCCCCCGCTGCTGGAAGAGCTGTCGGTCGCCGTCCACAACGAGGACGACCCAGACCTGCACGCGTTGATGGCCGAGGCGTACGGGGGCGCGTCGGCGCTGGCGCACATGCTCGGCTACCAGGACATGCGCGCCACCGTCCTGGACCGCATCGAACGCGAAAGCCACCTGTGCCGAGATCCGCTCCGGGTCGCCCGCACCCAGTGGTCGCGTGGCGCGTCCCTCCTTGGCATCGGCGCCCACGGGCAGGGCCTGCGGCTGATGGAACGCACCCGCCGCGACATCGGCGACAACCCCGAGGCTATGGAGCCCGGGGCCCTGTCGATGTACGGGTCGCTGCACCTGCGGTCGTCTGTCCTGGCAGCTCGCGCCGGCAACGCGGACCTGGCCGACACGCACCTGGCGGAGGCGGCCCGTGCCGCGGACCTGCTGCCCAACCCGTCCGCGAATCTCTACGGGCTGGAGTTCGGGCCGTCCAATGTCGCGCTGCACGCACTGTCGGCGGCTGTGGAACTGGAGGACGGACCGAAGGCGATCGAGCGGGCGATGCCGCTGTACGAGCGGTTCCCTGCCGACGTGCCGCCGGTGCGGGCCGGGCATTTCTGGATCGAGGTGGCGCGGGGCTGGTTCTACTACGGCGACCGGCGCCGAGCCTTCGACGCCCTACGCCGCGCCCGTCGGGTGGCGCCGCAGCAGGCGCGCATCCACCCAATGGTGCGAGAGCTTGTCCAGACGATCGCAAGCGCAGAGGCCCGGCCATCGGAGCACCTGCGCGCATTCGCAGCCTGGCTCAGCCTGGACTGACCCGTACAGGGAGCACGAGAGTTGCGGAAGGTCACCAGGTGAGCGGCGAACCGAGCATGGAGGACGTACTGAACGCGGGTGGTCACAAGGACGCCACGTTCCACCTCGCGAGCACGAAGGTCATCGTCCTGACCGACGAGAGCGGGCAGACGTGGCTATGCCGCCGCGACGACGGCGTGGGCGACACGGCCGCCCCCATGGGTCGTGGTGAGGCGCTGGAGAAGTTCGCCGACGCGCTGGCCAAGGTTCTTGCAGCCGGTGACGTGACCCCTCGGCACCATGCCCGCGACACCTGCGGACGGCACCGGGAGTAAGCCCCACTCGCCGCTAAGCGCCGAAGTAAGAGTAGCTGCGAGCCTTCGCGTTATGGCTCGGCCTGGACTGAACCCGTCCGCCGATGCCCAGAACGGGTTGACCAGGCGTATGGCGGCACACAACAGTGGTGGCCGATCAGCACGGAGGATGGTGCAGTGAATTTGGTCGTCGGCCGATGCTGAGGCCCTCATTCAAAAGACGGCGAACGCCTACGGATACTCCCGGCAGGTGCGTTCAACGGTTATCCCCAGGGAAGCCCCCGCCCATACTCGGTGACACGGAAAGAGAGCGCAACGCTCCCTCCGGTCACTCTGCAACGGTCGAATGGCGCACCTCTGCCAGAACCGCATCCAAGAAGCCGTGGACGTTCCCTCCTCCGAGCACCAACTGACGGTCGAGCAGCCTGTTGCCGGTCTCGCACGAGGTCTCACTTACGAGGGAACAGCCATGGCAAGCTGACAGGTTCAGGTGAGACGAACCTTGCCTATCGCTCTCGATGCACACCGGGTCGTTCGAGCAGAAATCCGCGTCGTCCAGCGCAGAGACAAGCAGCGGGATCAGCTTCTTCGGCTGGCCCAGCCGAACCAGCCCGCCAAGTGTTCCCTGGGCGTCCCCTGCCGCGGTGTAAATCAGGATCCCGGCGGTCTTGTCCTTCCGGTCGGAGTTCGCGTAGATCCTTTCCTGTAGCGAGGCTGAGGCGTATCCGCTGGCGAACGCCAGCCTGCGGATGAGCAGGTGCGACAACGTGTGCAGAGCGATGTAACGCGGCTCGGGAACGTCGAGCCTGCTGGCCCACTGCGCCTCAGCGCGCCGCTTCATGAGAATCCCTGCACGCGCCTGGACGCCAGGTTGTACTTCCCACTGTGCGAGCTTGACCTCGTCGAACTTCAGGAAGATGCCCTCACCGAACAGCTCGATCGCGGGGTAGGTGGGAAACCTCCTCTGATCAGGTCCAAGGTCGGCGGAGATCAGGTCAGACTCTGCGCTGTAGCGCCTGAATCCCTGCAATGCACGCACCTCGCGCACCCGACGCACCTGTCCGACACCGGCGATGTGGCTGACGAGACTTTCCGGGCCTGAGGCCGCGTCCAGACTCCACCCATCGACGACGAAATCTCCCCCAGTACGGTCTCGTCCACCCTCGAGCTTCTTCACGAAGGCGGCCCACTCACCATCCTTGAGGTCGAGCAGCACCTCGTCAGCAGAGGCGTCACCCCCGGCCGCCACATCGCGGACGGTTTCTGGAGTCACGCCGAGTTCGTCGGCGATCCATCCTGCGACCATCTCCGCCTGTGGCCCACCGTTGTCCGCCACGAGCTTCTCGAAGTAGACGTGCCCGCGGATTTTGTCGATGGCCTCCGCAGACTGAGCGCGTTCCTCAGGGATGTCGAGCGCAGAAATCCGCTCGGCGATGTAGTTCCCCGTCGCTCCTCGCTGGACCGCCGCCAGATGGTGGTTGCATGGCTTCTTGGTAGCGCCCTCCGGCTCCCAGGGCTGACGGCCATCGCAACGGACGCCATCGCGGTGCAGGGCGTCCTTCGTCACAAGTTCCGACAATGACCGTGCACGCCCGCACCCGTAGCACTTGACTCGGAGGGAGGCCAAACCCTCACCTCGCTTGGACAGCCTCTCGAATCGGAGCTCCTTGTAGGCACGGCAGAAACGGACTGACTCGTCGATGGCCGCCTCACGGCCCCGGTGCGTCCACTTGAACCACGGGATGTCCTGGGCGTGACTACCCTTCTCACAAATTGCGATGTAGCGCATCGGGACGAGGAGCCCGCCGCACTCACAAGTGTTACTCCACTTACCCTTCTTCTTCCCGGTCAGCTTGGAGAGCTTGGAACACCTCTCGCAGAACCTCCAGGCGGGAAATCGCCAGTAGAGCAGGGCCGGTGTCTTCTTGCCCGCCCGGTCGGCGTGGGCAGGCGGCTGCCTCAAGACACCGGCACCTAGCCTGGCGAGGAGTCGCTCGCAGCTGATCTCAGGAGTGTGCTTCGTGTCCCACCACGAAGTGTCCGGCGCAATGAGCGACTCACCCCGGACGTCCACGACAGCCCCGACCCCGAAAGGCGTGATCGTTTCGGACAGCCGCAGGTCATGCCTGATCTTCTCCACGGTGCACCTCCTCCTGAGGTTCCTGGACGTCCACGGCCACGTTCGGTTCGACCGACCTCATCGAGTCGCCGACGAGCCAGCCTTCACCGGACTGTCCGAATCTCTTGACTAGCGCGGCGTCAACCTTTGGCAACCGCTCGTAGCACAACGCTTCGCCCGCTTCGCGGGCCAATCTCGCTCGGCGGTCCCAGTCACGCAGCAGAACCCAGGCCGACTCCCGCGTCTCGTCCGCTTCGATGTCGTCGGCTCGAGTCACATATCCGAGGAAGCGATCAACGAGGCTCGCGACCGCATCCTTGAGCTTCGCGTCCTCAAGGTCGAAACGTCCCGCTGCGTTGTTGTCGGCCAGTTCGGCGAAGGACTGCCGCACCAGTGCCACGAGCGCTCCGGCCAGCGAGCGCTCCCGCGATGCCAGGGACCAGGGCGTTACGCTCGTTGGCTCGACGCTGCGGTAGAGCGCCTCGTGGTATCCGCGGAAGGTCTCAAAGTGCGACCGATCCCGGGCACGGCTCGACCTGAAGAGCGTCACGACAATGCCCTTCGTATCGCCACGTCCGACACGGCTCGTCGCCTGAATGTACTCAGCGGTCGTCTTCGGCTGCCCGACCATGAGCATCAGGGCGAGCCTGGGGATGTCGATGCCCACGGAGAGCATGTTCGACGAAAGGACGACGTCGATCGCTTCAGAGGATTCGTCTACCCGAATCCGGAGCGCCCGGAGGTCGTTCGGGAGCTCCTCCGCTCCCCTCCGGCTAGTCAGCTCCAACACACGTCCTGCCCTGACCGGTCGCAACGGCAGTCCCAGACGTTCCGCGCGGGGCTCGAGTCGGCCCTGAACGTCGTCGACGACGAGCGTGCCGGTACGTCCGAGCTCCCGGAGGGAGTTGTGATACATGACCAGCGTCCAGTAGGCGTCTCTGCCTGCGACCGGTTCGCGCCTGGCGGCGGACAGGACCTCGGGCATCTCAACGAGCGGGGTCACCGCGGAGATGACAGCCGAGGGCTGGGACACCGACTGTGGCATGAGTCCGACGTAGAGTCGCCCTTCACCGTTCTCGACAGGTCGCGAGAAGAAGGTCCGGTCGTCGTCCAGCCCGGATGGCGGGTAGAGAGCGACCTTGCGACCGTAAAGCCCTTGAACCTGGTCATCCGAGGCACGGATGGTCGCGGTTGAGGCGACGATCTTGGGGCTGGTGCCGGTCCGGCTCAGCAGGAGCTGGATCACCGCGTCGAACACCGCGACGGTGGTACCCAACGGTCCGGACAGAAGATGCAGTTCGTCCTGGATGACCATGGAGGGCTGTTTAAACATGGTTTCCAGACCCAGAAGTTTCCCCGCCGCTGGCTTGAACTGGAGGCGAGCGAACTTGTCTACGGTCGCCAGCAGAATCGTGGGTGGCTCGTCGTACAGGACCTCATCAACTACGGCGAGCGGCAACTCATCGTTGAACCGGCACGAGCCGTCGAGGCAATGAAGGACGACGTCCTTGCCGACTTGGCGCATACCATAATCCTGTGGCTTCGCGCTCTTGGCCTTGGGAACCATGGGTGTCAGGCACCAGGGGCAGCTTTCCACCTGAAACTGGTTGGCCTCTTCGGGCCGTGCAGCCTTCCGCAACCGTTCGAGAGCCGCTCGCGCCTCTCCGCGTGTTCCGGGAGTGACCTCGTTGCCCACCCATAGACCGATCGTGAAGGGCGTCATTCCCCTTGCCCGAGGGTCGGTGGCGCGCAACAGTTCCATGGCGCAGACCAGCGCGGCCGCTCGCTGGAATTGCTGGGAGGTCAGGAGCCGAAGGGTGTACCTGGTGATCACAGCGGTCCCGCCGCCAGCCGTGCCATGGGTCAGCCGGCGGCGGAAGATCTCAATCGCAGCGAGGCCGAGATACGCCTCGGTCTTACCCCCACCGGTAGGGAACCAAATGAGATCGACAAGATCGCGGTCGGTGTGCTCATCGTCGACCGTGGAGGCGAGCGAGACGAGCAGGAAACCGAGTTGGAAGGGCCTCCAACGCGGTTCCTCCAAATCGGCCCCAGGAACGCTACGGTTGATCAAAGACTGACGCATCTGCAGACGCATCGCCGCCATGCCAAGCGAGAAGGCGGTACGAAGGCTTCCCTGAGCCGGATCGCGGAGCAATGCCACTCCCGCCCGCATCCGCTCGACTGCAACATGAGACCGGCTGGCGACTCTTCGAGCAACCTCCCTTTCGTCGGCGAACTCTTCGGCTCGCCGTCGTTGGTCGTCCGTCCATTCAGAGAACGCATCGACAAACGCGTCCAGGGATCGGAGCACGGGCTCGGAATTCGAATCCATCTGCAGGAGGTGAGCGAGCACCAACGCCTTCGCTTCGATGGCGCCTTCGGGAAAAGCCGTGGTCTCGACAGCGGGTACGACGAACGCCGGTACCGGATCGAGGAAGACCTCAGTGCAGCGGTCGCCCGTGAAGTCCCAGTCGGCAGCCATTCCGTGCCCGACCGCATAGACCTTCCGGTTCCTGTACCGGAGGCGGAGTTCCGCAGCTTCAGGATCACCGTCGAACGATCGAGTCGTGTCGTACTCCATGATCTGCGCACCCGCGGCGGACCTCACCGACAAGTGCACTTGGAAAAGCATCTGAGCGATGTCAAGGCGATCGTCTCCAGTGGACTCGGACATCACCCTGATGTGGACCGTGACCAAAGACTTTTCCCCGAAGTCGCGCCAACGCGACCCGATCTCGACGGGCACTTCACCCACCATTAGAGGAAGTGGCCCCTGGTCCTTCGTGAGCGTGAGCTCGCCGGGGCTGAACGGACTCCGACGCCACGCGGGCGGCCCGTCACCGGACGCCTGGGTGTACGTGCCGCACGAGAAGTGCACCTCAACCGAATCACCGTCGGTGACAAAGGAGATCGCAACTGACGATGGCCGCCAGTCCTCGGCCAACGGGACGGCGGCATCGTCCTCTTCGAGATCTCCCAAGGGCACATCCGTTGTGGCCTCGTCCTCCGGTCGGGCTTGATCTCCGCCGTGAGCCGCTGTAGCAGCGGGGAACAACATTCCGACGGCGTACTGCCGGTGCGGAAGGTTGCTCGTTACCTCTTCCTGCCCCCCGTCCGGCCCGACGTAGGCATCCCGGAGGTGCTGCAGCGCAGCACGCTGCGCCTCGGTGAGGTTCACTCTCTAACCTGCCTTCGGAGGAGTCCCTGGAGTCGCAGCTTGTCCTCCTTGGACGCGACGACATGGAGCGCGACCCGTGGTCTGGTGACGGCGACGTAGAACCCCGCGAGGCCGTGCTCGTCGTAGACCTCGGGCAAGTCGCAGGCGATCACATGCTCCGACTCGAGCCCCTTCGCGTAGCGCGGGCTTGTCACGGTGAAACCCGCAGCGCTTCGAACTGGGGCTGCCTCAGAGGAGACTCTGATGATCCAAATATCCTGGCGCCGGGCACCGTCAGCGACGAGCTCACGCGCCAAACCCTCTGCAGCCGCGACGTCCGCTCTAGCATCGGCCCACTTCCACTGCACCCGCTCCCCATTGACGATCCCAGGATCCCCGATATCAGCAGCCAGGTATTCCTGGACAACGTGGACGATCGCCCTGGTGTTGCGAACGTTGCGGCTGAGGTCGAGGAGAAGTGCCTCATCGGACACGAGCTCGTAAACGTCCGGGTCGAAAGATCCGTCGATGTGCGCCTGGTTGTTGGGGTCGAGGAACATCCGCCACCGACCACCCGCCCGCCCGCCCCTGATGACGGCGTCCAGTGCGTCCATCCCGTCAGCGTTCATAAGGTCCTGGGCCTCGTCAACGAGAAGGACGTCGTACTTCGTCCCGCCTTCGAGTTCTGCGAAGGGTCGCAGGTCGATCGGTCGGCCAGTGATGCGCGGGGCGAAGAAGTCGACCAGAGCCGGCGAGTGAAAGGTGATCAGAACGGACCGGCCCTCACCTGCCTCTTGTTTCGCAGCCTCGGCCAAGACGAGGGACTTCCCGGTGCCAGCCCCTCCAACCACCATCATGCGCTGGTTACGCGACAGCGCGGAGAGTACGCGCGCCTGGTCATCCGTCGCGCGGTTCTGCTCCTCGAGAACCGCTCCACGCTGAGCGTCGATCATGGGCATCCGCGTGAACTCACCGAACAGCCGCGCCCGCAGAACGTCGGAACGCGCGATCCTAACTCCGTACGGCGCGGTCTTCGCTCCATCTGCGACGGCCTTGAAGGCCGCGGTCATAGCCGCGATGCTCAACTCTTCCCTGGCCCACCAGTGGCTCCCCCTCCACTCGACCGCCGGTGGGGGAGCGTCGATGTCGGGCGTGATGACGACCGCCTCGCTCGCGTACCAGCCAACGCCTTCCTCGTGAAGAATCGCTTGCAACGCGTGCATTGCCGACCTGGCCTGCTGCATCGGTGACTCGCGAAGCCTCTTCCAGTCGCCGCGTCGGTCGACGGTGTACCAGCGGCCGTCGTGCTTGCGCACCCCTCCGCCCTTCACCTCCACCAGGACGACGACGTCCTCCCATAAGACGACGAAATCCGCTTCCGCCTGCTGCTTGGTCCCATGGCTTCGAAGCGCCACCGAAAAGAACGCTACGGCTCCCCCTGGAGCGTCGATCGCGCTTAGGACACGCGCGACACGGCGCTCAGCGTCACTCGTGGCCATCGTCTCGATGTCGGCAAGGTCTGGAACGAGGATCATGCGCCCCGCTCCAGCCAGAGTTCTTCGTATTCGCGATACCCGAGAAAGTCGTTGACCGCACCGAAGTTGTCGGCGATGTCGACGATCAGGCACTCCTCCTCGCCGCCGTTCTCAGGACCGCGAAGACCACGACCAGCCATTTGGATGTAAGCGCTCGGGCTGAACGTTGGGCGTGCGATGTAGAGGGCCCGGACACCGGGAGCGTCGAATCCCTGGATCAACAGATCACAGTTTGCAAGGACACGAATGTCCCCCGACTTAAAACGCTCGATAACATCACGGCGCTCCTGCCGACCTGTCTGTCCACTCACGGCAGCGGCGTCAACCTTGCGGTAACGCAGGGTCGCCGCAAGGACCTGTGCGGAGAGTACGTTCGGGGTGAAGACGAGGATCGGCCATCCGGGGTTCAGGTCCATGATGTGGTTCACGAGAACCTTCATGCGCGCTTGGTCTCGACCGATGCGATCAAGCACCTGCGGCTCAAGCTTTCGCTGCCTCCTGACGTGAGCCAGCTCGGCCGCATCCAGAGCAACTTCGATTCCCGGAAGCACCTCGTGCTGGACGTTAGCCAGCACACCGATTCGAGAGAGTTCCTGGTAGGCGTTACTCCCGTCGAAGGCCCGAATCTTGCGGTGGCCGAACCGTGCGGCCAGATCTTTCGTCTGTGCCCCGTCACCGGTTGAACCCTTGAATGGCGTTGCGGAGAGCCCGATAAGAGGCCTCTTCCAACTACGGCCGTCCACGCCGAGCCACTTGAGAATTCGTGTGTACCTCGAAGAACTTCCCGCCCGGTGAGCTTCGTCGACGATCACTGCGGACGCGTTGCTCAGCCACTCGTATTCCGCCTTGTCGACGATCATGTCCAGCTTGGCGTCCGTCGCGACGATAACGCTGAACTCGGTGTCTGGCTCATGGACTGACTTTGTATCCCAAAGCCTCCCGATGGTCAGCGGGCGCTCGTCACTGAGTCCGCGCCACACCATGCTCCAGGTCTGCACCGCCTGTTCGCAGAGCTCGGCGGACTGCGCGATCCACAGCACTGGTCCACGCAGGGTGTCGTTGATGAACAGCCGCAGGATCGTCTCTGTGGCCACCCGCGTCTTTCCTGCCCCGGTGGGGAGCTCGACCATGGCCTTAAGTGAGTTGCCGTTCGCCTCCTTAAGGGTCAGAACATCCTTTAGTCGACCTCTGATATCTTCTTGGAAGGCATGCAGAGGGTTCAACTTGATGGCTCCAGGGACGACGAACTCATCTTCTTGACGCTGATTACGTCGGCCAGCATATTTGGCGCCGAAGCCCATCTTTCGAAGCCAGGTGATAGTTGATTCCCCACCAGCCCAGTTCGTGGGAACGTCCGTATACCCCTCATCACGAAACTGGTCTGCGAGCCATCGAATGGAATCGCTCCCGTAAACGGTGAGGAAGAGCTCTGCGACAGAGGTCGTACCGTCTACCAGTTTCTGTGCTTTGAGTGCCGACCAGAGGCCTTTGGGCAGCGCTTCCCGAAGCGTGTCCGGCCCGAAGAACACTTCCAGGCGATCCGCATCGGTCATGGCTGCTCTAGCAGCCTGGCGTAGCTCCTCAAGGCGCTGGTCCAACCCCGCCTTCAGTACGTCACTGAGCTCAGCGTTGGACAAGTTCAGGTCGAACGCCTCGTTGACGATCTCCAGGGCTCTTCGTTCTTCAAGATCCGCCCGTACGACGAGCGCAAATCCTTTGAGGTGCCAGTCAAGCGACTGATCCTCCACACCGTCCTCGGTCGTCACACGTTTAACAAGATGCACCGCTCTCGCGACAGTGGCGTTCACCACCTTGTGCACGGCGTAGGTCGAGCGAAGCCCGGGGTACAGGTCAGATATTGGTTCAGCGTGCTGCTGTCCATCGATCAGCATTGAGAAGGAGAAGCTGTCCTCGAACCTGCGACATCCGACAGTCTCGACCAGGGTGGAAACTTCGTCGCCTTCTGCCCAGAGGTAGGGCTTCTGCCGGGCTGATAGGAAGCGCAGCTCTTCGTCTGTGGTCGCGAGGTAGACCGAATCCGGCGACCTTGACTCGACCCCCCGCCCTACTCGAGCCGGGATCCGCGACGGACGTCCCTGCGGGAACGCGATTCTGCTTGCCTCATGAACAAACGCCGTCAAAGTGCGGTCCTTGACACGAGACGGGAAGAGCTCTGCCTCAAGGGCTTCCCTTAGCACGTCATGCGGCACTTTGGCAAGCTCGGCGGGCAGGTTCAGCGCGTCCTCTACTTGCCGGGGCCCTCTGTAGAGAGGGAGTAGGTCTTCGAACTTGACGAGCGTCGCCGACACGACCTTACGCGGCGACCGGCGCCCCATAGTGGAGTTCAGCACACCCGCACGTTTTACCGCCCATCGGAGCGGGGAGTCGATCCCGTAGGTTTGACCCGAATCGAGTTCCTCCACGGTCCAGGACCGATCGCCGAGGCCCAGTAGTTGCGTCGTCCACATCTCCCGTGTCTGTTCCGGCGCGCCCGCATTCTGCAGCAAAATAAGTACCGAGAAGGGGCCAGGACCGGTGTTCTCGACGAACTCGATCCGCTCGACCGGCCCTCGTCGCAGGGCATTGAGAGAACTCATCGCCCACTGACGATAGTCGTCGAAAAAGATCTCGTCTTCGATCGAGTATTCCTTCACAGGGCCATGGACCACACCGGCGGCGTGAGCCACTTGTGGAACACACCGTTGCCGGTCCAGGAGTCGCCCACCAAACTCGTCCCCGAGTCCGTCGATATCCAGGACCTGCCTGGGCCACGACCATCCGCCATCACGCGTAGGGACCTTTACGTATCTATCATTGTCGTTCGACACTTCCCTTACTGCTTCTGGGATCGGGACTTTGATGACCGAATCCCAGAACTTCGCAAGATCCTCGTTTTCTGAGGCGGATGAGAGCTTGTTCAGACGTGCGCGGAAGATGGCGAGAGGGTTCATGTCGCTGAACCCCTGAGCGCGCAGATTCTTCTCGATTCCCGAGATTGCGAGGAAGTCCGCGGCCACGAAGTTAGCACCCTCGATGTCGACGTCGTCGAACCGCCTCAGGAAGACATCGCTCCAATCCTTCAGGGAGCGCATTCCACGCATGGTCGGGATTACCCTCGCGGTCTCGATGTCTTTGAGCCCGCGGTGTTGGAGGACGAAAACGAACGCCCTTGCAGCTGACGTAGGATCCGTGCCCTCGGCCCACTCGCGCAACCAGGTTAGGAGGCCGCGCCTGGGCATCATCTCAAGCGCTCGCTTCTCGTCCCGGGTACTGACCTCCAGGCTGTCAGATTCGACACTGAAGACACAGAGTTGCCGCAGGCGAGCAACTCTCTGCTGGTTCGCATAGCAGCGCCAGTGCGGGACGTTGTTCCCTGTGTTGGAGGAGCTGATCCAGTCCTTGTGGTCCTCCTCCGACACGCCGCTGATCATGAAGTCGAGCGGGCGAAGGTCTCCTGCGGTCTTGAGCCTGCCCCTCGCGTCGGGAACGATCTCGAGCTTCGCTGCGGTCTTTGGCACGTGTGAGCAGAGGATGTCATCTCCGAACGAGAGCACCTCACGGCCTCGGGCGGGCATGTACTCGAGATGAGCACCAGGGTCATCAGCTGATGCGACCTGGGGCAGCATCCCTACGAACATCTCGGAGAGAGTCGTCAGAATCTCTCGGTTGTAATTGTTCTCGAGCAGAGTCGTTCGGTCGTCATTGACGCTCCACGGAGCGTTGAACAGGGCCGAAGCAGAGGTCTTGTCCTGGAGCGGGAAGTAGGACCAGAATTCACCGATTCTTAGCCTTGTGTTGCGAGCCGGCATCGCTACGGTGACCTTAACCTGGTCACGGGAGACCGCTTCTCCAACCTCGGCTCGAGCTTCGTCGGTCGGAGAATGCATCCGGTTCTCCACGGCCCACTCGTCGCCGGTCCCGTCCGGGCGCTCGATCCGGAAGCGACCACCGCCGAGGTCCCGTGAGATGTGACTCGTGCTGAACTCCTCCTCGGCATCGATCACCCGGAGCCGAACCTCACGCACGTCGGTGACGAACAGGAGCAACTCCGACCTAAAGTCATGGATTTCCTGTTTCAGGCGGGCCAGATTGGAGGCTCGAGGCAGCCTTACGACGGTCACCGCCCATTCGGCCAAACCAGACAGCACCGGATCTTCTTCAAAAGCTGGTTCGGCATCGATCAACGTGGCGGTCCGCAGTACAGGAAGCCTCTTCACGGGCGCTCCGACAGCTGCGATCGCAGTCTTCGAATGGTCCGAATTGAACTCGAAGGAGACCGAACGGCTGAATACTTGGGGAGTATCGGTCACCGCAAGAACCGACTTGAAGCCCAGGCCGAAGCGTCCGATCTCGTCGCCACGCTTGCCGCTAAGGTGAGCATGAGTGATCGCCGTCAAGCCGCTTTTCGAGAACGGGCGTCCGGCATTGGCGCAGTACAAAGTCGCGGACCGCATGTCGAGAACGATCTCCACTTGGCCGGTACCAAGATGGTCCGGACCCCCGCCGGACAGTGCATCTGCCGCGTTCTGTACCAACTCCAGAAGCGTCCGATTCGCGTACCCGCCTACCCGGATCGACTCTTCATGGTTCGCATGTTCGGTGATGAGATTGGGATTCGCCTGGTATGACGCGATCGCTCGATGGAACTGTTCCTCGACCTCTTGCGTAAGTCCGTGATCCGGTGTCCATTCTTGCCGCGCCGCCATTACGACCCCATGCTTTCGTGTCTCGTCCCGAAGGCCGCCGCTTGCCAACATCCGGGGACCCTGGTCAACATCACAGCCGCAGTACGCCTCATCGCGCGCAGACTTCGCGGTCGGTGTCGTGTCCCACCTTGCCTCCCCTATCCGCCTCGGACGGCGGACTCGTCATGTCGGTCATCGACGCCCCTCATGGCGGGACGGTGATGAGCCGCCTGAGGTTTACCTGCGCACGCCAACGATTTGGGATCCGCCACGTACGACCGATTGTCGGTCAAGTCGGTTCACAGCGCCATGGGTTCATCGTCCTGTCTTCAATCCGACCAGAGTCCCAGGACGCACGGGCACAGGGTGGCGAGCGAGTCGCCACCGGCCACCAGCGTCGGATTCACCACCGTCATCCCTCACTCGGTTCGGAGAGCCTCCGAGGCTGGTGGTGCAGTGAACGTCGCGACAACTCGTCTTCAGTCCAGACGGCCACGCTGTCGAGGCGTCATGGGTATGATCTGACCCCGCTCGGGCATCAGAGTGGATCTTGACTGATGCGAGCAGTAGCCTGCGAACGTGGGTTCGATGTGACGAGCGGGGGTTAGGCAGAAGGTGTCCGATCAGCCTGATGAGTCGACGGCCTCCCCTTTGGGCGTGATCGATCTGTTCGCCGGGTGCGGCGGCCTCTCCGAGGGATTTCGCTCAACGAACCTGTACCGACCGATGGCTGCCGTCGAGGTGGACCTCTTCGCCGCAGCGACCTACGCGGCGAATTTTGGGGAGGACCACGTTCACTACGGAGACATCGCGGACTGGGTGAAGGGGGATCTGCCCGACGCTGACGTGGTGGTGGGCGGACCGCCCTGCCAGGGCTTTTCGAACCTCGGCGCCAAACGCG
Organism: Spirillospora sp. NPDC048819; assembly: GCF_040650055.1. NCBI lineage: Bacteria > Bacillati > Actinomycetota > Actinomycetes > Streptosporangiales > Thermomonosporaceae > Spirillospora > Spirillospora sp. NPDC048819. The sequence goes on along the minus strand of NZ_JBEZGN010000018.1, from coordinate 4,676 downwards.
AGGACGATGAGCGCAACGAACTCTGGGAGCGATACGTCGACACTCTGGTAAAGGTGCGACCAAAAGCCTTTCTACTGGAGAACGTCGACAGATTTCTGAGGACTCGCCAGTTCCGAGAGCTCGTTTCACAGTTCGAGAATAACGGCGAGCTGGCCGACTATAACTATGACGTAAAAGTTCTCAAGGCCACCGATTTGGGGTCGCCTCAACTACGTAGGCGAGCGATCGTCATCGGCACTCGTAAAGATTTTGATAAGATCCCTATTCCGTCGACTGAGGTCTCTGTGGCAGCGTGGAAAACCGTAAAACACGCCCTGGGCGACCTCGAGCCCAGGATCCCACAGGGCCGCGTCGATCTTCCGAAGGAGCGCGAGTACTCCGTCTTCGGCAGGACCGTTCCCGGCGTGTACACAGCCGCCGATCTGCACATCACCAGGAACTATACCGAGTTGTCCCAGCAACGGTTCAGCGCCATACCAACTGGTGGAAATCGGTTCGACCTGCCCGAGCAACTCAAGGCTCCGTGCTGGAAAAAGCACACAACCGGGTCCGGGGACGTTATGGGCAGACTGGTCTGGAGTAAGCCCTCCGTGACGATCCGGACCGAGTTCTTCAAGCCGGAGAAGGGGCGCTATCTGCACCCCGACGAAAACCGTGCCCTATCTCATCTGGAAGCCGCCCGCCTACAAGGGTTTCCAGATAACTTCAAGTGGTGTGGGACCAAGCTTGAGATCGCGCGTCAGATTGGCAATGCAGTGCCCGTCGAGCTAGCCGCAGCTCTGGCACGGCACATCGCTGCGTGTCTCCGGAGCACCTGAGAATGCTTTAACCCGCCGGAGGCATCCGTTTTCCCCTAACATAGGGATGTGACCGTCGAGCGACCGAGCCGAGCGTCCAGCCCGGGCGTACGGCAAAGCATGCGGTCCAACAAGAGCCGCGACACGAAGCCCGAGTTGAAGCTCCGCCGGGCTGTACACGCGCTCGGGCTACGTTATCGAGTGTCAGTTCGACCACTGCCGTCGTTCAGGAGAACGGCGGACATGGTCTTCACTCGTTCGAAGGTAGCGATCTTTCTCGACGGCTGCTTCTGGCATGGTTGCCCCGCCCATCACACCAAGTCCGTGACCAACGCGGAGTACTGGGCCGAGAAGGTACGGCGCAACCGCGAACGGGACAGGGAGACCGATCGCCGTCTCGCTGAAGAGGGATGGCTCGTCATCCGTGTGTGGGAACACGAGGACCCGCTCCTTGCTGCGGAGCACATCGCGAAGACCGTACGGGCTCGTAGGCCCTGATCGTCGGGCGGCTCAAGGGCGCAAGATCCTCCGGGCTGTTGGAGCGCTTCGGCAGGCGGGTTCGTCGACCAACTGGTGATGCGTTCGTCGATACCCAGGATTAGCTCGTCTGTCGGGCCCCGGCCGGAGTCTGGCTATGCATGTCCCAGTCGGGTCAGGGCCAAGAGCCAGAGGGAAGGCCGCGAAGCCGCCGGCTACGCTCGTGCGACTCGTGGGTCCGGACGTAATCAATCGTCTAGGCGGACCAGCTCACCGTGTTCCAGGTAGGTGGTGGCGTCACGTTGGCCAGCGTTAGCGTGGAGGAGCCAGCGGGCCAGGCGGGCGATGGCCTGATCGTGGATCTGGGCGATGTTGTGGATGTGGTAGCGCACAAGCTCGCGGTGTCGAGGCGGATGGCCGTGATCGGAAGGGCGAGTGGCGCCATCGAACAATAGAACCCAGTCGTCTTCAGCTTCGTTGGGGGCCCGTGACTAGAGTGGGCCCCATCTTGGGTTGGATGCCCAGATCCTCGGCGATCTCCCCGTACAGCGACCTGGTAGGACGTCTCTTCGTGCTCGACGTAGCGGCCGGGGACGTCAAGGTAGTCCCTCGTGGAGAAGCTCGACCGAGATGACGTGGTCGTGGCCGTTTAAGAACAGCACACTTGCCGCCACACGGGAGCAGGTGAAGTTCCTTTCATGCCGCGGAACGGGGACTTTCCAATGGCCTTCGCGATGGGTCGCTATCGATTAGCCCACTGACTCTCTTCGAGGTGGTGGATGAGGGTTTCGGTGGCGTCGTGTAGGTCGATCATGGGGCGGCGGTGGCGGGTGCCGGTGGGGGTGGTGTAGCTGAGGTGGCCGGGCTCGATCCAGATGTTCGTCTCCTCGTTGCGGCCCAGGGGGATGGTGACAAGGGAGACGCCTCGGCCGTGGCGGTGGGTGACGTTTGTGACTCCGCGTGCGGTGAGTATTGCGGCCAGGTGGCGGGCCGCGAGCATGGGTGGGGCGGTCGTGCGGGCGTTGGGCCATGGGCCGGAGAGTGGGAAGGCGCTCCAGACTGCTTTGCCTGGCACGCCTTGGGTGCATATCGAGCGTGTTGGGTGAGCGCCCCATGCCTCGGCGAGCATGCCGACGATTCCGATGCCCCTGCCGTGGTCGTCCAGGAGGTCGCGGGGCGTGGTGTCCGGCCAGGACGTACGGCAGGTGTCGAAGACCGTCAGCACCAGTTGCGGCGTTGGAGTCGCTCGGGCCCACACCCATAGTTCGGGTGGGGCGGTCAGGGTTTCGGGGCCAGCGTTGAGGCCGTGGTGGAGGGCGTTGGTGGCCAACTCGCTGGCCGCCAGGATCGCGTCGTCGGCTGTGTCACGGTCCAGACCGAGGGTCGTCATGGCGATGCTCAGGAGGGAGCGGGCGACCGAGGCGCAGCTTGCGTCGGTGGGGAGGCGCCACGCGCACATCCCTCCCAATGCTATGTCGCGGGCATGACCGACGGAAATATGTCCGGACTGCACTTTCTGTGGCATTTCGAAACCCTCCTTGCAGGACAGAAGTTCCTTCTTCCGGCCACAGGGTGCGCCTTTCGACCTAGGCTTGTCAGAGTTGTTCGCAACTCCTGCAACTGCGGGAAATTCGGAGGTGCATGATGTCGCATCGCCCATCACCGGACCCGAAGTCTTCGATGTGGGCGCTCATCGCCTACTACCTGCGCTTCTGCCGATTGCAGCGCAAGCTCACGGGTGACCTGATGGGCGAGATCCTGGGGTGCTCGAAGTCCACAGTTTCCCGACTGGAGACCGGCGCCTTGCAGCTGACCCCGGAGCAGGCCGCGATTCTTGATCGCGCTTGGGACACGGGCGGAATCTTCGGCTTTCTCGTCTGGTATGCCACTCTTGGCCACGATCCGGACTGGTTTAGGCAATACGTCGATCTCGAGTGCCGGGCGTCCGTCATCAAGACCTGGCAGGTCGACCTCGTCCCCGGACTGCTTCAGACCCCGGACTACGCCAGGACTTGCCTCACTGCGGGCAACGTCAAGGACGTAGAGGAGGCGCTTGACAAGCGTCTATCCCGTCAGGCGATTCTGGACGAGGCAGACGCCCCGATGCTGTGGTTCCTGATCTCGGAGACTCTGCTTGAACTGCCGTGTGGTGGACCGGAGGTCATGAGGGCGCAACTCGCCCATATTCTTGAGCTTTCACACCGTCCAAATGTGGGCGTGCGAGTGGTCCCTAAATCTGTCGGCGCTCATCCTGGTCTGGATGGACCCTTCATGCTGATGACGCTGGCCGAACCGCACATGGAGGTCGCATATGTCGAAGCCCCGGGCGGAGGTCGGCTGGCTTCGAGTGCCGCCGAAGTAGCATCATATGCACTACGTTATGACCAGATCGGACAGCATGCGCTGCCCGAGATGCTATCCCGAGACTTGATCAGGAAGATCATGGAGGCCATGCAATGAACCCCGTATGGCGTAAGAGCAGAAAGAGCACCACCCAGGGTGGCGAGTGTGTCGAGGTTGCCGCGCTCTCGAACGTCATCGGCGTGAGGGACAGCAAGAACCCCCAGGGAGGCCACCTCTCCCTCTCGCGCGAGAACTTCGCGACCCTCGTCCAGCGGATCAGAAATCTGGCCTGAGAAGCAGCGCAGAGTGGCGATGATGTCGACTCCCGGAACAGCCGTCCGCGCTGCTGCCCGCTGGCAAGCTGCGGGCGCTGCCACGCCGGGAGCGAGTCGACCATGACGACGTCCGCCACAGCGAACTTCCGCTGGTGAATGCCCCGTTCTGGGGCGGACGCGAAGACTCGTCTCCAGGGCCGCCGTACGTGTGCACCGTCCCCTTACGATCAGCTCATGACGGCAGTCGATGACTTCATGGCCGAGCTGGACCATCCGCTCAAGTCCGAGGTGCAGGAGACCCGCGACATCATCAAGGGCGTTAACCCGGGCATCACCGAGCAGATCAAGTGGAATGCGCCGACCTTCAGTTTCGACGGCGGCTACCTCGTGACCTTCAACCTCCGCGCCACCGACCGCGTCCACCTCGTCTTCCACGACCCCGAGGTCGTGAACATCAGCAGCGCGCTTCTGGAGGGCAGTATGCCCGGCAGGCGCATGACCTACTTCGCCGACATGAGTGAAGTCACGGCCGGCCGCACGGCACTGGAAGACGTCATCCGCCAGCTGGTGAGCCTCCACGCCTGAAGCCCCCGCACCCTCCGGCCGCGCCCTGGGTCCCGCCGGCCCGAGGGTGCCGGGGCCGCTACGTCAGGCATTGGGGAACATGCAGCGCGCCGACCGACTACACCGAGTGGATCTCCTGGACCGAGATCGCCCCGCCGGAGCGGATCGCGATGCTGCACGGTGAGTCCCGCGGCGACCCGAACGCCTTCGAGTCGGTCCT